>JANMVT010000290.1:0-46895 GCA_031392945.1 Rhodoferax sp. | reverse complement strand
GGGTTGGCGTGGCACTCGGCGCAGCGGCGTCAAGGAGGAGCAGTCGGCCCCAGGCCGACGCGGGGGACAGCCGTGTAGCTGAGTGCCACGCCAACCCGCTCCCGCCGACCAAGTCAAAGCACATGCACGACCCCATCCCCGGTTTTTTGACTACTACGCCGTAAAGGCATGCCAGCCCGCAAGCGGACTCAGGGTGAATGGCATTGGGTTTGTCATATTTAAGGGAAACACCAATAGTTCGCCATCAACTCACACCCTGAAGCCTGCATTTCGCGCCGCTGGCCTAGCGTTTCATCGCAAACGCCTCGCAAACCAGGGCAACCCCAGGCAAAGTCCATCCACCGCAACCCCAAATCACTTTCACATTGAAGGAAATCACCATGAGCCGCACCACACACTTCACCGATGACCTTGACCGCGTTGCCCACAAACGCGCCAGCCGCAAGATCGGCTGGTACTTGCACGCCTTTGTCTTCGTGTTGGTCAACCTGGGCCTGATGGCTGTCGCAGCCCTCAGTGGCAGGCCCTGGGTCATGTTCCCTGCTTTTGGCTGGGCCGTTGCCTTGATCATCCACGGCCTGTTTGTGTTCGTTTTCATGCCCGGCAACGGCCTGCGCGAAGGCATGGTGACGCGGGAACGCGCCCGGCTGACTGCCCAGCGTGATCCCTGGTAAGCGCAAAGGATCCCACGATGACCTCCACAACCCTTGCCACGCTGCGCTGGCTAGCCACCAGCATTGCCGCATGCGCCTTAGCGGCGTTGACAATTGCCCCGGTTCGCGCCGCCACCGGCCTTGTCGAGTTGCCAGCCAGCGCGAACAACGGCCCCGTCACCGTGTTTTACCCAGCCAATGCGCCGGAGCAGGCGCAACAGGACATCTGGCTGCTGCCCAAGGTTTGACCGCGCCAAAGAGATGCCGCCGCTGCATGAGCGCACCACGGCTTTTTTCCAGAAGCACCGGCTACCTTCAACGGCCAGGCCCTGATGCCAAGGCATAGAATCAAAAACCATGAATGCACCCCTGACCCCTGAAGAAATCGACCGCCTGGCACGCAAGCGCGCGGGCGCCAAACTGGGCTGGTACACGCATGCCACGCTCTACGTGCTGGTCAACCTTTTCCTGTACTTCATGTCGGCCAATGGCGAGGCGATGGGCCGCCGCCCCTGGTCCATCTACCCGGCCATGGGCTGGGGCCTGGGCCTGGCCCTGCACGGCATCGCGGTCTTCGTGCTGGGCACCGGCAGCGGCCTGCGCGAGCGCATGGTGCGGCGCGAACGTGAAAGCCTGCAACGCCAGAACGACCGGCAATGAAAATTGACTGGCTGGACAAGCTGCGCTTTTTCTTGCAGACCATGGCCTTCTGCCTGGCTGTTGCGTCCATCCAGTTTGCCTTCCAGCCGCAAATTCCCTATGTCTTGCCCCTGGTTTATTCGATTTTCATAGGCACCTCGACCTGGGCCATCATCGACTTTGGCCGCCACCTGTTTGCGTCAACGGCAGAGACTGGCTGGCCGCAGGGCATCACCGGCATTTTGCTGCCCCTGACAGGCATCGTCGCCGGTTATTTGCTGGGCACGGTGGCGGGTGACACCTGGTTTGGCTGGTCGTCCTGGAACGAACATGGCCGCTTGCAACTGCCGGTGTCCATCGGGGTCACCGCACTGGCCGGCATCACCGCCACTTATTACTTTTACAGCCGCAACAAAAGCGCCTACCTGGAGACCAAGATGTCCGAGGCGCGCCACCAGGTGTCTGAGTCCAAGCTCAAGCTGCTGCAGACCCAGCTGGAGCCGCACATGCTGTTCAACACCCTCGCCAATCTGCGCGCCCTCATCGGCACCGAGCCGCAGCAGGCGCAGCAGATGCTGGACCACCTCATCAACTACCTGCGCGCCACGCTGGGCGCCTCGCGCGCCACCCTGCACCCCCTGCAAACCGAATTCGACCGCCTGCGCGACTACCTCGAATTGATGGCCGTGCGCATGGGCCCGCGCCTGCGCTTCACACTGGATTTGCCGGGCGAACTGGGCGCGCTGCAAGTGCCGCCCCTGCTGCTGCAGCCGCTGGTGGAAAACAGCATCCAGCACGGGCTGGAGCCCAAAGTCGAAGGCGGCGAGATCACGGTGCGGGCGCGCCGCAACGGCCTTGGCAAAAGCGGCAATGACGGCAATGACGCCAGGGGCGACCGGTTGACGATCGAAGTGATCGACACTGGCGTTGGCTTGCCCAACATCCAGGGCACAACGCCAAACGCGGGCCCGCGCAGCAGCCAGGCGCGCGCAGGCGGCTTCGGCCTGGCCCAGGTGCGGGAGCGGTTGGCAACGCTTGGCGATGCGCGAAATGCTATTACTATAGAAGCAAACTATCCAATGGGGACGAGGGCAATCGTCACGATTTCTTCCAATTTGGGACAAATATGAGCCCCAGCGCCCTGATCGCCGAAGACGAACCCCTGCTGGCCAAAGCCCTGCAGGCCGAGTTGGCGCGCGCCTGGCCGGTCCTGCGGGTAGTGGCTGCCGTGGGCGACGGCGCATCGGCCGTGCGCGAGGCCCTGCGCCTGCGCCCTGAAGTGCTGTTTTTTGACATCCGCATGCCCGGCATGAGCGGGCTGGACGCCGCAGTCGCCCTGGCCGACGCCTGGGACACCGCCGGGCCCGACGCCCGACCCTTCCCCGCCCTGGTCTTCGTCACCGCCTACGACCAGTACGCGGTGCAGGCGTTTGAGGCGCAGGCCATCGACTATGTGCTGAAGCCGGTGCAAGCCGCGCGATTGCAAAAAACCGTGGCAAAAGTCCAATTGGCCCTTGCCAGCCATTCGCAGGAAGCTATTAATTTTGAAGCAACCCTGGCGCAGCTTCGCGCGCTCACGCTCGCCCTGCCCGCGCCCGGGCGCCCGCCGGGCGACAGCGCCGCGCGGCGCCCAAGCGTGCCGCCCGCGCGCCTGACGGTGATCCAGGCCAGCGTGGGCAGCCACATCCACATGGTGCCCGTCGATGAGGTGATGCGCTTTGAAGCCGCCGACAAATACGTGCAAGTGTTCACCGCACAGCACGAGTACCTGATCCGCACGCCGCTGAAAGACCTGTTGCCGCAGCTCGATGGCGCTGTTTTTTGGCAAATCCACCGGGGCAGCGTGGTGCGCGCCAGCCAAATTAAAGTTGTAACCCGCGACGAAGCCGGCAAGTTGTGGCTGCAATTGCGCGGCCAAACGCTAAAACACGCCGTCAGCCGCCTGTATGCGCACCTGTTCAAAGCCATGTAGCTTGCCGCACCGAAGCCTTGCCCCATGTCTTGCCAAGGCGTTAATTAGTTGACGCAGGCCGAGCCACAAAGGGTAAAAATCAGTACCTAATTTCCGCAACAGATGTATTATTGTGTTGCACAAGATTGCAAATTGAGACTGCGCGATTGCAGTGTCTGATCGGTCGGTCAGAACCCAGGCGCAGCGTTTTGGGGGTCGCGAAAATGCGGAAATCTAAGTCAAAACCTATTGCCACACGCCAAGCCACGCGTCAGGCCACGACCTTGGCCGTCGCCATTGCGCTGGCCTTCAACCCCGTCTTCAGCAGCGCGGTGTGGGCCGCCGGCGCCTTGCCGCAGGGCGCGTCGGTCGTCAACGGCCAGGTTGTCATCTCCAGCCCTTCGGCCAACGCCATGCAAATCAACGCGTCCAGCGGCGCGATTGTCAATTGGCAGGCGTTTTCCATCGGCGCGGGCGGCGTGGTGCAGATCGGATTGCCGTCGGCGTCCAGCGCCATGCTCAACCGTGTGGTCGGTGGCGACGCCTCGCAGATATTGGGCAGCTTGCAGAGCAATGGCCGCGTCTTCCTGCTCAATCCCAATGGCATCGTCATCGGCGCGGGCGCGCGCATCGACACCAACAGTTTCGTCGCGTCCACGCTGGACATGGCGGACGGCGATTTCCTGGCCGGCAAGTTGCGCTTTTTGGCGGCTCCTGGCGCGGGCAGCATCCGCAATGACGGCGTCATCAGCGCCGGCCCCGGCGGGCGCATCGCCTTGATCGCGCCGGACATCCAGAACACCGGCATCATCCAGGCACCCGGCGGGCAGATTCTGCTGGCGGCCGGGCGCAAGCTGGAAATCTCCAGCCTTGATTTCGAAGGCGTCACGTTCGAGATCCAGGCGCCCACCGATTCGGTGCTCAACTTGGGCAAACTGCTGGCCGACAACGGCGCGGTGTCGGCGTTTGCTGGCACCCTGCGCCACAGCGGCGAAATCCGCGCCAACAAGATGGTGCAGGACGGCGACGGCAGCATCCGCCTGCAGGGCAGCAATGGCGTGACGCTGACGTCGGACAGCATCACGCGCGCCGACGGGCTGGCCGGTGGCAGCGTCAAAATTCAAAGCACGGGCGGCACAACCCGCGTGGCCGGTTTGGTGTCGGCCGTAGGGTCGAGTGGCAAAGGCGGCGACATCCAGTTGCTGGGCGACCGCGTGGCGGTGGAGTCTCTGGCGGTTGTGGATGCCTCAGGCAGCGCGGGTGGCGGGCAGGTTCTGGTGGGCGGCGACTTTCAGGGCAGCAACGCGGCGGTGCAAAACGCCAGCCGCGTCTACGTGGCGCCAGGCGCCAGTTTGAAGGCCGACGCCACCGACAGCGGCGACGGCGGCAAAGTAGTGGTCTGGGCCGATGAAAACACGCGGTATTACGGCGACCTGTCGGTGCGCGGCGGCCCCAATGGCGGCAGTGGCGGCAGCGCCGAAGTGTCAGGCAAAGCCAACCTGGCATTTGACGGCACAGCCGATTTGGGTGCGCCCGCTGGCCGAAGCGGCACTTTGCTGCTGGACCCGCTGGATATTCTGGTGTCCAGCACGGGCGGCATTTTGCCGTCAGTGGTGGACCAGTTTGCTGATTTCGCGACCAGCGTGACCGTAGGGAATGTGCGCACGGCAACCGGCAACGTGGCGACCATTTCGGCAGCCGCCATGGCCAAGGTCAAAGGCACCATCACCTTGCAGGCTGAGCGCGACATTTACATCAACGACGCAATATCGCTGACGGCGCCGGGCGCCGGTTTGACGGCAACCGCAGGCGGCCCCGCCTTCAATTCGGCAAACGGCCAGATTTTTGTCAACCAGGCTATCAGCACCACGGCGGGCGCGGTGACCCTGCACGCAGTCGGCATCTCCGGCACAGGCACCATCACCACCACTGGCGGCGCGGTGGATTTGACGACCTCGGGCAACGAAACCTATTCCAGCCAGATCAATTCAGGCGGCGGCGCGGTCAACCTTGCGTCGACGCTCGGTTTTGTCAATAGTGCCAATGTAAACGCGGGCAGCGGGTCAATTCAGGCCACTGGCAAGACCGGCGTCTTCAACGGCATTTACACCACCACCGGCACTGCGGGGCTCTCAGCAACGGCGGGCAGCGTTAGTGGCAACCAGGTCAAGGCGGACACGGTGAATCTGTCGGCGACGGGCGGGTCAGTCAGCGGGTCGGTCAATGCGGCCAGCCGGGTAAATGCCACATCGGCAAATTCCTCAGTGCAGCTCAACAACCTGGCGGGCCAAGCCTTGCGCGTGGGCACAGTGAGCGGAAGTTCCGGCGTCTTCTTGACTTCCACCGGTGGGGTGGAGCAGGCCGGGGGCGGCCTGATCACGGCGCCTTTCTTCTCGGTCAACGCCGCCAACAGCGGCCTTTCCACCGGATCGGCCGCCGCGCCGCTGATGCTTGCCTTGCCAGCGCAGACGCCCGACATCGGGTTGACGCTGCAAGGCATGTCCGCCCCGGCTTTCATATCGATTTCAGGCGCCGGCGCGCCGCTGTCATCGCTGAACCTGGCCGGCACGGTCGCCGGGCTTGGCGCAACGTCCATCACAGGGGCGAACAACCTGACAACACTGGCGCTGGCCAATGGCGGAACGTTTCTTGCGGCGAATGCGGTTTCAACAGGCGGTTTGGCGTCGGGCTTTCAGTTGAATGTGACTGATGGCGGACTGAACTCGACCACGCTGAATTTGACCGGAGCGCCTGTCACATTGAACAGCCAAGGTGCCATGACGTTGGGCAGCGTGACCAGCGCCAGCCTGAATGCGTCTGCCGCCGGTCCCGTGACCATCGGCACCGCCACGACGACCGGCAACAGCGGGATCGTCGTCAATGCCCAAAAATGCAATTTGAGTTTCAGTGTCTGCACCGACGTCAGCCCCATTGCCGCTGGCACGCTGACGGCTGGCGGGTTTGGCAGCATCCAATTGACGACCAGGGACAATGGCGATATCACTGCCACCAATGTGTCGGCGGCAAACGGCTCCGTGTTTGTGAACGCCGGTTCAAATTACCGTAATTCCTCGGACTTGGGGCCCAACCGGTCCAAGCGGTTTGTCACCACTGGGAACATCAATCTGGGCACAGTGACGGCGGGCAACTCGTTTCAGGTGGTCAACTCTGGCGCTGGCAATATCACCATCAGCAACCCATTGACGGCAGGCGGCAGCATCTTTTTGCAGGCGGGCACGAGTTATGACCATGACGGCAATTTCAACACTCCCAATGTCCTGACGCCGACCGTGATCAATGTGGCCGGGCTGACTGGGTCTTCCATCAACATCAGCAACTACGGCAGCGGCGCCGTCACGTCCACCGGCAACTTGGCCGCCACGTCCAGCAGCCTGTCGGTATTTACGACGGACGGCCCGATCAGCGCGATGGGGGCGAACACATCCCAGTTTTCAAGCTCGTTCTCATCAAGCACTAACTCCGTGTCGCTTGGCAGCTTGGCCACGACCGGCACAAACGCCTCGGTCAACATCACGGCCAGCACAGACATCGCGTTCCAGACGATCACAGCCAATGGGGCTGGATCCACTGTCAGCTTGAATTCGAGCCGGGGCAGCATCAAGACAACTCTTGACAACACCGCTGCTGACATCACGTCGGGCGGCAACGTCAGTTTGACCGCCGACGATGCCGTCAATGGCGTGATCGGCGACGCCAGTTTCACCCGTCCCATGGACATCTTTGCTGGTGCCGCCAGCACCGTCACCCTGTCGTCAGGCAAGAACATCGGCGACGTCGGCAAGGCCGTCCACATCAACACCAATGGCGTCATCAGCGCCAGCAGCAGCGGCGGGCAGTTCTTTGTTTCGGCAGATGACTTGGCAGGTGTCGCCAAAACGGTGACCGGCATCAAATTGTCAGCCTCGGCAGCGGGGATGGGCAATGGCGGCACGTCCACATTTAGCTCGCAGGACCTTTCGGTCAACGCCACCAGCGATGGCTCCACCATCACGATTGGTGATGTGGTCCAGGCCGCCAATGTGCTGAACGAGTTCCGCTTCACTGCTGCTGGCAGTGGCCTTACTTACGGCGACGTGAACCTCTCGACCACGGGCCTGAATAACGTCTATCTGGCGTCGACTGGGCCCTTGACGCAAGCCGCGCCGGGCACCAACAACATTAGCGCCGGCTACGTCAATCTGGCGGCCGGCCCCGGTGCAGTGACCGCTGGCAACGTGAACTCGTCCAGCGTCGGCGCCAACAGCGTGGGCAATAGCGTTGATATCGCGGGCGGCAACATCACAACCGGTAACCTCGTGGGCCCATCCGTGAATGTGCGCGGCGCCAACCTATCCCTGGGCACTGTCACTGGCAATGGGACGCACAGAGGTTATCCGTACAGCTATACGTTCATTCCGCACCTGAACACCTATAACTATCTGACGGACGAGATTCATCTGACTGCCAGCGGCACGCTGGCCACCAGTGGCAACATCAGCAGCCAGACCTCGGCGTATGTGACCGGCGGCGCTGGCGTTTCTGTCAACGCGGGTGCGGGCTCCATCGCAGGCGGCTCCACCAACACCGGCTATTACGCCGACGCGGCCAGCGTCGGCGCCGGTTCTGGCGCCCTGGCAGTCGGCACGATAGGCGCCTATAACGTCAACCTCACAGGCGCCACCCTGACGACGGGTGCGGTGACGGCCAACAATTCATTGACGGTTTCGGGCGGCAGCCTGACCACCGGCGTGCTCACCGGCACCAATGGGCTGAATGTCACCGGAACCACGTTCAACACCGGCAACCTTTCAACGAATGGCCAACTTACGGTAAACACCACGGGGGCTTTTGCTCCCTCTGTTGCCATGACCGCCAGTGGCGCCACGATCACGGCGCCCGGTGGCATCGACCTGGTGACCAACGGCGCAAGCCTGACGGCCAGCTCCGTGAACATGACCGCCACGGGTGGCGATATCAAGGCGAATTTGACGAGCACCAGCGCCCTGACACTGACCACCAGTGGCAAATTCACCGTCGCCTCTACCGGGACGCTGACCAGCCTGGATGTGCGGCCAGATGGAACCACCGCCGGTGCTGCAGGCGGCTCCAGCGTCACCGCGAATGGCGGCAACCAGACCCTGACCGTCGTCGGGCCGGGCAACGCCCTGGCTGTCACGTGGAAATCGAACACGGGCATCAACGAGTACTACCGCGAGTCGTCATCCGCCGTCACGGACATGTCCGTTTCCACCACGGGCGCCCTGGGAGCCGGCAGCAATGTGTACGTCTCAGCCCCTTCAGCCAATGTCACGGCACCTTCTCTCGCCCTGTCCAGTGGCGGCGTGCAGCTCTACACTGGAGGCGACGTCAATCTGACGTCGATTCAGACCAATGGCAGCGTGACCGCCGCCACGTCTGGCGCCGGCAAGAACGTCAGCGTGGAAAAAATCGTCACCACGGGCGGCAGCGTCAATCTGACAGCCAGCGCAGGCGACATACTCAGAGCAGGCGCCCAGGCTCTGCAAATTGACACGCGTAACAGCGGAGGCGCGGCCAGTGGCACCTTGACTTTGTCGGCCAACAATGGCAACGTCGGCACCGGCGCATCGCCGCTGCTGACCAGCGGCGCGGTCACGCTGGACATTACTGCCAAGAACGAAATCGCGGTGGATGTTGCCAACACGCCGCTGACCAACCTCTACCTCACCACGGGACTGAGCGGCACAGGCGCCATTTCGGTGACCAACGCGAACTATGCCGGGTTCAGCCTGGCCCGCACCGGCCCAGACCTGGTGCTCAACGGCGTCAACCCGCTCTCGGCCGGTGCGTTTTCACTGAACGCGACAAATGGCAACATCGTGGTGGGCAGCGACATCGGCAACGTCACAAATCTGACCTTGAATGCCGGCTACAACGTCTCCAATACAGTCGGCGACGTGGTCATCCACGCCATCGGCGGGCAGCGAAACGTCACAGCCTCGGGCAACCTCACGCTGCAAGCCGGGCACGACTTGTTGATTTCTGGCGACACAATCTCCAATGCGGGTGTCACGGTGCAGGGCGCCAATTCATATCTGCAAGCGCACCACAACATTGAGATCAACGGGGGCCAGGCGTCCGGCGCCAATGCGCTGGTCCAGGGCATCTATCAGCAGCTCAATGCCGGCAATGACATCAAGGTGGTCGCCAGCGGCGGAACAGCGCTGCTGAACAGCACCACGACGTCTGGCCAGAGCCTGCAAGCAAGTCACGACCTCCAGATCATCGGCGGGTCAGTTGGCGTTACCGGTGCAACCGCCGGTATAGTCTCTGCCGGCTACCAATCGATTTCGGTGGGCAATGACCTCTTGATTCAGGCCGGCGCGGCAGATGGGGCCACGGCCAAACTCCAGGCGGTCTATTCCCAATCCATCAACGGCGGCAACAACATTTCGGTGCTGGGGGGCGGCGACAACGCTAGCGCCTCTATCACGGGGGCATCCCAGTCCATTCCCTACCCAAACGGCATTGTCGCTGTGCAGGGCGGAAGCGGCGTCAACGCGTTCGCTGAAATCGTCGCCACTGGCGGCTCGCAGAGCATTGGGAACCAATACACCTACTACTATCCGGTGACGGATCAGATCCGTGTTCAGGGAGGCACTGGCAACGGCACCTACGCATCGATTCGGGCCTCTGGCAGCCAAACCTTCTATGCCGGCGGCGACATCAAGGTGTTAGGCGGCTCAGGCACCGGCGCCAATGCCGAATTGCTTGCCTCAGGCGGCAGCCAGAACATCGGCCTGACGGCAGACTATTACTACTACGTTCCTACGCAAAACATCCTGGTGCAGGCCGGCAGCGGGGGGACGGCGCGCATCCAGGCGGCGGGCTCGCAAAGCATCATGGCCGGCGCAGACGTGTCTGTCATTGGCGGCACCGGCGCCAACATGACGGCTTCGATCCAGTCCACAGGTGGTTCGCAGAGCATCGGATACACCTACATTTACAGCAACAACCCCAGCGATAACATATTCGTGCAGGGCGGTTCGGCCGCCGGAGCGTCGGGGTCGATCAAGGCCTACTCCAGCCAGACGATTGATGCAAGCAAAAACATAGCGCTCACAGGTGGTACAAGCGGCGCCTACGCTGAGATTTCGACCGGCTTCGGCAGCCAGACCATCGGCAATGTGAACAACTCCAACTACGATAAAACCGATTTGATCACCCTACAGGGCGGTTCGGGAGCCAACGCCTGGGCGAAGATCGCATCGGGCACGAGCCAGACCATCAACAGTTCAACTGGAATTTCACTGGCTGGCGGGGCGGGCGATAGCTCAGGCGCACTGCTGCTCGCTGCTACGGGACAGAACGTCTTTACGTCTGCTGCGTTGAACATCGGCGGTGGCAGCGGTTCTGCGCCAGGTTTGAATGAATCCGGCATCCGCAACAGCGCCAGCGGTACGCAGTCGGTGCAAGCGGTAACCGGCATCACCATCACGGGCGGCGGTTTTGGCTCTGACACCTGGATCAAGCAGCAGGCTGTGGGCGCCCTGCAGACCATCACTACCTCCGGGGCGCTGACCCTGCAGGCGCCGACTTTCGGCGCGGGCGTTACCAGCATTGAATCCGGCACGGGCGGGCAAACGCTGAATGTCGGCGACGTCATCAACCTCAGCAACGCCGGCGGCAACACCACGCGAATTGCATCCGGCGCAAACCAGTCGATATCGGCCGACGCGCTGTCGATCAACTTGTCATCAACCTTCGGCGCGGCACCCCGGGCGGAGATTTCCGCCGTCGGCAACCAGGTCATCTCCCTGGTTGGCGGGGTGGCTCCGGCCACGTTGACCGTGGCCAATTTCAGCGGTGCGGTCGGGTCGTCCGCCCGCTTGACCGCTGGTGGGACGCAAACCATCGGCATGAACTACTTCAACGCCGGAAAAATGCAGATCGGCGACGTCAACGCGCTGGGTGAGTCCCTGGTTCAATCCGGCGGCAATCAAACCATCGTTGTTGGGGAACTGACGATCCAGGGTGGCGCAAGCGTTGCAGCCAAATCCAAATTGCAGGCCGGCACGCCCACCGTCGGCGCCATGCTGATCAGCACGCTGAACGGCCCGATCCAGGTGCTCGGTGGTGCGTTGGGCTCGGCGGTGATAGACCCGCTGACGCTGGACGGCATTTCCAACGGTTCCATCCTTATCATTGGCGGCGCTGGCTCCACGGCGGCAGCCAACGTTACGGCAGGCTTCATCAACATGGCCGCCACCAATGGCAACATGCTGGTGATTGGCAACGGCGGGGGTGCCACGGTGGTGGCGGCCAACACCTTCAATCTGGCGGCCTCCGGCGGCCTGGCCTTCACGCCGGGTACGGGCGGCGCCAGCATCTCGGCACCCAATGGCGGCACCATCACGCTCGGCGGGCAATGTGTGGGCTGTGCGGCCGGCCTGATCGGGCCGTTCAATGTGACGCTTGGCTCCGACCTCAGCCTTTTGACCGACAACCTTCACAGTTCCTCCTTCGGGAATTCGCCCAATCTGTATGGGCCCGACTTTTTGGCCTATCTGAATCAATTTGATGAATACGACGAGTTGTCGCTGTCTGAGGACGGAACGCTGTCGCTCAGCGGCCGGCGCCGCAGCCTGAACCAGTGTTATTGAAGGGCATATGGCAATGAGCACCCCCACTTCAAAAATGACGCGGCTGGCGAACCTGGTCAATCCAGGCTTGGCGCTGGCCCTGGTGTCCCTGGCTGCCAGCCTGGCGTTGCCTGCGGCTGCCCAGCAACGCGCCGGCGAAATCCAGCATTTGCAGGGCATGGCCACGGCGCAGCAAACCGGCGGGGCGCTGCGCTTTTTGGGCCGGGGCGATGCCGTCAACCAGGGCGACATCATCACCACAACCGAGAAGGGTTTTGCCGTCCTGTCTTTCACCGATGGCAGCAAGATCACGCTGCGCCCATCGACCAGTTTTGCAATTGAAAAATACGCCCACGACGCCGGCTCTGAAGGCGCCCTTTTGCGCTTGCTCAAAGGGGGTTTGCGCGCGGTAACAGGCCTGATCAACAAACGCAGCCCCGGCAGCGTCGAGTTCCGCACCGCCACCGCCACCGTGGGCATTCGCGGCACAAGTTTTGACGCGCGGATTTGCGGCGAGGATTGCCGCCTGGAAGAGCGCGCCGCGCAGGGGCGGCCAAACCCGCCGGTCGCCGTGCCGCCAGCGGACAGCGTGGTCGCCAGGGTGGTCAAGGTCAATGGCGAAGCCTCCGCACTGCAATCCGGCAAGGCCGCGCGCAAGCTAGAGGACGGCTCGCCCCTGTACCTGGGCGACGAGGTCAAGACCGGCAACGACACCGTCGCGGTCATCGGTTTTCGCGACCAGTCACGCCTGGCGCTCAACCCGCAGACGGTGTTCAAAATCAACAGCTTCAGTTACGGCCGGTCCAAGGAGCCGGACAATTTCGCCTTGCAACTTTTGCGTGGCGGCTTGCGTGTTTTCACCGGCCTGATCGCCAAAAAAGACCCCAAGCTGGTGACCATCCAGACGCGCACCTCAACCGTCGGCATCCGGGGCACGGGCATGGACATCAGTTGCGAGGGGCCCTGTGTTGACGCTTCGCTCGAAGGTGCCGCGCCGGGTGGTGGCACGGCGGGTGGCGGCGCTTCGCCGGACCGCGCGGACGGCCTGTTCATGCGCACATGGCTGGGCGCGACTTATTTGCAGGGGCCTGGCGCCCCGCTGGAGATCGCCCTGGACAGCGTCGGATTCGCAGGCGCCGACCGCAATGTCAGATTGCTGGCCGGCATCCCCGAATTCATGCTGGCGTTTGCGGCGCCCCGGCCCGACCAGTTTGAGTTCGACTGGGACAACCTGTTTGCCACGCAGACGTCCACCGGCGAAGACGGCTTGTACCTGTTTGTGCGCGACGGCCACGTCTACCTTTCCACAGCCCTGGGCCGCAGCGATTTTGGCGTTGGCGAAACCGGCTTTGTCGGCGCGGATGGCCGGCCAAGGCGGCTGGAATCGGTTCCGCGTTTCCTGAGCGACGACCCCTTCCCCATCCCGGAACTGTTCACCCAAAGCGACCTGCGCATCCTTCAGCTGTTTGGAGCGACCCTGGGGCAGCCCGGCCAGGACATCTGCAGGCTTTGAAATCGCATGACTATGCCAATGACCGAAAACACCTTTGCCCTTCGTCCACTTGCACTTGTGCTGATCTCGTTATGCGGCTTGCTGGCGCAAAGCGCCCAGGCGCAGCAAAGCCTGGCGCCGCCGGCCAGCGCCATCGTTGAGCCGACTCTGGACATCCACAAATACGTGATCGACGGCCACAATCCCATTTCGCCGGCGGAAACTGAAAAACTGCTTGTGCCATTCACGGGAGAAAGGCGCGCACTTGGCCAGATCGAGCAAGCGGCAATAAGCCTGGAGAAGGCTCTGCGCGCCGAGGGTTATGTGTTCCACCGGGTGTTTGTGCCGGTGCAAAAACCCAAAGATGGCGAGGTGACGCTGCAAATCATCGAGTTCACCGTCGACAAGGTCAACGTCTCGGGCAACGAGCATTTTTCAACAGAAAACATCCGGCGCAGTTTGCCCGGATTGGTTGAAGGTGGCGTGCCCGACATCCGCGAGATCGGCGAAGACTTGACCGCCGCCAACACCAACCCGTCCAAACATGTGACGGTAACCTTCAAAGAGTCGGCCAAGCCGGATTCGGTGGACGCGGTTTTAAAGGTCAAGGACGCGCATCCGCTGAGTTATTTCCTGGGCTACACCGGCAACATGCCTGCTGCGCCAAAGAATCCGGACGACAGCATTTCAAGGCTGACGGCTGGCTTCCAGCATTCAAATCTGTTCGACCGGGACCATGTGGCCTCGTTCACCTACACCACGGATCCCGGCAAAATTGACAAGGTCTCCCTGCTGGGTTTTTATTACCAGTTTCCGGTCTACGGAAGGGGCTTGAACCTGTCGGCCTATTACACGACATCGGACATCAACTCAGGCGCGGGCGCACAGGGCGGCCCCGACGTTACGGGTCGCGGCCAGTTCTTGGGCGTGCGCCTGACCAAATCGTTGCCGCGCACCGGCCCGCTTCAGCAGACGCTGGGTGTGGCGCTGGATGACAAGCACTTTGAGTCCACCGCCGGGAACGCTGTCGCGGCTTTGATTCCCGGTCTGCTTGTTCCGGATCAAAACGTCGGTTCGCGTCCAGTTTCGGTTCGCTACACGTTCAGGCAGGAAGAGCAATGGGGCGGTTTTGGCGGCAACCTCGACTACGCCTTCAACATTGATGGCGGCACGGCCAATTCCCCGGCGAACTATGCATCACAAGGTTTTTTCGCCACGCCCAACAACGTGGCGGCAGACTTCAAATGGCGGACCTGGCGATTTGGACTGGATGGCAACTACAGGAGCGGCAATTGGGTCTACACGGGCCGCCTTCGTGGACAGATCAGCAGCAACAGCCTGATCCCGGGTGAAAAATTCAGCCTGGGCGGGGTCAATTCCGTCAGAGGGTTTGCCGATGCCAAGGTTCGTGGTGATTGGGGCTATTCGGTCAACCTGGAGGCCTTGGGTCCGGAGGTTTTCGCGCCGCAACTCAGGCCGTTGATCTACATGGATGGCGGCCAGGTCCGGTCGAATTTTGGCGTCAACGAAGACCTGTTGAGCATTGGTGGTGGCTTTCGCTGGGCCTATCAAAAAATGGATGTGTCGGCTGACCTGGCTTATGTGCTCAAGGCGGAAAGCGGATCGCCCCAGAGCAATCCGATCCGCCTGAACTTTTCATTGTTCTACCGGTTTTAACAAGCCGACTCGGGGCAGCGCTGGCAAAATGGCCGCATGACCACTGCGCCCTCATCCCCCATTACAGCCCTTGCTGATTGCCAAACCGTGCTGGACTTCTGGTTCGGCGATGGCCTTGCCGTGGGTTGGCCCAGCGGCGGCCGCAAAGACCTCTGGTGGGGCGGTGGCGCCGAGCTGGACCAAAACATCAAGACCCGCTTTGACGACTGGGTGCAGCAGGCCGTTACGGGTGGTTTGAAAGGCTGGGAAGCAGACCCGCTGAACCGCCTGGCCTTGGTCATCCTGCTCGACCAGTTCACACGCAATGTCCATCGGCGCAGCGCACTGGCCTTTGCAGGCGACAGCCGTTCGCAAGCCCTGGTCAGCGACGCGCTGACCAAAGGGATGGATCAGCAACTGCCTTGAGTGGGCCGGGTGTTTTTTTACATGCCGCTGATGCACGCCGAACGTAAACATCCGGTGCCCACCCCCCTTGCTCCGCCGCAGCAATTGGTTTATTGACGTGGGTCGGCCTGTGGCCGCCACCGCGTAGGCAGCAATTCTTCAATGCGGCTATTGTGATACGTGGGCAAACGGGTCAACACATCGGCGAGATAGACCAGTGGCTCGATGCCATTCATCTTGGCCGTCTGAATCAAACTCATGATGTCGGCGGCGCGCGCGCCTGCGGCCAAGCTGCCGCTGAAGAGCCCATTCTTGCGTCCTACCGCCCATGGCCGAATCTGGTTCTCAATGCGGTTGTTGTCCATGGGCAATCGCCCATCATCGGCGTAACGCATCAGCGCAGGCCAGCGCTTGAGGGCATCGTCCATGGCCCCGGCGGTGCCCGTTCCATCCGTGACGCGCTCGCGCTGGGCCATCAACCAGGCATGCAACGCCAATAACCGGGGCTTGAAATCCTTTTGCCTGCACGTGGTGGCACCTGCCACATCCAGGCCCTCGGCGAGGATCGCGCGCTCAACCCCATACAACGCCCCGATATGCGCCAGCGCCACCTCGGCCAAGGTGCTCTTGGCCGCCACATGCAGCTCAAAGAACGTTCTTCTGACGTGCGCCCAGCACCCCACCTCGATGATGGACTGCGCATTGGCATTGGCATTGGCATCGTCAAGGTTTGCGCCGCCTGTGCCCGGCACAAACAAGGCCTTATAGCCCCCGTAATCGTCCACCACCAGGTGACCACTCCAACGCTTTATCTTGGGCGGATCATCGACCTGTTGATCGATGCGGCGCCTTGGAGGTTCATGCTGCAGGAAGTCCCTGGCATGCTGGCCACTGCGCCCCTCCTTGATTTGATACACCACCGCGTCATCGGCTTCATGCGCCCCAGTGGCATAGGCCCAGATGTAGCCACGCGTCTTCTGACCCTTGCGCGCCAAGATGATGATGGGGGACTCGTCCGCATGCAGCACGCAGGCTTGCAACAACTGGGCCTTGAGCGTCTGGGCAATCGGTGCCAGCGCAACCCCACAGGCACCCACCCAATCGGCCAGGGTCGAACTGCTGAGTTGAACACCGGTGCGCTCGTAAATCTCACCCTGGCGGTACAGCGGCAAATGGTCATCGTACTTGGCAATCAACACCTGGGCCAACAAGCGCGCCGTGGGGATGCCGGGGGGCGTCAATCTTGGCTTGGCGCAGTTGGAGTTCGGATTGCAGTCGGGATTCGCGATAGGTGCTGTGTTTTACGTCCTGCGCGATGCGTGTGCTCTAAGGCGTCTTGGCCCCTGCCTCAAACCATTGCTTGATGACCAGGCGTTCCTGTTCCGTGATGCCTGTGGCATTGTTCATGGGCATGATCCTGGTCACCACCGCCTGCTGGTAGACGTTCTGGGCATGAAGCTTCAGGCCCTCGGCTGAATCCAGCCGAACGTTCTTCATTTGCAGCTGTGCGCCATGGCACATGAAGCAGCGCTGTTCCAGCACCTTGTGCACATCCTGGTAGTCAAATTGGCCACTGACCCTCGCCGGTATTGAATTGTTAGCTATATTTATTGTTGCGTTGGCAGGCGTTGCTGCAACCACCGGCGCTGGCTGCAGCCAGATGATCACGCCCACAATCGCCACTACCCCCACCAGTGCATACGGCAGCGGGTTGGCATTGCGCCCAAGCTTGAAGCCATGGCGCATCACAAAGAATTGCCGAATGGCGGCGCCAGCAAACATCATCAGGATTAGCACCAGCCAGTTCTGCGGATGGGTGTAGGTAAAACTGTAGTGGCCGCTGAGCATGGCAAACAGCACCGGCAGGGTGAAATAGGTGTTGTGCACGCTGCGCTGCTTGCCACGCTGGCCATGGATGGGGTCCACCGGCAAACCGGCCTTGATGGATTCGACCACTTTCTTTTGCCCCGGAATGATCCAGAAAAACACGCTGGCGCTCATGCTGGTGGCCAGCATGGCCCCCACCAGCAAGAAGGCCGCACGCCCGGCGAACCAGTGGCAGGCCAGCCAGGAGGCGATGCAGACCAGCACCAGAACCAGGGCGCCCACGATGGCGTCACCATTCTTCTTCTGGCCATAGATGCGGCAGATCCCGTCGTACAGAAACCAGAACACCACCAGGAAACTGATGGCCACACCAATCGCATCAGCGGGTGACCAGTCCATCTTTGACTTGTCGATCAGATAGGTGCTGGCGCTCCACAGGTAGGACACCGTGAACAGTGCAAAACCTGATATCCAGGTGGAGTAACTCTCCCAGAAAAACCAGTGCAGGTGATCCGGCAGCTTGGGCGGTGAGACATTGAACTTGACCGGGTGGTAGAAGCCGCCGCCGTGCACGGCCCAGAGTTCGCCACTGACGCCCTGCTTCTTCAACTCCTCATCAACCGGGGGCGTGAGGCTGCTGTCCAAAAAAACAAAATAAAACGAGGAGCCGACCCAGGCGATGGCGGTGATGACGTGAACCCAGCGCAACAGCAGGTTGGCCCAGTCCAGGTAATAGGATTCCATGGTTCTCAGTCTTTCATGGCGGTAAGGCGGTGGGGCAAAGTGTATACAGTTTTCAGGATGCCGCGCGGCGCGCGGCGCGAAGCCCCGGCCCAGCGGGTGGCCTGGCTTGTAGCGGCTTTTTGCAACATCTGCATTGACCATAGGCGCGCGAACTTGAAAGCAGGCGGTTTAAGCTTTTATACTTGACGAATCCATTCAAGAGGAGACCAGCCATGAACGATTCCATCCAGCCGAGCCGGCCCCTTTTGTGGTCGGCGCTTGCCTCGGCCGGTGCCCTCATCGCGGGCTGCGTCTCCGCACCGATGCCCGCGCCGCCGGCGCCTACGCCTGTGCCGGTGCAACCGCCAGTGGCGTTTCCGTCGCTGACACCACCGCCTGCGCCGCCCGCTGCGGCGCCAACTGCGACATCCAACGCCGCTACGCCGCGCGACTATCGGCGCGACGCCGCCGGCCACCTTTACGCGCTCAACGCGTCAAAAATCTACAAGGGCAAGCTACAGCCGCTTTTGTATGCCGTCGGCGTTTTTGAAGTCGAGATCGGCAACCGCGGCCAGGTGATATCAACCAACTGGCTGCGCGCGCCGACCCACGCGCCCGAGGTCATGGCCGAAATTGAACGCATGGTGCGCCAAGTCGCGCCCTACCCGGCGCCGGCCCGCATGGGCCGCGTCACCTACACCGACACCTGGTTGTGGGACAAAAGCGGGCGTTTCCAGCTCGACACCCTGACCGAAGGCCAGCTTTGACGGCTCACGATCCCCGATAGGTTGAATAACTCCAGGGGCTGACCAGCAGGGGCACGTGGTAATGCTGGTCGGCGTGGGCGATGCCAAAGTCCAGGCAGACCATATTCAAAAAATTCGGCTCTGGCAGCGCGACGCCGCGCGACTTGAAGTAGGCTGCCACGTCGAATTCAAGCCGGTACGTGCCTGATTTGAGATGGGCGCTGTCGTAGAGCAGGCCATCCGGGGCGCGGCCATCCGCATCCAGCGTGAAGCGCTTCACCAAGACGGCTTGCCCGCCGTTCGTGGTGTACAACGCCGCCTTCATGCCGCCGGCCGGAGTGCCGTGCATCGTGTCGAGAACATGTGTGCTCAAGCCCATGGTGTAGCCCTTTTCAAAAATTGCTTAAAAATTATTTAAAGCAAAAGTGTATACACTTTTTGGTTTTTGTCGTTATCATGGCGCCATGGACTCATCGCCCACCAGCCAGATCGTGCAGGCCCTCACCAAGGCGATTGTGGAGCATCGCCTGCAACCCGGCGCGAAATTGGCCGAGCAGAAGCTGGCTGACCATTTTGGCGTGTCCCGCACCCTGGTGCGCCAGGCCCTGCTGCAACTCTCACAACACCAGTTGATCCGCCTTGAACCCGCGCGCGGCGCCTTTGTGGCCGCACCGTCCGTCGCCGAAGCCCGGCAGGTGTTCGCAGTGCGCCGCATGATCGAAACCGGAATGACCCAAGTGTTTGTCGCCCAGGTCACACCCGCGCGGATCAAGGTGTTGAGGGATCATGTGGCGCAAGAAAAACTGGCAGTGGAGCGCGGCGATGCGTCCGGTCGCACCGAGTTGCTGGGCGACTTCCATGTGCGCATGGCAGAGTTGATGGGCAACGCCGTTCTGGCCCAGGTGCTGGGGCAGCTGATTTCGCGCTGCGCCCTGATCACCCTGATGTACCAAAGCGCCAACGCGGCAGAGCATTCCAACTCTGAGCACGCCCAGATCGTCAAGGCGCTGGCAGCCAAAGACGAGACCCGCGCAGTGCAGCTGATGCAGTTGCATTTGCAACACGTTGAAGAAAACCTGATATTCGACCGCAGACTGCCGGCCAGCACCATCGCGGCCGCCCTGACTGCGCCCTAACCGCGCCCTGACCGCGGCTTGCAGCATGGCAACCATCAACACCCCCTACCCGCGCGACCTGGTCGGTTACGGCCGCAACCCGCCGCACGCGATGTGGCCCAACGGCGCCCGCATCGCCTTGCAGTTTGTTTTGAATTACGAGGAAGGCGGCGAAAACTCGGTGCTGCACGGCGACGCGGGTTCGGAGCAGTTTTTGAGCGAGATGTTCAACCCGGCCAGTTTTGCAGCCCGGCACATGAGCATGGAGGGCATTTACGAATACGGCTCGCGCGCGGGCGTGTGGCGCCTGCTGCGCGAGTTTGAAAACCGCAGATTGCCGCTCACGGTGTTCGGCATCAGCATGGCATTGCAACGCCATCCGGAATTGACTGCCGCCTTCCAGCAACTGGGGCACGAGATCGCCTGCCATGGCTGGCGCTGGATCAGTTACCAGAATGTCGATGAGGCGATTGAACGGGAACACATGCGCATCGGCATGGACATCATCCAGCAACTCACCGGCGAGCGGCCCCTGGGCTGGTACACCGGGCGCGACAGCCCCCACACGCATCGCCTGGTCGCCGATTACGGCGGCTTTGAATACGACAGCGACTATTACGGCGACGACCTGCCGTTCTGGATGCCGGTGCAAAAAACCGATGGCAGCGTGGCGCAACAGCTCATCGTGCCCTACACACTGGACAGCAATGACATGCGTTTCTCCAGCGCGCAGGGTTTTGCCCAGGGAGAAGATTTTTTCACCTACCTGCGCGACAGTTTCGACGTGTTGTACGCCGAGGGCGACCCCAATGGTCTGAACGCGCCCAAAATGCTCAATGTGGGCATGCACTGCCGCTTGCTGGGCCGCCCTGGGCGCATGAAAGCCTTGCAGAAGTTTCTGGACTATGTGCAGAACCATGACAAGGTCTGGATTTGTCGGCGCATCGACATCGCACGCCATTGGCGCCAGGCGCATCCGTTTTCACCCTAGGAGGCGAACTAAGCCATGGCCATTACCCTGAACCAGGTCAACGCAGCGTCGGCCGAAGCCGCAGCGCGGCTGCTCGACGGTTTGTACGAGCATTCACCCTGGATTGCCGGGCGCGCCCTCGCCCAGCGCCCGTTTCGCTCTGTGGCGCAGCTCAAATTTGCCATGGTGCAAGTGCTGGCTGCAGCCGGGTTGGAGGCCCAGTTGGCCCTGATCCGCGCCCACCCCGAGTTGGCCGGCAAGGCCATGGTCGATAACGCCCTCACAGCCGAATCAACCAATGAACAAGGCCGCGCCGGCTTGACCCACTGCAGCCACCAAGAATTCGCCAAAATCCAGAAGCTCAACGCCAGCTACAACGCCAAATTCGGCTTCCCCTTCATCCTGGCGGTACGTGGCCCCCGTGGCACGGGTTTGAACCGCCATCAGATCATCGACAGCTTTGAGCGGCGCCTGTCCAACCACCCGGATTTTGAGTTGACCGAATGCCTGCGCAACATCCACCGCATCGTGGAGATGCGCCTGAACGACAAGTTTGGCATCACACCCACCCTTGGCAATGATGTCTGGGATTGGCACGAAGCGCTGAGCCTTCACAGCGACCCGGGCTACGCGGAAAAGGGCCAGCTCACCGTCACCTACCTCACAGACGCGCACCGCGCCTGCGCCCTGCAGATCCAGGCCCGCATGCAGGAAAGCGGTTTTGATGAGGTGCGCATCGACGCGGTAGGCAACGTGGTGGGGCGTTATTTGTCCAGCGACCCCCAAGCCAAAACCCTGATGACCGGCTCGCACTATGACACCGTGCGAAACGCCGGCAAATACGACGGCCGTCTGGGCATCTTTGTGCCCCTGGCCTGCGTGCGGGAGCTGTCCAGGCAAGGCAAACGTTTGCCGTTTCATCTGGAAGTCGTGGGGTTTTCAGAGGAGGAAGGCCAGCGCTACAAGGCGACCTTTCTGGGGTCGGGCGCCCTGATCGGCGACTTCAAACCCGAGTGGCTGGACCAGCAGGACGCCGACGGCATCTCCATGCGCGAAGCGATGCGCCACGCCGGGCTGCCTGTGGAAGACATCGTCCAGCTCAAGCGCAATCCGGACGACTACCTGGGCTTTGTCGAAGTCCACATCGAGCAGGGGCCGGTCCTGAACGAGCACAACATTCCGCTTGGCATCGTCACCTCGATCAATGGCGGCGCGCGTTACCAATGCAGCGTGACCGGCATGGCCAGCCACGCGGGCACCACACCCATGGACAAGCGGCGCGACGCGGCGGTGGCGGTGGCCGAGCTGGCGCTGTTTGTGGAGAAACGCGCGGGCCAGGACGGCGACTCGGTCGGCACGATGGGCATGCTCAATGTGCCCAACGGTTCCACCAATGTGGTGCCGGGCCGCTGTGACTTCACGCTGGACATGCGCGCGCCCAACAACGCCCAACGCGACGCGCTGGCGCGTGACGTGCTGGCGCAACTCAAGTCCATTTGCGAACGCCGGGGTGTGCATTTCAGCGTTGAAGAAACCATGCGTGCATCTGCCGCGCCCAGCAACGTCGCCTGGCAATCGCGCTGGGAGAAAGCAGTCAGTGCCCTGGGCGTGCCCCTCTTCAAAATGCCCAGCGGCGCGGGCCACGACGCAATGAAGCTGCACGAAGCCATGCCCCAGGCGATGCTGTTTGTGCGCGGGGAAAACGCCGGCATCAGCCACAATCCGCTTGAATCCACCACCGCCGACGACATGCAATTGGCCGTTGAGGCCATGCTGCATTTGCTGGCGCAACTTGGCTCAGAAATCTGATCTTTCGCATGACAAGCTACCAACAACTGGATGCCTGGGTTAACGCCCACTTTGACGAGCAGGTCGCGTTTCTGCAAGCGCTGATCCGTGTGCCCACCGACACGCCGCCCGGCGACAACGCCCCGCACGCCGAGCGCACGGCGGCGCTGCTGCACAACTTCGGCTTCGAGGCGGAGAAATACCCGGTGCCGCAAGCTGAGGTTCTGGCCGCCGGCCTGCAGTCCATCACCAACCTGGTGATCCGCCGCAAGTACGGTCCGGCGGGCGGCGCGGGCAAAACGGTCTTGCTCAACGCCCATGGCGATGTGGTGCCACCCGGGGAAGGCTGGACCAAAGACCCCTATGGCGGCGAGATCGCCAAGGGCAAGATCTATGGCCGTGCGTCAGCCGTCAGCAAATGCGATTTTTCGACCTACACCTTTGCCGTGCGCGCGCTGGAGGCTGTCGCCAAACCGGCGCACGGCAGCGTCGAATTGCTGTTCACCTACGACGAAGAATTTGGCGGCGAACTCGGCCCCGGCTGGCTGCTCAAGCACAAACTCATCCAGCCCGATTTGATGATCGCCGCAGGATTCAGCTACCAGGTCATCACGGCGCACAACGGCTGCCTGCAAATGGAAGTCACCGTGCACGGCAAGATGGCCCACGCCGCCATTCCTGAATCGGGCGTGGACGCGCTGCAGGCCGCCAATGCCATCCTGGGCGCGCTGTACCGGCAAAACGTCTTGTATAAACAAGTCACTTCCAAGGTCGAGGGCATCACGCACCCCTATCTCAACATCGGCACGATAGAAGGCGGCACCAACACCAATGTGGTGCCCGGGCGTGTCACGTTCAAACTGGACCGGCGCATGATCCCCGAGGAAGATCCGGCCGAAGTCGAAGCCGTGCTGTGCCGCCTGATCGCCGACACCGCCGCCCAAAGCCCCGGCGTCACGGTGGATGTGCGGCGCATTCTTCTGGCCAGGTCGCTCAAGCCGCTGCCCGGCAACCAGCCCTTGGTGCAGGCGCTTCAAAAACATGGCCAGATTGTGTTCGGCGAGCCCATCCCCGCCCTGGGGACGCCGCTGTACACCGATGTGCGCCTGTTCTGTGAGGCGGGCATTCCCGGCGTGATTTATGGCGCCGGCCCGCGCACGGTGCTTGAATCCCATGCCAAACGCGCCGACGAGCGGCTTGACCTGGAAGACCTGCGCCGGGCGACCAAGGTCGTGGCCCGCGCATTGTCGGATTTGCTGGCCTGAACGGCCCAAAACGCGCACCTTGTTTCAGCCACCCTATTTCAACCATGCTTTGCCACGGCATCATTTTTGCTTGAACCCTTTCACCGACTTTTTCAATCCACCTCAACTGTCAACTCTGGAGCCACCATGTCAAAACGCCTGATTCTCAAAACCGCCGTCGCCCTGGCTTTCGCAAGCACCTTGAGTGCAGCACTTGCACAAAACACCCCCATCAAGTTCCAGCTTGACTGGCGTTTTGAAGGCCCGGCGGCGCTGTTTTTGACACCCGTCGCCAAGGGTTATTTCAAGGACGCCAAGCTGGATGTCACGGTGGATGCCGGCAACGGCTCGGGCGGCGCAGTGACCCGCGTGGCCTCGGGCGCCTACGACATCGGTTTTGCCGACCTGGCCGCGCTGATGGAATTCCATGCCAACAACCCCGATGCCCCCAGCAAACCGGTGGCGGTGATGATGGTTTACAACGACACGCCGGCGTCGGTCATGGCCCTCAAAAAATCCGGCATCAAGACACCGGCGGACCTGAACGGCAAGAAACTCGGCGCCCCGGTGTTTGACGCGGGGCGTCGCGCCTTTCCGATCTTCTCCAAAGCCAACAACATCACGGGCGTGCAGTGGACCGCCATGGACCCGCCGCTGCGCGAAACCATGCTGGTGCGCGGTGACGTGGACGCCATTACCGGCTTCACCTTCACGTCCCTGCTCAACATTGAGGCGCGCGGCGTCAAAGCCGAAGACGTGGTGGTCCTGCCTTACCCGGACTTTGGCGTCAAACTGTATGGCAACGCCATCATCGTGTCACCCAAACTGATCAAGGACAACCCGGCGGCTGTCAAAGCCTTTCTGGTGGCATTTGCCAAAGGCATGAAGGATGTGATTGGCAATCCAGCTGCAGCCATCCAGGACGTGAAGGCGCGTGACGGCATCATCAATGTTGAACTCGAAACCCGCCGACTGAAACTGGCAATTGACACCGTCATCAACAGCCCCAACGCCCGCGCCGAAGGTTTTGGCCAAGTCAATGGCCCGCGCCTATCCTTGATGGCGTCCCAGGTGTCGGACGCCTTCAACACCAAGACGCGCATCAACCCGGACGCGGTCTGGAACGGCTCGTTTCTGCCGACCAAGGCCGAGCTGAACGTCTTGCCAGCCAAAAAGTAAAACCCGGATTGCTACATTATTAATAGCTAACTATGCAATTCCAACGAGGGTCAACGGCCATTTTTATTGGACAACAGAGTGACAGACACGCCTCGGCCCTGGTTCGTTGATTTTTCCGACGTCTGGCTCGCCTACAACGACGAACTGCTGGCCCAGAAACATTTTGCGGTCGAAGCCATCGACCTCAGGGTGCGCCAGGGCGAGTTCATCGCCATCGTCGGTCCCTCGGGCTGTGGCAAGTCCACTTTCATGAAGCTCACCACCGGGCTGAAGATGCCGTCCACTGGCAAGATCCTGATTGACCAGCAGGCTGTGACGGGGCCACTCAAGATCTCGGGCATGGCGTTCCAGGCGCCGTCCTTGCTGCCCTGGCGCAGCACGGTGGACAACGTCCTGCTGCCGCTGGAGATTGTTGAACCCTATCGCAGCAGCTTCAAGGCCAAGCGCAAAGAATACGAAGAGCGCGCCCGCAAGCTGCTGCAAAAGGTGGGCTTGGGCGGGTATGAAGACAAATTCCCGTGGGAGCTGTCGGGCGGCATGCAGCAGCGCGCCAGCATCTGCCGCGCCCTGATCCACGAGCCCAAAATGCTGCTGCTGGACGAGCCCTTTGGCGCGCTCGACGCCTTCACCCGCGAGGAGTTGTGGTGCATTCTGCGCGACCTGTGGACCGAGCAGAAATTCAACGTGATCCTGGTCACCCATGACTTGCGCGAAAGCGTCTTTCTGGCCGACACGGTTTACGTGATGAGCAAGAGCCCGGGGCGTTTTGTGGTGAAGAAAGCGATTGATTTGCCGCGTCCGCGCGACCTGGAGATCACCTACACCAAAGAATTCACCGACATCGTGCACGAATTGCGTTCCCACATCGGCGCGATCCGGCAATCGGCCGCCACGCCCACAACAACAGCCAGTCCAGCCAAAGTTTGAAGTCCGCCATGAACAAGAAAAAACTCGAAAAATGGTCACCCTGGATTTTGCTGGCGCTGGTGATTGCGCTGTGGCAGATCATCTGCTCGGCCTTCAGCGTCTCGGAATTCATCTTCCCCAGCCCCTGGCGCATCTGGACGCAGTTCTGGGAGTTCAAGGCCATCATTGGCGCCCACGCCTGGCGCACTTACTGGGTGACGATGGCGGGCTTTGGCATCGCCATCGTGGTGGGTGTGCTGCTGGGTTTTGTGATTGGCAGCTCACGCCTGGCCTACGCGGCGGTGTACCCGCTGATGACCGCCTTCAACGCCTTGCCCAAGGCGGCCTTTGTGCCGATTCTGGTAGTGTGGTTTGGCATTGGCGTGGGCCCGGCCATTTTGACCGCCTTCCTGATCAGCTTCTTCCCCATCATGGTCAACATCGCCACCGGCCTGGCCACGCTGGAGCCTGAGCTGGAAGACGTGTTGCGGGTGCTGGGCGCCAAACGCTGGGACGTGCTGGTCAAGGTCGGCCTGCCGCGTTCCATGCCCTATTTTTACGGCTCCCTGAAGGTGGCGATCACGCTGGCCTTTGTCGGCACCACGGTGAGTGAGATGACCGCCGCCAACGAAGGCATCGGTTACCTGTTGATCTCGGCCGGCTCAGCCATGCAGATGGGCCTGGCCTTTGCAGGCCTGGTCGTAGTCGGCGCGATGGCCATGGCCATGTACGAACTGTTCAGCGCGATTGAAAACCACACCACGGGCTGGGCGCACCGCGGCAGCCAGAACACCTGATTTTTCGTTTTTCTACCGGATTCAGTGAATAAATTGGTCAATTGCCCTCGTGTAGATTAAATAGTTTGCTCCTCTATTTATAGCTCGTTCGTTCCTGACTTTTGTTGCAAACTTCATGGCCTGGCACGCGTCCTTGAAACTCGACTACACCTGCGAGCAAGCACGCGCCGTCGCCCGCCATGAACACAACGGCCCCTTGCGCATCCTGCAAAGCTTGTACCCCGAGGGCGACGCCATTTGCCACAACGTGCTGGTGCATCCGCCGGGTGGCCTGGTCGGCGGCGACACGCTGGACCTTCAAATCAGCGCAAGCGGCAACGCCCATGGCCTGATCACCACGCCGGGCGCCACGCGCTTCTACAGATCGGACGGGGAGCTGGCACTGCAGCGCACACGCATCCACCTGAAGGACCAGGCGCGGCTGGAGTGGCTGCCCATGGAAGCGCTTTGTTATAACGGCTGCCAGGCCGAAAACCGCCTCACGCTGGCGCTGGACTCCGGTGCCGAATTCATCGGCTGGGATGTCACCGCCTTTGGCCTTCCGCATGCCCAGGCTCCGTTTGAACGCGGCAGTTTTTGCCAGCACATCGAGGCGCCCGGACTGTGGCTGGAGCGTGGCCGCCTGGACGCGAAAGACACACGGCTGATGAAAGGCCCGCTGGGTTTGGCAGGCCATAGCTGCATGGCGTCGATCTTCTTTGCCACCGGTGTGAAGCTCCATCGGGCCCGCCGCCAGCAGGCGCTGGACGGCGCCCGCGCCGTCATCGAAGCACACGCCCTGCGCGCCACCGCCGGGGCGACCAGCCCCAACGAACAGGTGGTGGTGGTGCGGGTGCTGGCGCCGCTGGTGGAACCGGCCATGCAGATGCTCAAAGGTGTCTGGGCTGCCTGGCGTGCCATCTTGTGGAGTAAATCGGCCGCAAGCCCCCGTATTTGGTCAACATAGCGCTATAAATTTTCAAGCGATGTCAGCGCCGTGTTGAACCCGCCCTCGGGACAGCGGCAGCGCCGTTTTATAACGCACCTGTTTGAGCGCAAAGCTCGACCTGATTTTTTCAATGCCCGGGATCGGCGTGAGTTGCTCGATGATGAATTTCTCAAGCGCACCAATATCCGCCACCGCGACGCGGATCAGGTAGTCGCTGTCGCCAGTCATCAGGTAACACTCCATGACTTCGTCGTGCTCGGCAATGCGCTGCTCAAATTCGGCCAGCGACACCTTGTTTTGGGCCCTGAGGCTGATCGAGATGAACACGTTGAGCCCCAAACCCATTTTGAGCGGATCGACCAGGGCAACGTAGCGGGCAATGACACCCGAGGCCTCCAGCGCCTTCACCCTGGCAAGGCAAGGTGAGGGCGACAGGTGCACCCGGCGGGCCAGCTCCACGTTGGACAAGGCCCCGTTGGCTTGCAGCTCGCTCAAAATTCTGATGTCCGTCGTGTCCAGTTTCATTTTATTTCAATTAAGCGATTATTTAAAGCATTTTATACTTAATAATATAAAAATAACCCATCAAATCAGCCGCATATGCGGCATCAATCGCTCTAAAGTTCCAAACTGAACAAGCTTCAAAAATACCTCCCATGAACGTACCCTTGCCCGCCCGCCACCTGGCCGCCCATCACCTGCTTGAACCGTTGCCTGCCGTCGACCCGGATCCTGAAGAAACACTGGAGTGGCGAGATGCCTTCAAGGCCATCGTCAACTCACAAGGCGCCGCACGTGCGCGCCAGATATTGGACGAACTCACCCGGCTGGCCCACGAGACCCGCATTGGCTGGAAGGTTGACCTCAACACACCCTATGTCAACACGATTGGCGTGGAGGACCAACCTGCGTTCCCCGGTGACCTCGCCATTGAAGAGCGGCTGGCCTCACTGATGCGCTGGAATGCGCTGGCGATGGTGGTCCGGGCCAATCAGGCCTATGGCGACCTGGGCGGCCACATTGCCAGCTACGCCAGCGCGGCCGACCTGTTTGAAGCCGGTTTCAACCACTTCTTTCACGCGCGGGAGGGCACGGGCGAGGGCCAGCACCGGGGTGATCTGGTTTTCTTCCAGCCACACAGCTCGCCGGGCGTTTACGCGCGCGCGTTTCTTGAGGGCCGGCTGACCGAGGATGACCTGGCCCACTACCGGCAGGAGCTCACGGCACCGGCGGCCACTGGCGCTGGCAGCGCACGCGGCCTGTGCAGCTATCCCCACCCGTATTTGATGCCCGATTTCTGGCAGTTCCCCACGGGCTCCATGGGCATTGGCCCCATCAGCTCGATCTACCACGCGCGCTTCATGCGTTACCTGAGCCACCGCCATCTGCTGGACTGCTCCAGCCGAAAAGTCTGGGGAGTTTTCGGCGATGGCGAGATGGACGAACCCGAATCCATGAGCGCGCTGACCCTGGCCGCGCGTGAGGGGCTGGACAACCTGGTGTGGGTGGTGAACTGCAACTTGCAGCGCCTCGACGGCCCGGTGCGGGGCAATGGCCGCATCATCGACGAGCTGGAAAAGCTTTTCTCCGGCGCCGGCTGGAACGTCATCAAGCTGGTGTGGGGCAGCGACTGGGACGGCCTGTTCGCGCGCGACACCACGGGCGCGCTCGCACGGGCCTTCGCCAGGACGGTGGATGGGCAGATGCAGACCTTCGCCACCAAGGATGGCCGCTTCAACCGCGACAACTTCTTTGGCCAGAACGAAGAACTCAAACGCCTGGCCCAGGGCATGACCGATGAGCAGATTGACCGCCTCAAACGCGGTGGGCACGACCTGGTCAAAATCCACGCGGCCTACTCGGCTGCGGCCGCCCATCACGGCCAGCCCACCGTCATCCTCGCGCACACCAAGAAAGGGTACGGAATGGGTGCAGCGGGGCAGGGCAAGATGACCACGCATTCGCAGAAGAAATTCGGCGGCGAAGAGTTGCTGGAGTTCCGCGACCGGTTCAACCTGCCCCTCACCGACGAGCAGGCCACCTCGCTCGCGTTCTACAAACCGGCTGACGACAGCCCTGAAATGTTGTACCTGCACCGCCATCGTCAGCAGCTTGGGGGCTTCCTGCCCCGGCGCGAGACCGCTTGCGCGCCGATCCCAGTGCCTGAGCTGGCCAGTTATGCCAACTTTGCAGTCAACGCGGCTGGCAAGGAAATGAGCACCACCATGGCCTTTGTGCGCATTCTGGGGGCCTTGCTCAAAGACAAGGAACTGGGGCCGCGCATCGTGCCCATCGTGGCCGACGAGGCCCGCACCTTTGGCATGGCCAATTTGTTCAAGCAGGTGGGCATCTATTCCAGCATGGGCCAGCGCTATTCACCCGAAGACATTGGCTCAGTGCTCAGCTACCGTGAGGCGCTGGATGGCCAAATTCTGGAAGAGGGCATCAGCGAAGCGGGGGCCATCGCCAGCTGGACAGCGGCGGCCACCAGCTACAGCGTGCACGGCCTGGCCATGCTGCCGTTCTACATCTACTACTCAATGTTTGGTTTTCAGCGCGTGGGCGACCAGATCTGGGCAGCGGCCGACCAGCAGCCGCGCGGCTTTCTTTTGGGCGCCACTTCTGGCCGCACCACGCTGGGCGGCGAGGGCCTGCAACACCAGGACGGCACCAGCCACCTGATCGCGGCGACGATTCCCAACTGCAAGGCTTATGACCCGGCTTTTGCGGGTGAGATGGCCGTGATTGTGGACTCAGGGATCCGCGAAATGATGGTGGAGCAGAAGAACGTCTTCTACTACGTCACGCTGATGAACGAGAACTACGCGCAGCCTGATCTGCCTGCGGGTGTCGAAGATCATGTTTTGCGTGGATGCTACAAGTTTTGTAGCTATAAATCCATATGCGACGAGGGGAAACCTCCTGTTTCATTAAAAACAATCACACTGCTTGGCTCTGGCGCCATTTTGAACGAGGCCATCCGGGCCGCTGCACAGCTTGCAGGTCAAGGCTTTGATGTCACCGTGTTCAGCGTGACAAGCTGGAGCGAGCTGGCGCGCGATGGCCAGGCTGGCACGCAGCCCGGCCGGAACAGCGTCTTGCCCTTCATCACCACCCTGCTTGAACAAAGCAGGGGGCCCATCATTGCAGCCACTGACTACGTGCGGGCGGTGCCAGAAAGCATTCGCGCCTTCATTCCCGAGGGTCGCCGCTATGTGACGCTGGGCACTGACGGATTTGGCCGCAGCGACACGCGTGCGGCGCTGCGCAATTTCTTTGGAGTGGATGCGCAGCACATCGTCGATGCGTCCACGCTGGCGGCGGGTTTGGACGAATGAGTGCGATGAAGGCTTTGCACTGCAGGCGAAAACCAGGCCCGGTCCGGGAAAGCCGGGGCCAAGCCGGGCATCGGATCACGGTTGCCCCATGGATGCCGAGCTCAGAAATCCATCGAGAAACTTGAATCTTGCGATCTGCTGTCCGGAAGGCGGACCGGCCGTGATGCGGCCGTCTTCCTGAATCTGAAGCAAGGAGGCTTTGGCCCTGAATTCCGGCCATGTCGGAAGACCCGGCCCATTCGGGTCGCCCTGGGTAGCGAAATTGACCCAATAGGACATCATCTCGTTCGCCAGTTGCCGATCTGCCGGGCCGGCAGGCGGGGCCTTGGGCGCGAAGAATTGCGGCATCAAATTGCCAAATACGAACGCCACGTCCGCCACATGGGACGCTATCGGGGAATAGGGCGATTCGTAGGCGAAGTGGTAACCGTAAACCGCCGACTTGCCGGTCCGTGAATGCAGTCCCAGCCAGGCCCAGGTTTCAGCTTTTTGCCGAATGTCGGCATGCAACTCTTCGGCGGAAGCGTTCAGTGCCACTTTGGTGTCGGTCGGGTAAAGCGCCAGAAATTCCTGCATTTTGTCCGGCCCAAAAACCAGCTGCGCCGCCTCACGGAACTCTGCGACAGTGTTATGGGGCAAGGTCTCGACCAAAAAGGGAAAGCCTTCGCGTTTGTTGTACCCGGCCAAAAGGGGCACGTCGCTCTGCCTGCCCTGACGAAATATCTCCGCCATGCCGGCCGGAAAAACATGGCCATCGATGCCCGGCGCGAAGACCATGGGGGCACCTCCGGCAAAGTCCCACGTCGCCGCTGCGTTGATGCGCTCTGCCGGCATGGCCCGCAAGGCCTCCATCGATTTTGCAACAGATGAAGCGCCCAAGGCGCTGGCGTAAGCCGCACCCCGAATGCCGATGTCCGCCAGGCTCGGGAGTTGCTGAAGCGATGAACCGCTTTGGCCTATGGCCCGATGGAAAAGCCCCTTCGCCATGGGCGAACCCATCAGGAGGCTGACAGCCTGCGACCCTGCCGACTCTCCAAAAATGGTGACATTTTTGGGATCACCGCCAAAGTTGGCAATGTTTGCCTGCACCCATTTGAGGGCTGCAATCTGGTCCAGGATTCCGAAGTTGCCTGACAGCCGGCCTTCGCTCCTGAGCAGCGGATGTGCGAAGAAGCCAAACACCCCGAGGCGATAGTTCACGCTGACAAGCACCACGCCCTTCTGGGCGAGCAGTGCGCCATCGGTGTTGGGGTCACCCGCCGTGCCGAACTGAAAACCGCCGCCATGGATCCAGACCATGACGGGCCGCCGCTCGGTCGATGCCTTTGCGCCCGTCCACACATTGAGGTAGAGGCAATCTTCATTCAGAGGCACGCCGCCGCTGCGGCCGGCCAGGGAAGGAACCTGCACATTGGCCCAACAGCGGTTGCCGTACCGGGTGGCGTCGCGCGGGCCTTGCCACGATTTGGCCGCCTGGGGCGCTTGCCAGCGCAGGTCGCCCACAGGTGCTGCGGCAAACGGAACGCCCTTGAAGACAAGCAGGCCCTGGCTGTCCCGGGGTGCGCCGCGCAAGGCGCCATTTTCGACCTGGACGGCCTCGCCAAGTGCGGGCGCGGGCTGCGCGGGCGCGGCGGTGGATATCAGCAACAGCGTTGCCAACACACAAACGATCTTGTTCATATTCCTTTTCCCCAACTATTGGGACAAGCCCAACAACTTGAAGGCATTGCCAAAGTAGATTTTGCGGGCGTCACCTGCCTCCAGATCCAGGTCTTCAATCGACCGGATGCCCTCGCGGATGAACATGGGGCCGCCTTCGGGGTCAAACGGACAGTCGCTCGCAAACACCACCTTGTCTGCGCCAAAGAAGTCCAGACCACAACGCAAGGCCGAGCTGGACCCGCCCAGCACGGTGTCACCATAAAACATCTTGAAGTATTCGATTGGCGGCTTGGACAGTGACTTCAGCACATTGGCCTCTGATCCGTCACCCCGGCTGCCCATCTGCGCCCACAGGGTTTCCGCACGTCCTGCGAAATACGGCAGCATGCCACCACAATGGTGGGTGATCAGGCGCAACTCGGGCAAACGCTCCAGCAATCCAGAGAACACCATGCGGGACATGGCCACGCTGGTTTCCACCGGCCAACCCAGCACTTGCCAGATTTCGTATTTGGATTTCTCTTCGTTGGCATAGTCGGGCTTGGAGGCGGGCCGGGTCGGGTGCATCCAGACCGGCATTTTGTGCCTGTTGGTGATGCGTTCAAAAATCTGAAATATCTCGGGTTCGTCCAGCGGGCGGCCGTTCACGTTCGTGAGTATCTGGACGCCTTTGGCACCCAATTTTTCAATGGCGTAGTCCATCTCAACCAGCGCAGCCGCTGGATTGTTCATGGGCAGCGACGCGACAAACGCGGGAAACTTGTCCGGCCACTGGCGGCAAATTTCAGCCATGCCTTCGTTGGCGACACGGGCATACCCCGGTGATTCGTCAGGGCCGCCCAGCATTTCGGGCGACGGAACGGCCAGTGTGATGACCTGCTGCACCTCAGGCCAGGCATTGAGCATTTCAACCCGGGCTTGCATGTCCCACAGGATGCGCAAGGAGTTCATGCGCCTGACCATGCCGGGCTCTTTGCCGTGTTTGTTGACCAGTTCCAGGTAGGAAGGCGGCATCACATGGTTGTAGATGTCGATTTTGGGTTGTTTCACGGGTGGCCTCTTGTCTTGTTCTCTGATGTCATGGCTTTGAGTCATTGTTTCAATCTGCGGTGATTCCCGCATCAGTGACCACCTTGCGCCAGCGCACCAGGTCACTTTTGACGGCGGCACCCAACTGCGCAGGCGTTCCGGTTCGCACAGACAAACCCAGCTTCAGCAGTTCGGCCTTCACGTCGCCGGCATTGATGACTGCGGAGATATCGCCGTTCAGGCGGGCCACCAGTTCGGGCGATGTTCGGGCCGGCGCCGCCACGAAATAGTAGGCGCTGCCGGCATCCATCGCATCCATGCCCTGCTCGTGGAAAGTCGCCACATCAGGGACCTGGGGACTGCGTGCTGAACCGGTGATGGCCAGCAGGCGCACTTTGCCTGAGGCCACATAGGGCGCCAATGAATTCGTGGTCCCGTACATCAGTTGGACCTGGCCGCCCATCAGATCGGTCAGGGCGCCGGAAATGCCTTTGTAGGGCACATGAAGAATATCGACACCGGCTTTCGACTTGAACAGTTCCATTGACAGGTGGTGCGGTGTGCCGTTGCCAGGGGTGCCGTAGTTGACCTTTCCGGGGTTGGCCTTGAGGTAGGCGATCAGGGACTTCAGGTCCTTGGCCGGAACGGACGGGTTCACGGCGAATGCGTAACTGGCATCTGCCAAGCTCACCACAGGGGCAAAGTCATTCGCGGGGTCATAAGGCATGCTCTTGTAGATGGCGGGCGCCATGGTGAACGAGTCGGCGGTGAGCATCAGAACGTGGCCGTCCGGTGCGGCCTTTGCCACAAAGTTGTGGCCCAAGTTGCCGCTGGCTCCGGCTTTGTTGTCCACGATCACGGGCTGCCCCCAACGGGCGGACAGCCTTGGCGCGATGATGCGCGCGATGAGATCGCTGCCGCTGCCGGGGGTGAAAGGGATGACGAGGGTGACGGTCCTGGCGGGAAACACCGGATTGGTTTGGGCCTTTGCTGCGCCCGACAAAACAAGTGCCGAGACAGCCAGTGCGCTCAATGTGCTGGTGAAACCATTCAATATTTTCATGGTGTCAATTCTTGTATGCGCTGGCGACATCGCTTTTCATCTTGTCAAGCGCGTCTTTTGAAAAATATTTGCCCTTCAAGACCACTGCCGCAATCCGGTCCAGATTCGCCACGGCCTCGACCGGATTGGCATCCAGCAGCACCAGGTCGGCGTTCTTGCCTTCGTCAACGGTTCCCATGCTGGCCTCGCGGTTCATGAACTGTGCGCCGTTCAAGGTTGTCATTTGCAAAATTTCAAGCGGCGACAGTCCAGCGGCGGCAAGCGCCTTGAATTCCTGATGCAGGCTGAAGCCCGGGATCACCCAGATGCCGCCCAGGTCCGAGCCAGTCAACATCTTGACGCCGCTTTGCTTCATGGATTTGGTGAGCTTTTCCTGCAAGCTGTAGTACTGCCGGAAGATGGTCGCTGCCGGGGCGGGCACGCTACTTGAGTATTGCTGGGCCAGGCCTTCCCAGAGCGCCCGTCTGCCCTTGTCAATGTAGGCGAGGTTGGGGTCAGTCCTGTAGCCCTGATCATCACTGAATGCCATCGTGCGCACACGAATCAGCGTGGGTACCTGCCAGGTTTCATTTTTGACAAAGGCCCTGGACACTTCCTGGCACTTGGCCTCGTTGTAGGTGTCCATGATGCGTTGGTAAAAGGGCGCGTCCAGCGCCCGGAAGCGCAGGGGGCTGACAACGGCTGCGAGCGAGAACGGAACCTGCGCACCACCGCCACTGACGATCGCCTGGCGGATGTTGGCCGCGTCGGTGGCGCAGTCCAGCAATATCCCCATGCCGGCGCCCAGGTGCTCAATGGCACGCCAGCCGGCCTCGGATGATTCAATCGCCGTGACGCCCAAAGACAGATGCCCGGCAACCCCGAGGCCCTGCGCCTTGGCCTCGGCCAACACCGCCAGTATCACGTCCCGGCTGCCGGCGACGATCTTGACAAAACCAGCGCCCATGGCTTTTTGTTGCTGCACCTGCGCAATCGCGATGGCGGGCGCGGGTATGCCGGCCACCAGCGGGCCGGAAACCAGCAACACTTCCGGCGCGTCAACCCGGCCTGCGGCACTGTCTGCATTCAGTTGGCTCACACGTTTGATCACCTCGGGCGACCCTGCCATTTCGCGGATGCCGGTGATGCCGTTGGCGATCAGCAGCGGCCAGAAAGTGATGGGCTGGTCTGCCGCCGCCATGGCATGGGTGTGCATGTCCAGAAACCCGGGCACCAGGTACTTGCCGGACCCGTCAACGGTCTGCACCGTGCCGCTGGTCCGGATGGCCCGGTCGGGTGCGATTTTGCGGATGCTGCCGCCTTCAATCACAACAGCCATCTGAGATGAAGTGGAGCCGTCGCGGGTGTTCACGATGTTGACGTTGCGAACCACAAGGCCTTTTGTGACCTCAAGCGGCTCGACGCCTGGGCTGGCACAGGAAGCCAGCACCAGGCTGATTGCGACTGCAGCGACCGAAGAAAGGGGCTTCGACAAAGATTTCATTTTGGACATGCTGGAAGTCTCGAGGTAATGCTGTGGTGGGATTGGTCGGGTTGGGACCGGTCTTACCGAAGACTGAGGGTATCGAGCCCGCGGGCGCCGCTGTCGGGGCGTCTTTTGATGCTGGCCTCGTCCTCACCGGCATGAAAGCGCCGCGCCAGATCGGCCGGGTTGAAGTCCACGCCGATTGGATTCTTTGCAAAGGCCGGGCTGTAGAAGAACTCGCCGGCCTCTTCCACCGTATCGTAGTTGTCGACCTGCAGCTCGATCTGGTTGCCGTCCGGGTCGGCGTAATACATCGACGTGGTCGGCCCATGGTTGATGCACAGGACAGGTCGAATATTGGCCTTGTCAAGGCGCTCGTAGGTGGCGACCAAGTCACTGAGCGACGCGTACGTAAACGCAAAATGGTGCACGCCCGTAACCCCATCGGGCTGACGCGGCAAGCCGGGAATGTTCAGGACGGCAATGCGGTGGTGTTCTTCGTCGTAGGAGAGAAATGCCAATGCGCCGTCAGAGAACGCCGTTTTTGCGCCCAGCACGGTTTTATACCAGTCGACCAGCACATCGAACTGCGAGGTGCGCAGCACCACATGGGCCAGCCGGGCTGGTGATATGGCGTGGCTGGATGCTTTGGCCGCAGCAACGGACGGGGATTCAGGAACTTGGCTCATGGACGGTCTCCTTCAAAGTGGTTTCGTTGGGAATGGTTTTGGTGTTTTGCCCAGTCACCATGGCAAACACGTCATATTCTGCGACCTTCGGCCACGTATCCCCCGCCCACGCAATATGCTGGTCCGGCCGGATCAAGGTGAGGCCATGGTCGTAAAGGCAACTCACCCCCGGGTTGTCTGAACGCAACACTGTGAGCGGAACTCCGCCCAGTCTGGCATCGCAGACCGCAGCCTGGATGGACGCGTCGGTGCCGGCGGGCAAAGCCAGCAACGTGAATCCACTGCCAAAGTGGTCGAACAGGGAGCTGCCGTCGTGCAACCACGCATGGGGCGCACGCCCGCCAGGCGTTGAGCTGGGCACATAGTTCAGAAAATCGCGCGGCTTCGGGCGTGTTTCTGCGACCCTTTGCACCACCGGGGAGTCCGAATAACGGTCGCCCAGGATCGTGCCCAGAGTGTAAAACTCGGACAACTTTTCAGCGTTGATGCGTTGGCCTGCACGTGCACGTGCAGCCTGCCCCTCAGGCGTGTCATCCTCCAGCCCCTTCTCAAACAACGCAGCGCCCACCTTGGCGTGGTTGGCAGAAGCTTCCTTGAGCACGTGCAGGTGCACGGGACGGCGCTCGAGCTCGTAACTTTGCAGCAGCGCCGCACCCCCCCAGCCCCGCAACAAGGCCGCGAGCTTCCAGCCCAAGTCCACCGCGTCGCTCACGCCCATGTTCATGCCAAAGCCGCCATAGGGCGGGTGCAGGTGGCACGCATCGCCCGCCAGAAACACCCTGCCGTCGCGGTAACGGTCCGCCACAGCGCGGTGCGCCACCCACTCATCAACGCTGAGCACCTCAAAGGGCAATTCAATGCCCGTGGCCCGGCGAATCAAATCGCCTGCGGTGTCTACAGTGACTTGCACGTCCGCAGCCAAGCCTGTCGGCATGAAAAACCAGAGATCGCCAGCATCCATGGGGCCGACATGGCTGGGAACCTCGCCGTTGATCTGCCAGTACATGATGGCTTTGCCCTGACCATGCGCCAGGGCCATGCCGGGTGCACGAAAAACGACGTTGTAATTCCTGGACATGCCAAAGCTGCCTTCAAGGCGTGCGCCGATCAGGTCCCGCACCAAACTGCGTGCGCCATCGCAGCCGACCAAATATTGCGCCTCCACCTCGCGCTTGGCCGCGCTGTCCGCATCCAGGATGGTGGCAACAATTCGTTCGCCGGTCTGCTCGAAGCCCAGCAGCTCCGTGTTCATGGCGACCTGAACATTCGCAATCGTCTGAAGATGTTCGCGCATCACCTTTTCGACGGTGTACTGCGGAGTCCATTGCGCATGCTCTGAATAAAGCGGATTGCGTCCGGGTGCGCAATACAGGGCGTTGTCAAAGCGCGTCAGCAAATACCCCGACATGCGGGTGGTGAAGGCAATATTGGACGGGTAGTCTATGCCCAGCGGCGCGGCCGCACGCAGGGCTTTGCTGATGCCCCAGCGCCGGAAGTGTTCGCAAGTGCGCACGTTGACGGTCTTGGCACGCGGTGCTGCGCCCGAGCGTGCATTTTTTTCGACAATCAGGCAATCGATGCCGCGCTGCCCCAGTTCGATCGCCAGCGCTTGGCCCACGGGCCCGGCGCCAATGATCAGCACCTCTGTTTTTTTGCGCATGGCATTGATTCCCTTCATCGTATCCGTCTCCCATTTTTAGCACCCACCGTTCGTTTGCTTCAAGAACGACGTGCGGCGGATGGTAGGGCGTGGCAGTTGATAGTGAAAGATGCTAAAGTTTTAACCTCGATACGCATTGAGTATCAACAAAGGTTTGACAATGAAATTGAGTGCACTGCACCATCTGGTGGCCATTGTGGAGCGTGGAAGCATCCGGGCGGCCGCGCGGCATTTGAATGTGGCACAACCCGTCATCACCCGCAGCATTCAGGAGCTTGAGCGCGAGTTGAAGGTGGTGTTGTTGGAGCGCAGTAAAAAAGGGGTTCTCCTGACTCCTATGGGCCAAGTGTTTCTGCGCCGCGTGACCCTGGTCACGAGCGAATTGCGTAGGGCCCGGGATGAGCTTGACCAGCTTCGCGGCGAGGCGCATGGCACTCTTGTCGTTGGGCTGTCAATGGTCACGCAAATCACGCTGATGCCCGATGCCCTGCGGCAATTTCGCTTGCGCTACCCGGATGTCACGCTGGACATCATCGACACCGTGTTTCCGGGGATTGAGTCGTCGCTCAGGGACGGCTCAACCGATTTCTACATCGGCCCCGTCGTCGAGGCCATGCCGACGGAACTGGCCGCTGAAAGAATTCTTGAAACCCGTCGCGTTATTTTCTGCCGCAAAGGGCACCCGCTGGCCGGCTCAAAATCGCTGAGGGATCTGGTCGACGCGGAATGGATCACATCCTCCGTAACGAGCAAGGCGGAAGAGGAAATCGTGCCGCTGTATGCCCAGCATGGCCTGCCCGCACCCAGGCTGGTCATGCAGGCACATTCCGGTTTGACTTACATGATGGCGCTGGCCAATTCAGACTTGCTGATGCTGTTGCCGCAAATGTGGACCCGGTTCCCGATGTGGGACCACATGTTCCAGGCCATCGCAGTGGCTGAAGTTTTTCCGACCCGCCCGATTTGCATCGTCCACCGCACCGGCTTGCCCCTCAGCCCGGCTGCGGAGTATTTTTGTGACATGTTCCGCCGTGCCGCTGGATACGTTGAAAATCAAGCGTGAAGCGGCTGCGGCCAATCAGCCCGCGCGCAAGGGGCTAGGCCAAAACCCTCTGCGTTCAAGCTAAATGCGCCGGCCAACCCCGGCCCAATACGGCTCGCGCAGTTTGCGCTTGAATATTTTGCCCGTGTCTTCACGCGGCATCTCGGCGTGAAAACTGACGATTTTGGGCACTTTGTAGGCGGCCAGGCGGGTTTTCAGGAAGGCCTGGACTTGGGCTTCGTCAAGGTGAACGCCTGCTACGGCCTGCACGGCGCAGGCCAGCGCCTCGCCGAATTCTTCGTCGGGGATGCCGAATACGGCGCAGTCGGCGACGCCGGGCATCATTTGCAGGGCGGCTTCAATTTCTGCCGGGTAAATGTTGACGCCACCTGAGATCACCATGTCGGCGGATCGGTCCACGATGAACAGGAAGCCGTCTTCATCAAGGTAACCGATGTCGCCCAGTGTCTTCAGGCCGTTGCGCTCCATCTTCTGGCGCGCCGCGTCGTTGCCGATGTAGGTGAAGTCGGCTTGCTGGTCTTGGTTCGCGTAGATCAAGCCGGCCTGGCCCTGGGGCACTGCCTGGCCCTGCTGGTCCAGAATGGCGATGGTGACGCCCTCCAGCGGCTTGCCGGCGGAACCTGGTTTGCGCAGGGCCTCATGGCTGTCCAGCCGGGTCATATAGCCGAGTTCACTGGCGCCGTAACACTCATGGATCACCGGGCCCCACCACTCGATCATGGCGCGTTTGACATCGGGCGGACAAGGCGAACCGGTGGACGACACAAAGCGCATCGAACTCAGGTCGTAACGTCCACGCACCTCATCGGACAGGCGCAACATGCGCACGTACATGGTGGGCACCAGGTAGGCATGGGTGATGCGGTGCTGCTGAATCATCCGCAGCGTGTTCTCGGCGTCGAAACGGCGCTCGATGAAGAGATGCGCGCCTTCGTTGGCCGCGCCGATGGAAAACGAGTTGGGCGCGCTGTGGTACATCGGCGCGCTCACCAGCACGCGCATGCCGGCGTCAAATCCGTAGGCGTGGCGCATCACTTGAAGCGCGCGCGCAGCCTGTTCCGGCGTTGACGGGTTGCGGCGGATGCCTTTCGGTTTGCCGGTCGTGCCCGAGGTGTAGAACATCGCGCCACGCGGCGCGGCTGCCACTTGCTCGCCTGCTGCGGCGGCGGCACGCCAAAGCTCCCACGCTGGCAATGCACGACTGTCGGGGGCCAGGTCTGCGCCGCTTTGACGCCCGCTGACAAAGGTCTTGACGCTCTCAAGGCGCAAACCCTCAAGCCCTGCCAGCAAATCCGCGTCGGCCACAAAAACTTTCGCACCGCTGTCGGACAGGATGTACTGGACTTCTTCGGTCTTGAAGTGCCAGTTGATGGGGCACCACTGGGCGCCAATCCAGCGCGCGGCCAGCATCAGCTCCAAGGCTTCTGGGCCATTGCGCATCATCAGGGCAACCACGTCGCCCTCGCCCACGCCGCTGGCACGCAAGGCCGCTGCAGCGCGTTGGTAGCGCTGGAAGAAGGCCTCGGACGCTATTGTCTGACCGTCAAATTCGATCATCGGTTTCATCGGCTCACACCACCGTCGGCGTGGATGCGCCGTCCATGCTCAGTATGGCCCCGGTCACGTAACTGGCGCTGGGCGACGCCAGAAACAGGACGGCATTGGCGATTTCTTCCGGCTGGGCCAGGCGGCCCAGGGGAATGCTTTTAGAGGCCCGGCGCAAGGCCTCTTCCATGCTGATCTGATCCTGTCGGGCTGCGGCTTGCAAGCCTTCGATCAGGCGATCCGTCTCGGTTCCGCCCGGATTGACGGCATTCACGCGCACGCCCTTGGGGCCGTAAGCCGCCGCCAGCCCGGCGCTGATCAACATCAGGGCGGCATTGGCAGCACCGCCGGGCAGATGGATCGGGCTGGCGACCTTGCCGCCGGAGCCGATCACATTGACGATGGCGCCGCGCCCGCGCAGGCCCATTTTTTTGACGACCAGGTCAATCATGTGCACGTAGCTGAAAAACTTCGCGTCCATGGCGTCGTGCCAGGCCTGGGCGTTGAGCTCATCGGGCGGCGTGCGTTTGGCGGCACCTGCGGAATTGACCAGCACGTCCACATCGCCGTGCAGCTTTTCCGCCTTCGCCAGGGCTGCAGACGCTTGCGCGGCATCCTTCAGGTCGGCGCTGAAAACACCGATGCGGCCAGCCGCGCCGGGGGCATCCTTGAGCAGGACCGCTTTTGCGTTGTCCAGGTTCACCGGGTCGCGCGAGACCAGGCTGAGCCGCGCGCCTTCGCGCAAAAAACCCTGGGCGCAAGCCAGGCCGATGCCCTTGCTGCCGCCGGTGATGAGCACGTGCAGACCGTCGAGTTTCAAATCCATGGGGCTTCTCTGTCTGTTGAAACCGCCCATGGTAATTGAAAGGCCCCGCCCCCCTGGGCGTGCCGATCAGTGGCGCCGACCGCGGCATTCATTATGCTATATATTAAATAGCTATAAACGCATATTCCACGAGGGCTACAGGCCAAAAATACCAGTTATCGATCGACCCGACTGATCGGCGCTGTCAGCGCAGAACTTCAACCCATCTTCATCACGTCAAGGGGTTTCATGATCGCGATGGCTGCGCCCACCGGGTCGATCACCACGGCGAAACGGCCGATGTTGGGGATGTCGGTCGGTGGCATCGCCAGCGACATCGCGCCGAGCTTGGTCGCCTTGGCGGCGGACGCGTCGCAATCGGCCACCGACACATAAGGCAGCCAGTTGGACGGCATCGGCATGTCGGGCGACTTTTGCATCACGCCGGCGCGCCGGTTGCCTGCCGCGTCCTTGAGCACGTAATACGTGCCGCCAGGCCCCACGTCCATGGCCTCATGGCTGAAGCCAAAAGCCTTCTCGTAAAACGCCACGGCGGCTTTGGCGTCGCTGCTGTGCAGCTCGTTCCACATCCAGCCGCCCGCCGGAGTTTTTTCAACATCAGCCGGGTCGCCTTGCGCGCCTTTCCACAGCGCGAAACCGGCGCCGGTTGGGTCCGCCACGGCAGCCGCACGGCCGACATCGCCGTAGTCCATGGGTGGCATCAGGGCTTTGGCGCCGTTGGCTGTGGCCTTGACGAAACTCTTGTCAACGTCTGCCACGGACAGGTAGGACGCCCAATGGCTTGGCATGCCCGCCTCGGCGGTGCGAAATCCGCCAATGCCGGTTGCGCCATTGGTGATGATGTCGTAAGTCTGCTCGCCCATGGGCATGGGGTTCACAGCCCAGCCGAACAGGCCGCTGTAGAAGGCTTTGGCCTTGACCGCGTCCTTGGAGACGTGTTCAAACCAGACGAATTTTCCGGGCAAATAACTCATTTTGATTTCTCCTTGGGGTTGAAAAATGCACTGCTTTGCGGGCAATGCGCTAGCGGGAACTGGTTGCGGGGTTGGTGCCGGCGAAACTGGCGCGTTGGCGGATCACTTCCTGGGCGCGCATCACGTTGGGGCAACCGGCAATCAATTTGCCACCTTCGGGCATTAATTGCAAGCCCGCCAGGATCGGGGCGACAAACAGGTCGGCAGCTGACAAAGCGTTGCCGGCCAGCCAGTCGCCGTTGGCATAGGCCTGCTCCAGCGCCGCCAACTGCGCAGGCATCTCCGACAGGGCTTTGCCGATCACCGCACGGTCCGGCTGGCCGCCCTCGCCTTTGGGGAAGAAAACCTGTAGCAAGTAGCGCCGGACCATGGTGTCGTACAGGTAACTGTTGACAGCGCTGATCCACTGCGCGCAGCGGGTGCGGCCCATGATGGTGTCGGGGCGCAGGCTTGGGCCCGTCTCAAAGGTTTCGTCCAGGTAGGTCACGATGGCGGCGGTCTCGAAGATGTCGATGCCGCCATCGCGCAAGGCCGGAATCCGCCCAAACGGGTGCACCGCCAGGATGTCGGGCGAATGCGGGGCGGCGGCTTGCATCGTGTAGGCCACGCTCTTCTCGGCCAGGGCCATGCGTGCGGTGCGGGTGTAACTGCTGCGCACGTCGCCCAGCAGGGTGATGGTGCCGGCCATGCCTTGGGGGTCCAGGTAGTCGTTGAGGCGGTTCAGGGTGGAATTCCAGCCCTGGCTGTGGCCCTCGCGCGCAGCTGCCGCAGGGAATCCGCTGTGTTTCATGTGCAGCTCGGTGCCGCCGTTTTTCTCGCTCAAGCTCACTTCCACCAGGGTCTCGATGTTGGGCATGGGGCTGGTGGGGCCGTCCCACTGCCAGGTGTAGGCCACTTTGGACGGGCGCTGCAATTGCTTGAACTGCCCGCCCACGACGAACACGCTGCCGTCACGCGCGCGCATCTCAACCCGCCAATTGCCGCCCACCTGCGGGTCGGCCGTAACAGCGGTCAGGCTCATCGCGCGCGGCCCCATCCAGGAGGCCAAACCCGCCTGGGTGGCAAAGGCGTCGAATACTTTCTCGATCGGCGCGCGGATGAAGCGCGTCATGTTCAGGGTGAATCGTTCCGCGTTCATGGGGATTTCCTTCTCTTGGGTGTTGATGGGCGGTTTGAAGGCCGCGCCGGGTTGCCAGAAGGGCGCCCTGGGCCGGCGCGGGGCCTGGGAACCCGCGTGGCGGGCTTGTCAGGGGTCTGGATCCCCAACGGCACATTGGTGCTCTGCGCGGGCGGCAAATGGCCTTCGCCCTGTTCGAGCACCTCGACCAGGTGATCCAGGCTGTGCTCCCAAAACTCGCGGTATTGCGACAACCAGTCATTGGCCACGCGCAAACCCGGCGGGTTGAGGCGGCAGATGCGCCATTGGGCGTCCACCTTGCGTTCGATCAGTTTCGCGTTTTCCAGCACGCGCAGATGGCGCGAAATGGCCGGGCCGGAGATGGCAAAGGGCTTGACCAAATCGCCCACGCTGGTTTCGCCCAACGCGAGGCGCGACAGGATGGCGCGGCGCGTCGGGTCGGCCAAGGCGGCGAAGGCGGCGCTCAACCGGTCGGTGCCCGTGTCGATGGCCAGAGGGTTCATGAATTGTATTTAACACGTTTGTTAAATAAAAGTCAAGCGGGCGGATTTTCGCCCCGCCGGGGTCAACCCTGCTTCAGCAGGATCTGGATGTCTTGCGCCAATGGCTTGGCGCCGCTGCCATAACGGGTGTACAGGCGCAATTGGCCCTTGGTGTCATAGACATAACTGCCCGCCGAATGGTCCATGGTGTAGCTGGTGGGGGTTTTGCCATCCACCTTTTTGTAATACACCTTGAAGTCTTTGGCGACGGCGGCGAGTTGCTCCGGTGTCGGGATCAGGGCCAGAAAGCTTGGGTCGAAATTGGCCATATAGGCCTTGAGCACCTCAGGCTTGTCACGTGCGGGGTCGATGGTGATGAACAGACCCTGCAGTTTGCCGCCGTCGGCGCCAAGCAGCTTTTTGATCTCGGCCAGCTCGGCCATCGAGGTCGGGCAGACGTCGGGGCACTGGGTGTAGCCGAAAAACAGGACAACCACCTTGCCGGCGAAATCCTTGATGTTTTTGGGCTGGCCGTTGTGGTCTGTCAGGGCGAAGTCTTTGGCATAGTCCGCGCCGGTGACATCGACCGACGAAAACGCCGGCTTGCTTTCGGAGCAGGCGGAAATAATGCCTGTAACCAACGTGGAACCTGCGTAGACAGCTATTATTTTTATAGCGTTTCGTTTTTTCATAAGGGCACATAGTGATCGACCAGCAGGGCCGCGAACAACACGCTGAGGTGGATCAGGGAAAAGCGGAAAGTCTTGCGGGCCAGCGCGTCCGAATAGTCGCGCCAAAGCCTGAAACCATACAGGCAAAAACCAAGGCTCAAAACGATGGCCGTGACCAGGTAGATCCAGGAGCTCATGCCATAAACAAAGGGCAACATGCAGGCGGCGAACAGGACGAAGGTGTAAAGCAATATTTGCAGGCGGGTGAATTCGCTGCCGTGTGTGACCGGCAGCATGGGCAGGCCGGACTTGCGGTAGTCTTCCACGCGGTAAAGCGCCAGCGCCCAGAAGTGCGGCGGCGTCCACAGGAAGATGATCAGGAAAAGAATCAAGGCCTCGGGCCCGACTTCACCGGTCATCGCCGCCCAGCCCAGCAGGGGCGGCATTGCGCCCGACGCTCCGCCGATCACGATGTTTTGCGGTGTAGCCGGTTTGAGGATGACCGTGTACACCACGGCGTAACCGACAAAGGTGGCAAAGGTCAGCCACATGGTGAGCGGGTTGACCCACACATAAAGCAGGGTCGAGCCGGCCAAACACAGGACGCCTGAAAACAGCAGGGTCTGCCAGTCTTGCAGCTCGCCGCTGGCAGTGGGCCGCCAGGCCGTGCGTTTCATCTTGGCATCTATGCCTTTTTCGACGATGCAGTTGAAGGCCGCCGCTGCCGCTGCGACCAGCCAGATGCCCAGGCAGGCGATCAGGGCGAGCTGGATGTCGGCCCAGCCCGGCGCGCCGGGCACGGCCAGCACCATGCCAATCAAGGCGCAAAACACGATCAGCTGGATCACCCGCGGCTTGGTCAGGGCGTGGAACTGGCGCAAAGGCGTGCGCCAATCGCGCGCCCGGTGCGCCTCGTTTGGCGCGTCGACCGTGGCCGTGGTCGCTTTGGCGGTTTTATCTGGCAATTCACTCATGCTTGAGTCTCGATACGGTTGAACCACCCCATAGCGGCGCGGGTTTGGTCTTGGTCTTGGGGCCGGTTTGGCTGATCGATAAGGCCCAGGCCAGGACGACCAGCAAGGCCGCCGCACCGCCTGTGTGCAGCAGGGCCGCCAGCATCGGCCAGCCCAACACCACATTGCTCAAACCCGTTGCCAGTTGCAGGCCGGTGAGCGCGGCCAGCCAGCGCGACGGCAGGCGCAAGCCAGCCGTGCCATTGAGCACCCAGGCCAGCGCCCCCAACATCAGCAACACCAGGGCCGCCATCAGGCGGTGCGCGTAATGGATCGCGGTGAGCGCCGCGAAATGGATGTGCTCGCCCAGCGGGGTCAAGCCCAGGCCACGCCAAATCTGAAAGCCCTGTTCAAAATCCATCTCGGGCCACCATCGGCCCTGGCAGCGCGGAAACTCGCCGCAGGCCAACACCGCGTAATTGGTGCTGACCCAGCCGCCCAGCGCGATTTGCAACACCAAGGCGCACAAGGTCAACCACAAAAAGATTCGGGTCGCGGCACTGATGGCGACCGGCGCCGCGCCGCTGTCAGACTGGTTTTGCCGCGCCACCTGCACAGCCAGCAGGGCCAACAAGATCAAACCGCCCAGCAGATGCAAGGTGACGATGGCCGGGAACAATTTCATGGTGACTGTCAG
>JANMVT010000285.1:0-7508 GCA_031392945.1 Rhodoferax sp. | reverse complement strand
CCGATGATCTGCGCGCCAGAAGACTGCGCCTTCAGGAGAAACGACGAGAAATCACTGCCGGGAAACGGATGCCGCACGGCGCCCAGCACTTCACCGCCGTTGGCTTTGACGACTTCACTGGCATCCTTTTCAAGCGCGTGGCCGAAGGCATAGTCGGCCGTCAGGAAAAACCATTTCTTGCCACCGCCCTGGGTGACAGCCTTGGCTGTGCCGTTGGCCACGGCATAAGTGTCATAGGTCCAATGCACGGTGACATCGTTGCAGTTCTCATTGGTGATGGCCGTCGAGGCCGCACCGGAGATCAAGGTAATCTTGTTCTTTTCTTTGGCAATTTTCTGCACTGCCAGTGCAACCGACGTGGTCACCATTTCAGTGGCCACGTCCACCTTGTCTTTTTCAAACCATTCGCGCGCCTTGTTGGCGGCGATGTCGCCCTTGTTCTGGTGGTCGGCGGAGACCATTTCAACCTTGAACGCCGGCTTTTCATTGGCGATGAAGTCGTCAATGGCCATCTTGGTTGCAATGACGGCGCCAGTGCCCGCCACGTCTGAATACAAGCCCGACAGATCAGTCAAAACGCCGATCTTGACCACGCCGTCCGAGATTTGCGCCTGGGCCGCGCCGGCCACCAGCAAAGACAGGCTGACGGCCTGGGCGATTTGTTTGAGTTTCATGGAAATGCTCCTGATTGAAAAAAGTGGAGGGAATGGAAAAGTCGGGAACGTGTGGAAAGGGAAATAACAACGGTGTGGCTAGACGCCCAGCAGTTCGTGAAGCTCGTCGGTCTTGGCGGCCAGCTCGTGCGGTTGCACGGTCATGATCACGTGGCCGTGTTCAAGAACGTAATGCCTGTCCGCAAGCGGCGCGGCAAAACGGAAGTTTTGCTCGACCAGCACTATCGTGTAGCCGCGGGTTTTGAGCAAACGAATCACTTCACCCAGCTTCTTGACGATCACCGGCGCCAGGCCTTCGGTGATTTCATCGAGCAGCAACACTTTTGCGCCGGTGCGCAAAATGCGCGCCATCGCCAGCATTTGCTGCTCGCCGCCGGACAGGCGCGTGCCGGGGCTGTTGCGCCGCTCATGCAGGTTGGGGAAAATGCCGTAAATCTCTTCCAGCGTCATGCCGCCGCTGGCCACTACAGGCGGCAACATCAGGTTTTCTTCGGTGGACAAACCGGCAAAAATGCCGCGTTCTTCCGGGCAAAAACCGACGCCGAGGCGTGCGATGCGGTGCGGGGCCATCGCGGAGATTTCGGTGCCGTTGAACATGATGGAGCCGGTGCGGCGGCCGACCAGGCCCAGAATGGCTTTGAGGGTGGTGGAGCGGCCCGAGCCGTTGCGGCCCAGCAAAGTGACCAGTTCGCCCCGGTTGACTTGAAGGTCAACGCCGTGCAGGATGTGCGATTCGCCGTAAAAAGCGTGCAGATCCGCCACGCGCAACACTTCGACGCCGGGGTTGAATGGGCTGCTCATGCTTCGACTCCCACGTAGGCTTCCAGGACACGCGGGTCTTTGGACACGGTGGCGTAATCGCCCTCGGCCAATACACTGCCACGCTGCAACACGGTCAGCCGGTCGCACAGGGTTTCGACGACGGACAGGTTGTGTTCGACCATCAGGATGGTCCGGTTTTCGGAAACTTTGCGGATCAAATCCACGACGCGGCCCACGTCCTCATGGCCCATGCCCTGGGTTGGCTCGTCCAGCAGCATCAGTTCGGGGTCGAGCGCCAGTGTGGTGGCGATCTCCAGGGCGCGTTTGCGCCCGTACGGCATTTCAAGGGCGACGGTGTCGGCAAAAGTTTCCAGGTCAACTGACGCCAGCAAAGCCATGGCGCGGTCGTTCAAGACATCCAGGCGCTTCTCGGATGACCAGAAGTTGAAGGAATCGCTGCGTTTGCGCTGTAGCGCGACACGCACGTTTTCAAGCGCCGTCAAATGCGAAAACGTTGCTGAAATCTGGAACGAACGGATCATGCCGCGGCGCGCCACCTGCACCTGGCTGTCACGCGTGATGTCGATGCCATTGAACTGGATCGATCCCGAGGTCGGCTGGTGGTACTTGGTCAGCAGGTTGAACACCGTGGTCTTTCCTGCCCCATTGGGCCCGATCAGGGCATGGATGCTGCCGCGCCTGATTTGAAGGTCTACCCCCGAGACGGCGGCAAATCCGAGAAACTCTTTGCTCAGGCCTTGGGTCTGGAGAATGATGTCACTGGACATGGGGCTTCCTGGTTGACGTGTTCATACGATGGCGCTTGTAGACTTGACCTGGTCGCGGAGCAGGAACTTCTGGATCTTTCCGGTCGACGTCTTGGGCAGGGTGCAAAAAACAACGCGCTTGGGCACCTTGAAGCGCGCCAGCAGGTTGCGGCAGAACTCGATGATTTCCTGCTCGCTGGCCTGCCCGTCCGGTTTGAGTTCCACAAAGGCGCAGGGCACTTCGCCCCATTTCGCGTCGGGCTGGGCCACCACGGCGGCCAGCATCACGGCTGGGTGGCGGTGCAAGGCGTCCTCCACCTCGATGGACGAAATGTTTTCACCGCCTGAAATGATGATGTCCTTGCTGCGGTCCTTGATCTTGACGTAGCCATCCGGGTGCATCACGGCCAGGTCGCCGGTGCGAAACCAGCCGCCGGCAAAGGCCTCTTCTGTGGCAGTCGGGTTCTTGAGATACCCCTTCATCACGACATTGCCACGGAAGAATATCTCGCCCATGGTTTCGCCATCGGCGGGCACCGGCTTCATGGTTTCAGGATCGAGCACCGTCACGGCCTGCTGCAAAGGATAGGGAACCCCTTGCCGGCCATTGAGGCGGGCACGTTCTTCAGCTGGCAGCGCAGCCCAGGATTCCTGCTTGGCACACACCGCAGCCGGGCCATAGACCTCGGTCAGGCCGTAGACATGGGTCAGGTCTATGCCTGCGGCCTCACAACCTTCCATCACTGCCGCAGGCGGCGCCGCGCCAGCGATCAATCCGTTGACGGTGTGCGCGATGCCGTCCCGCAGTGACACCGGCGCGTTGATCAGCATGCTGTAGACGATCGGCGCGCCGCACATGTGCGTGATGCGGTGTTCGCGGATCAGCGGAAATATCAAGGCTGGGTCAATCCGGCGCAAAAACACGCTGGTGCCCGCCATCAGCGCCATAGTCCAGGGAAAGCACCAGCCATTGCAATGGAACATGGGCAAGGTCCACAGGTAGATGGCGTGCGGCGGCAATTGCCAGGTTATGACATTGCTGGCCGCGTTGAGGTAGGCGCCCCGGTGGTGTGTCACCACGCCCTTGGGGTTGCCGGTCGTGCCCGAGGTGTAGTTCAAGGCGACGGCATCCCACTCGTCCCCGGGCAGCTTCCAGTCAAAATCCGCGCTGCCTCGGGCGATGAAATCCTCATAGCCTATTTCGCCCAAGGCCTTGCCGGCCGGTGCTTCGTCGTCCTCCACCTCGATGACAAAAGGGCGCCTGTCGCCCAGCATTGCCAGGGCTTTCTGGACAACTGCGGAAAACTCGCGGTCAGTCAACAGAACCTTGGCCTCGCCGTGCTGCAACATGAAGGCGATGGCTTCGGCATCCAGCCGTGTGTTCAGGGTGTTGAGCACCGCGCCTGACATGGGCACGCCAAAATGGGCTTCCAGCATGGCCGGCACATTGGGCAGCATGACGGCCACCGTGTCGCCCAAGCCAATGCCACGGCCCGCCAAGGCGTGGGCCAATTGACGGCAACGTGCGTAGGTCTGGCCCCAGGTTTGGCGGCGCGTGCCGTAAATGACGGCGCAATGCTCCGGATAGACCTTGGCCGCGCGCTCGATGAAGCTCAACGGCGACAGGGCCACGAAGTTGGCAGGATTTTTGTCCAGACCCAATTGGTAAGGATTGACGTGGCTCATGAAGGTCACCTGGTGATCAGAGTTTTCTTGCGTGCCGGATCATCGGCAAAGATGTTGTCACCAGTCTTCAGGAAATGTGACGAATCATTGCAAGCGGCCTTGGCCGCCTCCCGCACTCCTAGAATCACCGAATGAACATCAAATCAGCCCCCCGGTGGAGCGGTTTTTGAGCGAACCTGCACACGCCCCGTCCAATGATAGCCTGGAGCGCTACCAGTCGCTTCAGGCTGGACTGGATCTGATCGACCAGGGCTTCACGCTAATCGACGAAAACCTGCGCATGGTGGCCTGGAACGAGCCCTTTCTCAAATTGCTCGATTTCCCGCCGGAAATGGCCTATGTCGGCGCGCCGTTCGAGAGTTTCATGCGCTTCAACGCCGAACGCGGCGAATATGGCGATGGCGACCGGGCGGCCAGTGTGCATGAGCGCGTTGAAGCGGCGCGGGCCTTCACAGCCCACGACATGGAACGGACGCGTCCTGACGGCACCGTGCTGCGGGTGCGCGGGATGCCCATTCCCGGCCATGGTTTTGTGACGCTTTATTCCGACGTCACCGCGCAACGGCGCACCGAGGCACAGATCCGGCAACAAACCGCCTTGCTGGAGATACGTGTGGCGGAGCGCACCGCCGAACTGAGCGCCAGCAACCTGCAGTTGCGCGAGGCCATCCACACGAACGAACAAATCGCGTCGTCCCTGCGCCGCAGCGAAGGGCAGATGCGGCTCATCACCGACTCGATTCCGGCCTTGGTCGCGTACTTTGACAGCGGCCGCACATACCGCTATGTCAACCGCGGCTACAAGGACTGGTTCGGCCTGGATCCGGCCGAGCCGCAAGCCGTCAGCGCGCGCGAGTTCCTGGGTCCGGACACCTACGCCCGCATCAAGCCCAACGTGACCCGGGCCTTGGGCGGGGAGGCCGTCACGTTTGAATACGATGTGCGCACCCACGATGGCCGCAACCTGGTCGCGCGCACGTCCTTGATCCCCGAAGTGGCGCCTGACGGCTCGGTGGCAGGCTGTTTTGAATTGACGTTTGACATCACGGACCAGCGCCGGTCACACGAGCTGATGGTCCAAGCCAAAAAAATGGACGCATTGGGCCAGCTCACCGGCGGGCTGGCGCATGACTTCAACAACATCCTCACCGTCATTCTGGGCAACCTGACTGCGTTGGCCGACGAGCCCACGGCCCAGCCGCACGTGCCTGAATTCATCAACCCCGCGATTGAAGCGGCGCGGCGTGTGTCGGACTTGATCAAGGATTTGCTGTCGTTTTCACGCAAACACCCGGTTGCGACCAGCGAGGTTGACATCAACCAGCTAGTCACGGCGGTGGTCAAGCTGGTGGAGCGGTCGTTGCCGGACGCCATCACCCTGCAAACCAGTCTTGCGCCCGTGGCCCTGGCCGCCCGACTGGACGCCAACCAACTGCAAAACGCATTGATCAACCTGATCCTCAACGCCCGCGACGCCACCGAAGGCCGGGGCCTCATCAGCGTTCGTTGCACATCCGAATCGCTGAGTCCGCAGCGCGCGGGCGTGCTTCATCTGCCCAGCGGCGCCTATGTGTGCGTGCAGGTGAGCGATGACGGCTGCGGCATGGATGCGGCCACCCAGGCCCGCGTGTTTGAGCCATTTTTCACCACCAAGGGCACCGGCCAGGGCTCGGGGCTGGGCATGGCCATGGTCTACGGTTTCGCCCGCCAGTCCGGCGGCACGGTTGACATTGCGAGCGAGCCTGGCGTTGGAACCAGCGTGACCTTGTGGCTGCCCGCTGACGGTGGCGCCACAATGCAAAGCGCTTTGCCGGCGGGCGACCCTGCCCTTCTCAAACCCCTGCCCGACCAGGATCTCGCTTTGCTGGTCGAAGACGATCCCAATGTGCGCAAAATCATCAGGCGGCTGCTGCTTGACCTGGGCTTCGCCGTGCTGGAAGCCGAGACCGGGGTCGAAGCCCTGAACATCCTGGACCAGACGCCAGGCATCCGCCTGCTGCTGTCCGACATCGTGATGCCGGGAGGCGTGGACGGGCGCCAAGTCGCGCGCCATGCCCTGCAAAGGGGCTTGGTGCCGAAAATCATCCTGATGAGCGGGTATGCGCCCGATGCGCCCGATTCGAACAAGCTGCCCGACGTCGCCTTGCTGGCCAAACCCTTCACGAAGGCCCAGCTCGCGGCCTCGCTGCTGGGAGCGTCGCCTTGACCACCATTGCGGCTTCGGAGACTGGCGCATCGCGCCAGTTGATTTACGTTGTCGAAGACGATGAGGCCGTCGCCCGCCTGGTTGTGCAGGCGCTGTCGGAGTTTGGCCATCCGGTCGAGTGGTTTCGCAACGGCGCCACCGTATTGCGGCGCCTGCAGACCGAACGCCCCGATTTGTGCGTTGTGGACCTTGGCTTGCCTGACATGGACGGCATGGAATTGATCCGGCAAATCGGCGCCCTGACCAATTGCGGCATCCTGATCCTGACCGGGCGCGGCCACACCATCGACCGCGTGATGGGCCTGGAACTGGGCGGCGACGACTATGTCGTCAAACCGTTTGAACCACGTGAACTGGTCGCGCGCGTGCGCAGCATTCTGCGCAGGCGCTCGTCCTCGTCCCACAACGGGGCGGCGAACCAGCGGCGTTACGCCAAATTCATCGGCTGGACGCTGGACTGCGCCGCCAACAATCTGCGCGCGCCGGACGGTGTCGAACACGTGCTGGGCACGGCTGAGACCCAGGTGCTCAGGGCCTTTGTGGAGCGGCCGCACCAGATCCTGACGCGCGAACAGCTGCTGGGCCAGCGTGACCTGTCGCCCCTGGACCGCAGCATAGATGTGCGCATTTCGCGCATCCGCCGCAAGATTGAGACCGACCCGCAAAACCCAAAAATCATCAAGACGGTTTATGGGGCGGGTTACATGTTCACGGCGGCCGTGGCTTGGTCTTGAGGACGGTGGAGGTTCAAATAACGCAGGATCTGGCTCGGGGAGATGACTCGGGGAGATGCGTGGCGGCCCAGTCCGATCACGGGTAAGCTCTGGGGTTGAATCAACCATCAGGAGTTTTGACGATGCAAATCGTGATCACCGGCGGCGCCGGATTTTTGGGCGTTCGCCTGGCCCGCACCCTGCTTGCACAGGGTCAGTTGTCCTTGGCCGGTGCCGCGCCAGCGGCCATCACAAAGATCACCCTGGTGGATCGCGCGGCGCCCCCGGCCGACTTGCTGGCCGACAGGCGGGTTGCCGCCCTGACCGGCGACTTGAACGCGTTTTTGGAACAAAATAGCCCATCAGCCCTCGTCTTATCTAGTGAGTCAGCTATTATTTTTCATTTGGCGGCGGCTGTCAGCGGCGAATGCGAAGCCGACTTTGACCTTGGCATGCGCAGCAATTTCGCCGCCACCCTGGGCCTGCTGCAGGCCTGCCGCGCGCTGGGAACCAAACCCATGCTGGTGTTTGCCAGTTCGCTCGCGGTGTTCGGCGATTCGCCCGAGCAGCCCTGCCCGCCAGTGATTGAAGACGCCACCTTGCCCACGCCGCAAACCAGCTACGGCATCCAGAAATTCATTGGCGAGCAGTTGAATGCCGACTTCACGCGCAAGGGCTTCGTTCGCGGCCGCAACGTGCG
>JANMVT010000239.1:0-20132 GCA_031392945.1 Rhodoferax sp. | reverse complement strand
TGGCCAAAACTCTCTCGCTGTTTGGCATAGTCCAGCGCCACTTCAAACGCGCTGCGCGCCATGCCCACGCTTTGGGCGGCGATGCCGATGCGCCCGCCCTCCAGGCCGCCCAGCGCAATCCTGTAGCCCTCGCCCTCCTGTCCAATCAGGTTCTCGGCGGGCACACGGCAGTTGTCAAAATTGATTTGCGCGGTGTCGCTGCTGTGCTGGCCCAGCTTGTCTTCCAGCCGCGCCACCACGTAGCCCTGTGCGTTGGTGGGTACGATGAAAGCGCTCATGCCTTTTTTGCCGGCGCCTTTGTCGGTCACCGCGATGACGATGGCCACGTCGCCGTTTTTGCCGCTGGTGATGAACTGTTTGACACCATTGATCAGGTAACCGTCGCCGTCTTTCACGGCCGTTGTCTTGAGCGAGGAAGCGTCGGACCCGACATGCGGCTCAGTCAAACAGAATGCGCCCAGCAGTTTGCCCTGTGCCAGAGGCGTCAGCCACTGCTTCTTTTGCGCCGCATTGCCATAACGCATCAGGATGGCGTTGACCGGGCAGTTGGTCACGCTGATCACCGTGCTGGTGCCGCCGTCACCGGCCGCGATTTCTTCCAGAACCAGGGCCAGGCTCAGGTAGTCCAGATTGGCGCCGCCAAATTGTTCGGGCACGCAGATGCCATAAGCCCCCAGGGCGGCCAGGCCCTGGTGCGCCTCACGCGGGAAGTGATGTTCCTTGTCCCAGCGGGCGGCGTTGGGCCACAACTCGGCCTTGGCAAATGCACGCACCGCGTCGCGGATCATTTCCTGGTCTTGGGTCAGCAACATGCTTTGGGACGCTTAAAACGGGATTTTGTCATTTTTTGGAAGGAAATAGGTCGTTTTCCCTCGTGGAATATAGATAGTTTGATATATTTTTTATAGCATTTCTAGGGCCACAGCGGTTGCCTCGCCGCCGCCGATGCACAGCGTGGCGACACCTTTTTTGAGGCCGCGCGCCTTCAGGGCGTACATCAGCGTGACCATGATGCGCGCGCCGCTGGCGCCAATCGGGTGGCCCAGGGCGCAGGCGCCGCCATTCACATTGACGATGTCGTGGCTCAGATTCAGGTCGTGCATCAGGGCCATCGGCACCACGGCAAAGGCTTCGTTGACCTCCCATAGGTCCACGTCCCCAGCAGCCCAGCCGGCTTTCGTCAGGGCCTTGTTGACCGCGCCCAGCGGGGCTGTGGCAAACCAGTTGGGCTCCTGCGCGTGGGTGGCATGGCTGACGATTTTGGCCAGGGGTTTGAGCCCCAGCTTGCCGGCTGTTGATGCGCGCATCAGCACCATGGCCGCCGCGCCGTCGTTGATGCTGGAGCTGCTGGCCGCCGTGATGGTGCCGTCTTTCTTGAAAGCGGGTTTGAGCGCCGGAATTTTGTCGAGCTTGATCTTGCCCGGCCCTTCGTCGATGCTGATCACCGTGTCACCGGCGCGGCCCCTGACCGTGACGGGCATGATCTCTGCTGCAAACGCGCCAGATTTTGTGGCCGCCTGCGCGCGTTGCACGCTGGTGGTGGCAAAGTTGTCCTGCTGCGCACGGGTAAAGCTGTATTTGGCGGCGCAGTCTTCGCCAAAGGTGCCCATGGAGCGGCCGGCCTCATAGGCGTCTTCCAGGCCGTCAAGCATCATGTGATCCATCACGCGGCCGTGGCCAATGCGGATGCCGCTGCGGCCCTGGGGCAGCAGGTGCGGCGCGTTGGTCATGCTCTCCATGCCGCCGGCCACCATCACCTCGTGGCTGCCGGCCAGCAACATGTCGTGCGCCATCATGGCCGCCTTCATGCCCGAGCCGCACATTTTGGACAGGGTGACCGCGCCCGCGCTGATGGGCAAGCCGCCCTTGAACGCCGCCTGGCGCGCCGGTGCCTGACCCTGGCCCGCCATCAGGCAGTTGCCAAACAGGACTTCGGTGACGAGGTCGGGCGAAACACCGGCGCGTTCGACCGCCGCCTTGATGGCAGCCCCGCCCAGGTCATGGGCGGCGAGCGATGCAAAGTCGCCCTGGAAGCCGCCCATGGGCGTGCGGGCGGCGCCGACGATGACTACCGGATCTTGTTTGAACTCAGACATGGAAATTTCCTTTGCTTTTGGATGAGTGAAATGCTTGGACTTTTCGTGAAATACCGCAGAACCGGCTTTGCAGGGCTGCTGGTATTGCCCCCTGCAAGGGGGGAGGAGGCCACACGAAGTGGGCAAGCCTGGGGTTGTGCCTCATATCCTAAATCTTCTTTCGCGCTCATACGGGAACACGTCAAGCACGTCTCCGGCCTGGATGCGCTCCTTGTGGCCCTGCCAGAAAGCGGCGTCCAGCAGGTCGGCGTGGTTTTTCATGAAAACACGCCGCACCGCCGGGTTGCCCAGCAGGAAGGGGCCAAATGTCTCGGGGAACACGTCCCTGGGGCCAACTTTGTACCAGACCTCGCCGCTCATTTCGTCTTCTTCATTGCGCGGCGTGGGCACCAGGCGGAAGTTGCAGTCGGTGATGTACTCGATTTCGTCGTAGTCGTAGAACACCACCTTGCCGTGGCGCGTGATGCCGAAGTTTTTCCACAACATGTCGCCGGGGAAGATGTTGGCCGCGACCAGGTCCTTGATGGCATTGCCGTACTCGACCACGCCGCGCTCGATCTGCTCGCGCGCCCTTTGTGCAACGGCGCCTTCGGCGGCGGCATCGGCCCCGCCCGCATCAAACGCTTCCTGCAGATAGATGTTGAGCGGGATCATGCGCCGCTCGATGTAGACGTGTTTGATGATGACCTCGATTCGGCCGTCACCATCACGATCGCTGACCTCTAGCTGGCTGGGCGCAAACTTCTCCAGTTCGGCAATCAACTCGTCATCAAAACGCTCGCGCGGAAACGCCACCCCGCTGTACTCCAGCGTGTCGGCCATGCGGCCAACACGGTCGTGCTGCTTGACCAGCAGGTACTTGCCCTTGATCTGCTCGCGCGTGGTGTCTTTCTGCGGCGGGTAGTAGTCCTTGATGACCTTGAACACGTAGGGGAAGGAGGGCAGGTCAAACACCAGCATGACCATGCCCTTGATGCCGGGTGCGATGCGGAACTTGTCGCTGGAGTGGCGCAGGTGGTGCAGGAAGTCGCGGTAAAACAGGGTCTTGCCCTGCTTGGCCAGACCCAGCGCGTTGTAGATTTCATTGCGCGGCTTGCGCGGCATCATGCTGCGCAGAAACTGCACATAGGCCGACGGGATTTCCATGTCCACCATGAAGTAGGCGCGTGCAAAACTGAACAGCATCAGCAGGTCGTCTTCACCAAACAGGGCCGCGTCTATGGCCAACTTGTCGCCCTGCTTGCCATTTTCGACGTGCAGCACCGGCAGGGCAAACGGGAATTCATTGAAGCCGTTGATCAACTTGCCCACGATGTAGGCGCCCTTGTTGCGGAAAAACAGGCTGGTCAGCACCTGGAACTGGAAGTTGGCGCGCAGCTTGTTGTCGCCCAGCGCGGCGTTTATGGCGGCCACCACAAACCCGGTGTCGCGCGCCAGGTCGTCAAAGTCACGGCGCAGGTCAAAGTCCTGCACCATCTGCATCAGCACATCGCGCAGGGTGGCGGGGGTCGGGTAATAGGCCCGGTAGGTCGGGCGCACCTCGGATTCGCCGTTCTCGATGTACTCTGTGCTCACGGCGGGGCGCACAAAGATGAAGTCGTTATGGAAATGCGTGCGGTGCAATATCTTGGTGGTGACGGAATTGAAAAAGGTCTCGGCCAGTTCGGGCTGGTGGTGGTTGACCAGCAGGCCGATATAATGCAGCTTGACCTGCTGCCAGATGTCCATGGCCTGCTCTCCGGCCTTGAACTCGCGCTCCAGCCGGGTTGAACACTCCTTGACGCGCAGGTCATAAAACTCGATGCGCTCGCGCTGGGCACGCTGCTGGCCGTGCCAGTCTGCCGTTTCAAACCGGTGTTTGGCACGCGCTGATTCGGTGCGGAACAGGCGGTAGTGGCGGTTGAAGCCGTCCATCATCGCCTTGGCGATGTCGTAGGCCAGGGTGGAATCCAGGCGCTGGGGAAACATGGCTGCAGTCAATTATTGTAGCTATTGTATAAATAGCTACTTATGCCCGTTTGGCAAGGGCTACAGCCCGAATGGATGCCTCGTACTGGGCTTCAAGCCCGCCGGCACCAGCCACCGTCATCTTCAGGTCCTGCAGCAGGCCGTCGTGGACGCCATAGACCCAGCCATGCAGGCTGACGGACTGGCCCCGGCTCCAGGCATCCTGTAGCACCGTGCTCTGCGCGACATTGATGACCTGCTCGATCACGTTGAGTTCGACCAGGGCATCGTGGCGCGCGTGCTCGGGGATCTTGTCCAAAAGGGCGCGATGACGGTCCCGCACGTCCTTGATGTGGCGCAGCCAGTTGTCGGCCAGGCCGATGCGCGCACCCTCCAGCGCCGCCTGCACACCCGAGCAGCCGTAGTGGCCGACCACCATCACATGCTGAACCTTGAGGCGCTCGACTGCGAACTGGATGGTGGACAGCGCATTCAAATCCGAATGCACCACCACATTGGCCACGTTGCGGTGCACAAACACCTCGCCCGGCTCAAGGCCGGTGATCTGGTTGGCCGGCACCCGGCTGTCGGAGCATCCAATCCACATGTATTTGGGGCTTTGCTGGCTCTTGAGATTGGTGAAAAAGCCGGGGCGCTCGCGCTCCATCTGCGCAGCCCAGGCGCGGTTGTGGGCGAAGAGGTCTTGCAGGGAGGTGGTCATGGTTCAGCAAGTCTCCGCAAACAGCTCGCGCCCAATCAGCATGCGGCGGATTTCGCTGGTGCCGGCGCCAATTTCGTACAGCTTGGCGTCGCGCCACAGGCGGCCCAGCGGGTAGTCGTTGATGTAGCCATTGCCGCCATAGATCTGGATGCCCTCACCTGCCATCCAGGTGGCTTTTTCGGCGCACCACAGAATCACCGAGGCACAGTCCTTGCGCACCTGGCGCACGTGTTCCACGCCCAGCAAATCGAGGTTTTTGGCCACGGTGTAGGCAAAGGCGCGACCAGCCTGCAGCACGGTGTACATGTCGGCCACCTTGCCCTGGATCAGCTGGAATTCACCAATGCTCTGGCCGAACTGCTTGCGCTCGTGGATGTAGGGGATGACGTTGTCCATCACCGATTGCATGATGCCCAGCGGCCCGCCGGTCAGCACCGCGCGTTCGTAGTCGAGCCCGCTCATTAACACCTTGGCGCCCTGGTTGAGGCCGCCCAGCACATTCTGCGCGGGCACTTCGACGTTGTTGAAGACCAGCTCACCCGTGTGGCTGCCGCGCATGCCGAGTTTGTCTAGCTTCTGCGCGACGGAAAACCCTTTCATGCTTTTTTCGATCAGGAACGCCGTGACGCCGCGGGCGCCCAGCTCGGGCTCGCTTTTGGCGTAAACCACCAGAGTGTCGGCGTCCGGGCCATTGGTGATCCACATCTTGCTGCCATTGAGCAGAAAGTAGCCGCCCTTGTCCTCGGCCTTGAGCTTCATGCTGATCACGTCGCTGCCCGCGCCGGGCTCGCTCATGGCCAGCGCACCGACGTGTTCGCCGCTGATCAGTTTGGGCAGGTATTTTTTGCGCTGCCCATCGCTGCCGTTGCGTTTGATCTGGTTGACGCAGAGGTTGCTGTGTGCGCCGTAACTCAAGGCAACCGAGGCGGATGCGCGCGAGATTTCTTCCATGGCGATCATGTGCGCCAGGTAGCCCATGTTGGCGCCGCCGTATTCTTCGCCCACGGTGATGCCGAGCACGCCCAGCGCCCCCATTTTTTGCCACAGGTCCATGGGGAACTGGTCGTTCTTGTCGATCTGGGCGGCGCGCGGGGCGATTTCCCTTTGCGCGAATTCACGCACTGCGTCACGCAGGGCGTCAATGTCGTCGCCGAGTTGAAAGTTCAGGCCGGGCAGGTTCATGGCAATCTCCAAATAGGGGGCTAACTGACTTTGGTTTTTTCAGTGCGCGCAAGCAGGGTGCGGGCTTCTTTTTCATGCTCTTTGACTTCGTCCAGGTTGGCTTGCAGCTCGGCCATCTGACCCTCCAGCTCAACCCGGTGCTCATGCAACACCGCCAGAAATTTTTTCAGCTGCGCGCCAGTGTCACGCGGGCTGTCGTACATGTCGATGATGTCCCGGGCCTCGGTCAAGGACAGGCCCAGGCGCTTGGCCCGCAAGGTGAGTTTCAGGCGGGTGCGGTCACGCCCGCTGTACACCCGGCTGCGTCCCAGCGGCCCCGAGCGCGCGGGCTGCAACAGCCCCATGTCCTCGTAAAACCGGATGGCACGGGTGGTGAGGTCGAACTCGCGGGCCAGGTCGCTGATGCTAAAGGTGGTGCTCATGGAATATCGGATGACGAAAAGGCCGGTTGAATCGTGATTGGCCTGGCCGGCTTCCCGCCGGCCCGCTCGCCTCTACAATGCAAGCTCTGATTGACGTTTACGTAAACGTCAACGACGGTGCCAATTATGAATCAAAAAACCCCGCCCATTGAACGCCCCATGAATGCGCTTGAACTTGAGTTGCGCTACCCGCTGGGCGAGGCCATGCCCGAGTTGGGCCGCACGCTGGACGTGGCGCCCGGCATCAAGTGGATCCGTATGGGCCTGCCGTTCGCGCTGAACCACATCAACCTCTGGCTGCTGCGTGACGAGTTGCCTGACCCGGATCACGCCGGGCGCATGCTGCAAGGCTGGACGGTGGTGGACTGCTGCATCTCCCGCGCCGAATCCATGGCGCAGTGGCAGCAAATATTCGACAACGAGCTCGACGGCCTGCCGGTGCTGCGCGTGATCTGCACCCACATGCACCCGGACCACATCGGCCTGGCGGCCTGGATCTGCGAGCGTTGGACCACGCCCGGGCATGTGTGCCGCCTGTGGATCAGCGCCACCGACTATGGCGTGGCGCGCATCGCGACGCTGACGCCTTCGGGTTTTGGCGGGGGTGACTATTCCGCCGCCTTTTACGCGGCCAATGGCATGACCGACTCCGGCCATCTGGCCCAGATCAGGGCCCGCACCAATTATTTCACCAACCTGGTGCCCACCGTGCCGCGCAGTTTCAAGCGCATGCAGGACGGCGACGTGATCCGCATCGGCGGGCGCGACTGGTCGTGCATCAGCGGCTACGGCCACGCGCCGGAGCACATCGCCCTGTATTGCGGCGAGGCGCGCGTTTTGATCGGCGGCGACATGATGCTGCCGCGCATCTCGACCAATGTCAGCGTGCATGAAAACGAGCCGGAGTCCAATCCGCTGCGCCAGTTCCTGGATTCGATCGACAAGTTCAAGCCGCTGCACGCCGACACCCTGACCCTGCCTGCCCACGGCAAACCATTCACCGGCCTGCACACCCGCATCCGCCAGTTGCACGACCACCACGACGACCGCCTGGCCGAGGTGATGCAGGCCTGCGCCGGCCAACCGTGCAGCGGCAGCGACATCGTGCCGGTCATGTTCAAACGCGAGCTGGACCTGCACCAGATGACCTTCGCCATGGGCGAGTCGATCGCGCACTTGCACCTGTTGTGGCTGGACGGCCGTCTGGCACGCTCGCGCGACAGTGACGGCATCTTCCGCTTTGCCGCAGCCTGATAGGCTGGGAAGACTTCAATTCCAGCGTGGAATCGAATCGTCCTTGAGCAGGCCGCGAAGCTGGTTGTAGTCCGGCAATACGGTGCGCACCGTGTCCCAAAACTGCGGGCTGTGGTCCATCACGCGCAGGTGGCTCAACTCGTGCGCGACGACATAGTCGATTACCTCTTGCTTGAAATGCACCAGGCGCCAGTTCAGCCGGATTGCGCCGCTTGAGTTGGCGCTGCCCCAACGGGTGCCGGCGCTGCTGAGCGACAGCTTGAGCCACTTTACCTTCAGCAGGGGCGCAAAGTGGTCGAGCCGCTCGGTGAAGATGCGTTTGGCCTGGCGCATCAGCCAGGCCTGCACGGCGTCGCGGATCTGCTCGGGCGTGGCGCTGTGCGGCAAGGCCACGTGCAGGGTCAAGCGCGGCATGCCTGCCAGGCTGAGGTTTGAAGCATCCGCATTGCTGTTGAGCGCCGCACCCACGCCGCCAAACGCATGGCGCGGATCCAGCACCACGATCACCTGCTCGCCGAGGAAGGGGATCGATGTGCCATCGCGCCAGTCGATGCGGTTGGATTGCAGGCGGTCATGGCGCTCACGCGTTTCGCCCAGTTTTTTGATGATCCACCCGGCCTTCTCGCGCACCGCCGCGTCCACCTCATACAGGGGCACCCACTTGGGCGCGCTCACCACCAGGCCGTCAGGCCCGACGACGAAACCGATGGTGCGGCGTTTGCCGCGTTTGAATTCAAACGCCACGGTGGCGTGCCCCAAGTGCGATTCGCGGTTGGCACGGGGATGGCGAAAATTGGCCGGCGGCAGGGCGTCGCTCAACCTTTGGGCGGGCGGGGCTGGCGCAAGCGGTTCAATCCGCGCCGGCTCGGGCGCAAACAGGTCCACGGTGTAGCGCAGCAAATTCAGCATGGGCTTATTTGTAGGCGTCAGGGTCAAGCCGGCGCATCTCGGCCTCGATCCAGCCCTGCACTTCGCGCATCAACTCGTCGGGCTGCCGTCCCACACTGGGGATCGGTTTGCCAATCGACACATCCACCATGCCCGGCGTCTTGATGATCGCCTTGCGCGGCCAGCATTTGGCCGACGTGACGGCAATCGGCACCACGGGCGCGCCGGTGTCCACGGCCAGGCGTGTGCCGCCCGACTTGTACTGGCCGGCCTTGCCCCGGGGAATGCGCGTGCCTTCAGGGAACATGATGACCCAGGTGCCCTTGGCCAGCAGGCGTTTGCCCTGCTCGGCCACCTTGGCAAAGGCCTGTTTGCCCGCCTTGCGGTCGATGTGGATCATGTCGCAGCGGGCGATGCCCCAGCCGAAAAATGGCACGTAAAGCAGCTCTTTCTTGAAGACATAAGCCAGTGGCCTGGGCATGATCAGGGGCATAAGGAAGGTCTCGAACTGCGACTGGTGCTTAACCAGCAGGATGGCCGGCAGTGGCCGGCCCTGCGCATCCAGGCCAGGCAGGTTTTCCATGCCGGTCACACGCCAGTTCACACCACAGATCGCGCGCAGGCCGTAGATGGCGCAGGCCAGAAACGTCTTGGCCGCAGCGTACATGTGCGCCGGGCCGGCGAAGGGCGTGGCAAGGATCATCCATATCGCCACCGGGATCACGGTGGCCACCATCCAGAGCAGGTGCAAAATTGAGCGAATGGCCGACATGGGTGATAAAAAGGCTGTTTGCCCTCGTATTTATTATATAGTTAGCTATTTAAATAATAGCTAAATCAAAGTGGATGAAGAAAAATCACGCACTTCAGATAAGGCGTCCCTGCGCACCAGCCAGTCGGCGAACGCGCCCAGGTCTTCATGCACCTGGGTGTGGGGCGGAAAGGTTTCCGGCAACGGCCGTCCCCGATAGACCGCGCCATTGCCTGTGAGCACAAGATGCGGCTCGCAGCCCACCTGGGCGCCCGCCACGATGTCCCGGGTGGCGTCCCCCACCACCGGCACGTTATGCAGGTCGATGCCGTACCGCTCGCCGATCTGTTCGAACAGGCCCGGCGCCGGCTTGCGGCAGTGGCAGTTGTCATCGGGCGTGTGCGGGCAATAAAAAATCGCGTCCACGCGCCCGCCCACCGCCGCCAGCAGCTTGTGCATCTTGTCGTGCATGGCGTTGAGCGAGGCCACATCGAACAGGCCGCGGCCCAGGCCCGACTGGTTGGTGGCGACGACCACGTGCCAGCCCGCATGGTTGAGCCGCGCGATGGCGTCCAGCGCGCCCGGCAGCGGCGTCCACTCCTCAGGCGTTTTGATGAAATCGGTGCTGTCGGCATTGATGGTGCCGTCGCGGTCAAGAATGACGAGTTTCATGGCGATGCTTTCTGCGCGTTGGGTTTTGTCATCCTGCCGGGTCAATCAACGCCGTCACGCAGCCAGCTTGGACAGATCAGCCACACGGTTCATCGCTGCGTGCAGCACGGTCAGCAGGCCCAGGCGGTTCAGGCGCAGATCGAGCTGGTCGGCATTGACCATGACGCCCTCGAAGAAGGCATCAACCGGGGCGCGCAGGGCGGCCAGGGTTTGCAGGGACGCGGTGTAGTCGCCGGACTCGAACTGGGCATTGGCCCTGGGAGCGATCTCCTTCATCGCCGCATACAGGGCGATTTCAGCGGGCTCCTGGAGCAGCACCTCGCTGACATGCGGGTCGACAGCTTCGGTTTTTTTCAGGATGTTGCTGATGCGTTTGTTGGCGGCGGCCAGGGCGGGGGCTTCGGGCAGGGCGGCGAAGGAGGCCACAGCACGAACGCGTGCCACGATGTCATGCAGCGGTGGTCGCATTGATACGACCGCATCAACAACCTCGACACGATTTAACCCCGTCCCAACCAAACGGTTGTGGCATCGGTCGTAAATAAACTCACTCAGATCTTTCACCGTTTGCGAAGATACCAAGTCAGCTTGAAATTGCCGCAGCGCGAACTCAAGTAGTTCTGACAATTGAAGTCGTATCTCACCACCATCCAACGAAGCGACCAAAGCAAGCAACTCGAAACGGTTGATCAACGAAAGTGCATGGCGTCGCAATGCAAATGGGTCTTTCTCTCCAGTCGGCTTAAGGCCAATGCTCCAAATTCCAACCAAGGTCTCGACCCGATCAGCAATATCCAATGTCAGAGAAACCAAGTTCGACGCTTCGACGTTCTCGCGTTGTAGGAGATATTGATCTTCAATTGCCTCTGCCACCCGCTCGTCTTCCCCATCATGGCGAGCGTAATAGCCACCCATGATTCCCTGAAGCTCAGGGAACTCACCAACCATGTCTGTCAACAGATCCGTTTTGGCAAGAATGGCGGCTCGGCCAGCGAGTTCAACATCCGCACCGATGCGATCAGCCACCCATTCAGAAATGGCGCGCACCCGAAGTCCTCGCTCGCCCTGCGTGCCCAGCTTGTTGTGATAAATAACTTTGGACAAGCCTTCAACACGCGACTCCAGCGTCTTCTTGCGATCCTGATCAAAAAAGAATTTGGCATCGGCCAGGCGCGGGCGAACGACGCGCTCGTTGCCGCCGATGACGGCGCTGGCATCCGCCGGGCTGATGTTGCTGACCACCAAGAACTTATTGGTCAACTTGCCCGTTGCATCCAGCAGTGGAAAGTACTTTTGATTCGCCTTCATCGTGAGAATCAGGCACTCCTGCGGGACTTCCAAAAACTCCTTTTCGAACTCGCACACCAGCACATTGGGGCGCTCGACCAGGGCAGTGACTTCGTCCAGCAGGGCATCGTCTTCAATCGCCTTCACACCACCGCCGATTTTGATCGCCGCTGCGGCCAACTGACGAACAATCTCCGCCCGCCGTTCGGCAAAACTGGCGATCACTGCGCCGTCTTGGGCCAGGGTGGCCGCGTAACTGTCGGCGTCCTTGATGACCACCGGCGACACCGATGCTTCAAAACGATGGCCTTGCGTGGTGTTGCCGGATTGCAGCCCCAGTACCTTCACCGGCACCACATCCGCGCCGTGCAGCGCAAGCAATCCATGTGCGGGCCGCACAAAACTCACGCTGGTCCAGCCCGGCAATTCGCAACCGCTTTCCAGCTGGTAACTCATGACTTTGGGGATGGGCAGCTTGGCGATGGATTCTTCCAGGGCTTTTTGCAGGCCTGCGGCCAGCGTGACCCCGGTTATCAGGCTCTCGAAAAACAAGGCCTCGGCCTTGCCGTCCATGGCACGCTTCAAGTCAGCGACCGCAGATGGGTCAGCGCCTAAGCCTTGCAGGCGTTTGAGCAGAGCGGGCGTCGCGTTGCCAGATGCATCCAGGCCGACGCTCACCGGCATAAGTTTCTGCCTGTGCAATGCATCCGACCCTTGCTGTGCGACGCCGGGAATGAAGACGGCGAGCCGCCTCGGCGAGGCGTAAGCAGTGAAGGCAGCGGGATCGGGCTGGGATTCATCAACTGAGATCGTGGCACTTGGAACAATCAAGCCTTGCTTATCAAGCGACCTCCAAATACCGCCGGCAAACGCCTCCCCCAATTTTTTAAGCGCCTTGGGCGGCAGCTCTTCCACAAACAATTCAACGAGCAGATTTTTGGTTGTCATAGTGTGATCGTGCCCAGACCAAGGCGTTTGGCATTGTCATTGAGCACAGCATCCAGGGATAAAAATTCTTCACATTGGCAACGCACGGCCACGGCCAGGTGCAGGGCGTCACCTGCGCGCATTTTGGTGCTGGGGTCGGCGCAAAGACGTGCGGCCTCAAAAAAATCCTGCGTTTCGACCGCGAGCCAGGTGGGGCCGGCCACGCAAATTTTTCCGAAGGCGCGATGCGCCCGTTCGAAGTGGCCGTCATCGATGTCGCCGCGCCGCCGCTTGATCGACAAAGCGCTGGCATATTCGGTTTTCACCCACTCGGAACAAACCAGCCCGGCCATGCCGTTCCGCTCGACCCAGGCTTGCACCGCTTCGGTTTTTGACTCGCGCAATTGCAAGGCAATCCAGGCGCTGGTGTCCACGTAAATCAAGGTCAAATGCTCAGTAACGCGCGTCTTCGCGCATCGCCTCGATCACCGAAGGTGTAACCGGCATGCTTTTGGTGATCGCGCGCACCTCTGCCATGTAGGCAGTCAGGTCGAACGCCTGGGGTGCCGTCAGGGTGGCGCTGCCGTCCGCCTGCACGGACAACTCTATCTTGACACCTTCACGCAAATGCATTTTTTTGACGACGGTGGCTGGCAACCTGAGTGCCAGGCTGTTGCCCCATTTTCCGATTTGCAGCTCCATAAGTCACCTCAAATGTAGAAACATGTGTCTACATTATAGTCAAGCTGCCTTCTTCGCCATCTGGGCCACCCATTCACGCGGCGCCAGCGGGAAGCCCTGGCGCTCGCGGCTCTCGAAATAACTCTGCGCGACGGCACGCGCCAGGTTGCGGATGCGGCCAATGTAGGCGGCGCGCTCGGTCACGCTGATGGCCCCGCGTGCGTCCAACAGGTTGAAGCTGTGTGCGCACTTGAGAACCTGCTCGTAGGCGGGCAGGGCCAACTGGGCTTCAATCAGGTGTTTGGCCTGCTTCTCATGGGCCGTGAAGGCGGTGAACAGGAAGTCGGCGTCGCTGTGTTCGAAGTTGTAGGCCGACTGCTCTTTTTCGTTTTGCAGATAGACATCGCCGTAGCTCAGTTTGCTGCCATCGGGGCCTTCGGTCCAGGTCAGGTTATAGACGTTGTCGACACCCTGCAAATACATGGCCAAACGCTCCAGGCCGTAGGTGATTTCACCGGTGATGGGGCGGCAGTCGATGCCGCCGACTTGCTGGAAATAGGTGAACTGGGTCACTTCCATGCCGTTCAGCCAGACCTCCCAACCCAGGCCCCAGGCGCCCAGGGTGGGGTTTTCCCAGTCGTCTTCGACAAAGCGGATGTCGTTCTTTTTCAGATCAAAACCCAGGGCTTCGAGGCTGCCAAGGTAGAGCTCCAGGATGTTGGCTGGGGCCGGCTTGAGCACAACCTGGTACTGGTAATAGTGTTGCAGGCGGTTGGGGTTTTCGCCATAACGCCCGTCCTTGGGGCGGCGGCTGGGCTGCACGTAGGCGGCCTTCCAGGGTTCCGGGCCCAAAGCTCTCAGAAACGTAGCCGTGTGCGACGTGCCCGCGCCGACTTCCATGTCATAGGGTTGCAACAGGGCGCAGCCCTGGCCAGCCCAATAGGATTGCAGTTTCAGAATGATGTTTTGAAAAGTCAGCATGGCGTCTGTGGTGTGTTGAACCCGTTTGAGCCCTTGATTTTACGGGGCAATGCCCGGCGGCCCGCTTGCAGCCTGTTTTCGGCAAAAATATCAATTTTTCCAATGAAACAGGCCGTTTTCCCTCGTGAAATATAGATAGTTTGATATGTTTACTATAGCATTCGACTTGCGCGCCGGCGCGAATCAAGGGCGGCCAGCAGCACGATGGCTGCGCCCAAAATCCAAAGCGGCCAGAGCCAGAACCTGGACACCCACCAGGCGTAGGGCGTCACGCCAAAACCATTCGCGGCGGTGCCGCTGCGGCCTTGCACCTGGCCCATCAGGACGCCACGGCTGTGGCGCGGCAAGGCATGTGTCACCCGGCCCATGTGGTCGATGATGGCGGTGGCGCCAGTGTTGGTGGCGCGGATGAAGGGCCGCTCAAATTCGAGCGCGCGCATGCGGGAGATGGCCAGGTGCTGGTCGATGGCGATGCTGTCGCCAAACCAGCCGATGTTGCTCACGTTCACAAAGATGGTGGGAGCCAGCGCGCCGTCGAGAAAGCGTGCGCCCAGCTCCTCGCCAAACAGGTCTTCGTAGCAGACATTGGGCGCCAGGCGCTGGCCCTGCCACTCAAACGACGGCTGGCCCACGTCGCCCCGGTTGAAGTCGCCCAGCGGGATGTTCATCATCTGGGTGAACCATTTGAACAGGGGTGGAATGAATTCGCCAAAGGGCACCAGGTGGTGCTTGTCGTAACGGTAGGCGGCGCTTGGCGTGTCGGGGGCGCCGGGGGAAGTTGGCGGGGCGGACGGGGCCGAATTGAGGCCGGGCTTGATGCCGATCACCGAGTTGGTGTAGCCGTCGCGGTAACTGCCCAGCGGAATGCCAATCAGCAGGGCCTGGCTGCGCGGCGCCCCGTTCGCAGCCCCGGATGGCTGGCCTGCGCCGGTGAACGCGCCGCTGAACACGCCACCGAACACACCAGTCAAGCGCTGCCAATATTGATCCGGCAATTGCCGGGGCAGGATTGGAATCGCGGTTTCCGGCCCAACCACCAGACTGGCTTTGGCCGCCTGGATCTGATCGCCGTACCAGGTGAGTGCGTCCGCGATGCCGGTGCCGGGCTGGAATTTTTCGTCTTGCGGAATATTGCCTTGCAGCAAGGCGACATCCAAAGTGGCCCCGGCCGAGCTGAAGTTGTGGTTGGAGACCAGGGTCAGCACCCCAATCAGGGCGAGCGGTGCCACGGACTTGTTTTGACGCCATCCAAGCCGGTTTTTAAACCACGCCGACAGGCTTTGCGCCAAACTACACGCGACATACGCCGCCAGGCCGGCGACGCCGTAGGCCCCGATGTATTTGGCAAACACCGCCAGCGCGTCGATATGGGCGTAGCCCGCCGCGCCCCAGCCAAATCCGGTGAACCAGATGCCCCGGCCCATCTCGGCCAGCATCCACAATGCTGCAAAAATAATAGCTGACCACGCTTTGTTAACGTGGGCAAACGCCACAAAACACCAGCAAGCTGCCGAATAATAAAGGGCCAGCACCGCTGCCAGCCCGAACACCGCCAAGACAGTCAAGCCAGCGTTCAAGCCGCCATAGGTGTGCATCGAGATGTACAACCACCAGAACGTGCCGCACAACCAGGCGGTGGCAAACAGCCAGCCCAGCCAGGCGCCCCGGCGCGCCGAGATGTTTTGCTCAAGTTGCCAGGCCAGCGCGCCCAAGGCGGTCAACTGCAGCCACCATACCGGCTGGCCATCCCAAGGCGAACCCATGGACGCGGCGTGGGCCAGCCCGGCCAGGATCGAAAGCAGCACGGGATTCAAGCGCAGCGACGCCGGTTTCAGCTTGGCGCGGGCGCGACCTTGAACCATTTGACGGCGCCGCCCTTGGTGTGGAGCACCGCGAAGTTCAATCCGGCCAGCACATGGTGCTCGCCGCGCTTGGGCACATGGCCCATCTCATGCGCGATCAGGCCGCCGATGGTGTCGAAGTCATCCGCCGCGCCAACGCCGGCCAGGGCCACGCCAAAGGCCTCGTCCACACGCGCGATGGGGGTGTCGCCGCTGACGCGGTAACTTCGGTCAGCCAGGGCAAAGATGTCGCCCTGGTCTTGCGGCAGGTCGAACTCGTCTTCGATCTCGCCGACGATCTGCTCCAGCACGTCTTCGATCGTGATCAGGCCGGCGACGCGGCCGAACTCGTCGACCACGACGGCCAAATGGTTGCGGTTGCCCCGGAATTCGCGCAGCAAATCATTCAGGGCCTTGCTTTCGGGCACGAACACGGCCGGGCGCAGCAGGGTGCGGATGTTGAGCTCGGGCGCGCGCTGGAGTTTGAGCAGATCCTTGGCCAGCAGGATGCCGATGATGTTTTCGCGCTCTCCCTCAAACACCGGGAACCGCGAGTGGGCGGTGTCGATCACGATGTTCAACACCTCGTCCATTGAAGCACTGATATTGATCAGGTCCATGCGCGTGGCGGCCACCATCACGTCGCCCGCGCTCATGTCGGCCATGCGGATCACGCCTTCGAGCATGGCGCGGGACTCCGCGCCGATGATGTTGTTGTCCTGCGCGTCGGCCAGGGTTTCGATCAACTCGGCGGTTGAGTCTGGGCCGGGGTGGATGAATTCGGCCAGCTTTTGCAAAAAACCGCGTTTGTCCTCCTTGTCCGGGCTGGCGCCGGTCAATCGGCCGGGTTGGGTGTCTGTCACAGGCGAAAAAGGCGCGGAGGCCGTGGTGGATGACCCGCAAGGATAGCGGATTGTGGAGGCCCTCAGGCGTTGGTGTCGCGCTGCGCCTGGGCAGCACCACGGCGCACGGATTGCACATCCGCCAAGAAGGCCCAAAACATCTTGGCCTGCGCCTTGAGCTGGTAGTCGGCCTGTGCGATTTGCTCTTCCAGCATTTCGGTCATGCGGCTGTCCAGTGTCGCCGGGGGCAGGCGAAGATAGGCTTCCGACTCGGAACCGTCATGCTCCACCGTCGCGCCCGCATTGCGGGCGATTTTGAGCATGGTGTGGTTTTCGGTCAAGGCGTGGATGAACATCAGGCTCACACCGTCGTTTTGGGCGTGCATGGCTGCGCGGTCAAAAAGCCGTGCGCCGTAACCGCGCCCGCGCGCTGTTTTGAGCACAGAGACGCCAAATTCAACGCAGGATTCAAACTTCTTCTCTGGCGCGTAGGCCAGATGCGCCATGGCCAACAACTCAAGTTTGCGGTTGTAGATGCCAAAAATCTCGTCACGCTCAAAGTCCAGACCTGCCACGTAACGCCCGATCTGCTCGTCGCCTGCCGCGTAGCCGAAGCGCAGGTAGCGGTCCTGCACATCAAGTGCCTTCAAATGGGCGGCGATGCGGTGGCGGTGGTTGGCGCCGAGCGATCGGATGGGCACCATCAAGGGTGCTGGCGGCAGCACAGAGTCCGATGGCGACCGGTGCACGGGCGGGCGCAGCAGGTCTTTGCCGGCTTCAAGCGAGGCCTTCAGAAATGCTTTTGTTTCAACCATGCTCAAATATACGGGTTTTCCCTAGATTCTTCAATGGATTTTGTCCCAAATCCCGGTTTGGAATAGGGGATGGCGTCCAATTGGTCCAATTGGTCCAATTGGCCGGTTTAAATGCGGTTCCGCCGTGTATTGGCGCTGGTTTCAACGATATTTCACCGGTTGAAAGGCCCGCTTGAAAATTCAAAAAAGTGCCAACGAGGCGTTCATCACGTCCGGATGAAAGGCCAAGGCAAGATGGGGCACGCCTGCAATCAACCGGTTGTCGGCGCCGGCCAGCATGGCAGTGGACGCGGGGAAAACAATTTCGTCACAGTTGGAATAGAAACAGGTGAACAGCTTGGCCGCGTCTGGGACTTCGTCCTGTTGCAACTGCTTGAGCCACTGGCTGCCAATGCGCATTTGACGGCCATTTTTGGACACTGCGAATTTGCCGAGCCAGGTGCCGTGGTGGGGCGTGCCGATGGTGATGATGTGACGGACTCTTTGGCTGTTTTGCGGTTTGGCGCGCAACCAGGCGCGTGCCGCCAGCCCGCCCATGCTGTGGCAGATCAAGATTGGGGGTTGCCCACTGACCGCCGCGACCACATTGACGGCCCGCTCGATCACGGCCACATAGGCGTCGATTGAACCCAGCACGGGCTCGAGGTTGACGGCCACATAAGCGCGCCGCTGCCGGGCCATTTGCACCAGCCAATCGCTCCACACCCCGCAGTTGCAAATGAACCCATGTATGAAGACAACGCCAGGCAGGCCGCTGCTTGCGACCTTCGCGTCTGCGCTATCAGGCATTTGTGTTGAAGAGAAGGCCTGCCGCCAGAAAAATACACGCGCGACGGATATGACTTCCGTCAACCAGGCGCGAATGGACTGGGCAACCTGCGCTGGTGGCGCCGGATCCGATCGGTTGGCGCTAAACACTGCGACAAACAGGATGCCCAACAGAGGCGCAAAGAACATCAGCGCGGCCAGGCTGCCGATCACGGCAGCGCAGGGGTGGCGCGCCCAAAAGAATGCAAACCAAAAAATTGCGAAGGCGATATTGAGAAGCGCCGCAATTCGAAGACTTCGAGCGAGCATGGTTACTATTGTAGGGATGGATGCTGCCCAAACCATCCGCGACGCCGTCTCGCGGGTCACTGATCTTCGCCAAGCCGCCGAGTCGAACCCGCCGCTACAGGCGGCGATATTGGCGGTGAAGCGTTTTCAAGCCCGGCGCTTCGCGTTGACTTATGCCGATTTGCTGAAATCAACGGTCTACCAGGGCGCGGCCCGCTTTTTTCTGGAGGAGTTGTATGGCGACCGGGACTATTCCGAGCGCGATGCACAGTTTGCGCGGATTGCAGGCGCCCTGCAGAGGATTTTTCCCGATCAGGCGGTGGCCACGGCCGTGTCCCTCGCCAGCGTGCATGCGCTGACCGAGGAGATAGACCATGAGATGGGCCGTGCCTGGCTCGCACAATCTTCTGCTGCTTGCCCGGCTGAATCATTGCGCTACGTCAAGGCCTGGAAACAGGTGGGCCGCGCGGCTGACCGGAATTTGCAGCTCAAAAGCATTTTGGCGCTTGGCCGTGACTTGGACCGGCTGACCCGCACGAACGGCCTGCGCATGATGCTCAAGCTGATGCGCCGACCAGCACGCACAGCTGGCTTGAGTGACTTGCAGGAATTTCTGGAGTCGGGTTTTGACACGTTTGCGCAAATGAGCAGGCTTGGCGACGAAACGGGCAAATTTTTGCTGATGATCCAGCACCGCGAAACCAGTTTGATGGAAGAGCTGTTCTCGCTTGAAGGCGATGTGGTCGCCGCGAGGTTCGTTGGTCTGTAAGCGCCCAGCAAACCCATCTTGAATTGACACCCTTGGTCTCGCAAGATCGTGTGCACGCAAACCATCGTGGACACCATGCTCAAAGAATCAGAGATTTCCGGATATTCAACCCGTCGCACCCACCGGACCTACGCGCCCGAGTTCAAAGCCGAATTGGTGGCAGCTTGCCACCAGCCTGGCGTGTCCATCGCGGCATTGGCAGGGCAGCACGGGGTGAACGCCAATGTGCTGCACCGCTGGCTCAAGGAGCATCAGCGAAACGGATGCCACCGCCTGGTTGTGCAGCCCGTACGGGTGAGTTTCCTGCCGGGGTAAATGCTGGCGTGCAATACGGCCCACGCGCGCAAGCTGCGATGGTGCACCTGAATCAAAATCACGCAGTGTCGTTACAGCGCACAGCGGCGCTGATGAAAGACTTCTTTGACCTGCCGGTCAGTCAGGCAACGGTAGTCAAGGCTGCCCTTGCGGGCGCGGAAATCTTGCAGCCCACGGTGCAAGGCATCGGCCAAGCCTGTATTACCTCAGCCGTGCTGCATGCGGATGAGACCGGACTACGGGTTGCCAGGAAGTTGCACTGGCTGCATGTGCTGGCCACCGACACATTGACATGGGTAGGCTGCCATCCCAAGCGTGGCACCGAGGCTTTTGAAGCGTTGGCCCTGCTCCAGCAATTCCAGGGCGTCTTGGTGCATGACGGCTGGATACCCACAACCGCAGACCTGGTCAAACCCGCTTTGTAGTCTGCGCTTTGGATCCCGTTTCTAATGGAATCAACCACTTACGTTCAGAAAGTGTCGAACTTGTGGTGATTGGGCTTAACAAAAAAAAACGCCCCAGCGACTGCTGAGGCGTTTCCGGTTTAATAGCCTGACGATGTCCTACTTTCACACGGGAATCCGCACTATCATCGGCGCAGAGGCGTTTCACTGTCCTGTTCGGGATGGGAAGGAGTGGTACCACCTCGCTATGGTCGTCAGGCATAACTTTTTGCCATCTTGAT
>JANMVT010000221.1:0-2227 GCA_031392945.1 Rhodoferax sp. | reverse complement strand
TTCCATGACACCCGCCGACAAATTCACCCAGGCCTTCCAAAAACTTCCGCTGATCGCCATCTTGCGCGGCCTCACGCCGGCAGAGGCCCCAGCCATCGGCCATGCCCTGGTCGAGGCCGGTTTCGCATTGATCGAAGTGCCGCTGCATTCGCCCGGGCCGCTGGACAGCATTGCCCTGCTGGCACGGCAACACCCCGGGGCCTTGGTCGGCGCGGGCACCGTGTTGACGCCGGCGCAAGTGCGCGAGGTGCACGCTGCGGGCGGGCAATTGATCGTCTCGCCCAACTTCAATGCCGACGTGGTGCACGAAGCGGTTCGCCTGGGCCTGGTCTGCCTGCCCGGCATCTTGACGCCGACCGAAGCGTTCGCCGCGCTGGCAGCCGGTGCGCACGGGCTGAAGCTTTTTCCGGCGGAGCTGGCATCGCCGGCCGCCGTCAAGGCCATGCTGGCGGTGTTGCCCGCCGGCAGCCTGCTGTTGCCGGTGGGCGGCATCGGCGCTGGCAACATGGGGCCTTGGCACGCAGCCGGCGCCCGGGGATTCGGCATCGGCTCAAGCCTCTACAAACCCGGGAAAAGCGCTTTGGCCGTGCGCCAGGATGCTTCCATTTTTAAAGCTAGCTATGCTGATCTGATAAGCCCCACCTTGTTCCTTTGAAAGCCCTCACATGACCAAACTCCAGGATTTCCCCATCACCCAAAAATGGCCCGCCCAGCACCCGGATCGCATCCAGTTGTACTCGCTGCCTACGCCCAATGGCATCAAGGTGTCGGCCATGCTGGAAGAAACCGGCCTGCCGTATGAGCCCCACCTGGTGAGTTTCGACAAGCGCGACCAGATGTCGCCGGAATTCATTTCATTGGGCGCCAACAACAAAATACCGGCCATCCTCGACCCCAATGGACCCGGCGGCAAACCCCTGGCGCTGTTTGAATCCGGCGCCATCCTGGTTTACCTGGCGGCCAAGTCGGGCCTGTTCATGCCCAAGGATGATGCGGGCCGTTATGAAGTATTGCAGTGGCTCATGTTCCAGATGGGCGGCATCGGCCCGATGTTTGGCCAGGTGGGCTTTTTCTACAAGTTCGCCGGCAAGGACTACGAGGACAAACGCCCGCTTGATCGTTACGTGGCTGAATCCAAACGGCTGCTGGCTGTGCTGGACCAGCGGCTGGCCGGGCGCGCCTGGGTCATGGGCGACGGCTATTCCATTGCCGACATGGCGATCTTCCCCTGGGTGCGCAGCCTGGTCGGGTTTTACGGCGCGGGTGATCTGGTCGGCTTCGATTCGTTTCCGCACGTGAAGCGTGTGCTGGATGCGTTTTTGGCGCGGCCTGCGGTGGCGCGCGGGTTGAACATCCCGAAGCGCGACTGACACAGGCGCGGTGAATGTCCGGGCGGGCCAGCCGGTCAGCCCTTCTTGAGAAATGCCAGCAGCAAATCAGCCACCGCCGCAGCCTGCTCCTGCTGCACCCAGTGCCCTGCCCCTTCAACCAGATGACAGCCTGTCATTTGGGTGCAGGCGAACTTTTGCATGGCCTCAAGGGCGCCTGGTTTTTGGTAAACGCCCCAATCGCTGCTGCCCGCGATGAAGCAGGACGGTACGTCAATCGTACGGTCCGAGAACAGATGCAAATCGGCGCTCAGGGCCTCGCTGGTCGAACAACGGTACCAGTTCAAGGCACCTTGGAATCCGGTGCGGGCGAACTCGGCGCTGTAGACGGCCAGCTCCTGCTCGGTCAGCCATTGGCATTGCGCGATTTGTGCGGCAGACGGCATTTCATGGGCGACGGTGTCGCTCATGCCCTCATGCAAATCCATCAGGTAGTAAGTGGGCATCCTGGCCAACTCGACGGCGCTTGCATTGGCAAGTTTGAACGGCTGGTTGGGCTTCCAGTCCGCGCTTTTGTGGTGGTAGTAGGCGCGCAGAAAATTGTGGATGCCCTGAGGCGCACGGTGCATGTTGCCATCGGCCTCGCGCGTGGCGTAGTACCACTGGTAATGTTTGCGCGGGCGTGCCAGGGCGGCCAAGTCGGCGTGCAAACCTGGGCCCGAGGCGGCGGCGACTGGTGCTGAATCAAGTTTGCCAGAGTCAAATCCGGCGGTGTCGAACTTCAGCCGGGGCGGCCCGGCAAACGGTGCGCTCATCAACACGACGGACTTGAAGACATCAGGCCGCACCAAGGCGCACCAGGCCGCCACGGGCGAGCCGAAGTCGTGGCCGACCACGGC
>JANMVT010000190.1:0-38833 GCA_031392945.1 Rhodoferax sp. | reverse complement strand
TGGCTCCTCGACCTGGGCTCGAACCAGGGACCTACGGATTAACAGTCCGGCGCTCTACCAACTGAGCTATCGAGGAACAAGCCCTAAATTATAGCGTGCTTTTTCCTTGAAAATTCCGCTCCGGGGGGTCGATGCAAGGCTCTAGTTAGAATTTGGCGTCTATGCGCTGCATCCAGCGCCTGGCAATGGTTTCGGGTTGTTCAGCCGCAACAATTGCCCGGACTACGGCGACAGAGCCGACGCCGCTGGCCAGCACCGCGTCGAGCCGCGTCTCGTCCACGCCACCAATCGCCACCAGCGGGTAGTCGCGCATCAGGCAGGCATAGGCGTGCAGGCGCCCGGGGCCTTGCGGCGGGGTCACCATGCGTTTGAGCGTGGTGGCATACACGGCACCCATGGCGACGTAGCTGGGGCTGTGGGCGTCGGCCCGCAGCATCTCGGCGTAGCCGTGGCTCGACAGGCCAAGGCGCAGCCCGGCCTTGCGGATCGCGCCGAGGTTGGCGATTTCCATGTCTTCCTGGCCCAGGTGCACACCGTAGGCGCCCGCGGCGATGGCGGCTTGCCAGTGGTCGTTGATGAACAGCAGCGATTGGCTGCCGCGCACCGCTTCGACGGCGGCCTTGACTTCGCGCGCAATGGCGGCGGCGTCGTCGGATTTGAAGCGCAACTGCAACGTGGGTACGCCGGCCTGGGCCATGCGGGCGACCCATGCGGCGTCTGGCAAGACGGCATATAGGCCAAGCTGGCTCGGGCAGCTTGCAAAGGCCTTGGGCCGGGGCCAGGCGGTCATGCCGAAGTCCGCCGGCTGATCGGGCCAACGGCTGGCGTCAAACTGGCCTGTGCGCTCTGCCATGGTGTGCCAGGCCTGCGCGACGCATTCGGCGTCAACGTCGATAAAGCCCATCCGCAGGCAGGCCTGTTTGGCGGCGCGGTAGACGTCGTCGTCCTGGCTGAACGATTCCGCTGGGTGCGTCTCGACCGGCAGCGCGAGCTGGGCGCTGTGGGCGGCGATGATGGCCTGCGCCATCGCATCGATGTGCGTCGTTGTCATGGCTGGTGCCAAAAGGGAGTGCCCAGCACTGGCGTGCTGGCCTGCGCGGATTGCTGTTCGGCCATGGCGCCGGCCAGGAAGGCATGGCGCCCGGCCTGCACGGCGTCTGCAAAGGCACCGGCCATCGCCACCGGGTCTTGTGCCAGCGCGACGGCGGTGTTGAGCAAGACGGCGTCAAAGCCCCACTCCATGACCTGGCAGGCGTGCGAGGGCAGGCCCAGGCCAGCGTCCACAATCATGGGCACTGCCAGGCGTTCGCGCAGCAGGCGCATCGCGTAGGGGTTGACAGGGCCCTGGCCGGTGCCGATGGGCGCCGCCCAGGGCATGACCGCTTCACAACCCACATCGACCAGGCGCTGGCACAACACCAAGTCTTCCGTGCAGTAGGGCAGTACCTTGAAGCCGTCTTTGATCAGCTTGCTTGCAGCTTCCACCAGATTCAGGGTGTCGGGCTGCAGGGTGTAATCGTCGCCGATCAATTCCAGCTTAATCCAGGGCGTTGCAAACACTTCGCGCGCCATCTGGGCGGTGGTGATCACTTCTTGCACGCTGTGGCAACCGGCGGTGTTGGGCAACACGGGCACATCGAGTTGGCGCAACAGGGCCCAGAAGCTGTTGTCGGTATGGGACGAATCGCCGGGCGCCAGGTTTTGCCGGCGCAATGAGGCCGTCAGCATGGCCGGCCTGGCCAGCGTCACGGCGGCTTCCAGAATCGCCGGTGAGGGGTAACGCGAGGTGCCCAGCAGCAGGCGGCTGTGAAAGGTTTGGCCGTAAAGGACCATGGGATCGGGTGAGTTGGTGCGAAGCATGGTATCGATATTTGGCAGTATCAGCCGCCGGTAACGGGCCGGATGATTTCAATGTGGTCGCCGGGCTTAAGGCGTGTCTGCGCGTACTGGGTGTTGGGCACAAACTGCAGGTTGACGGCGGCGGCGAAGGGCGCAACGGCCTTGACCAGGGCCACCGCATCGGCCAGCGTCGCGTCGTCGGGAAGTTCGTGCGGCATTTTGTTGATCGAAATTTTCATGGGCCGATTGAAAGAGAAAAACGCCCGGCCAGCGCTGATTGGCCAGACTGGACCAGTTCCATCACCACGTCCAGCAAGGCCGGGGCGACCAAAAAGCCATGGCGGTACAAACCGTTGATCTGGATTGTGCGCTCGCCAAGCAAGCGGATGGACGGCAAATTATCGGGCAGGGCCGGGCGGCACTGGGTGGCGATCTCGATGATGCGGGCTTCGGCAAAACCGCTGTGCACGGCGTAGGCGGCACTGAGCAGTTCCAGCGTCGAGCGCACGCTGGCAGGGGACATGTCGTCGGATTCAATTTCGGTCGCGCCGACCACAAACAAGTGGTCTGGCTTGGGCGCGATGTAGAGCGGGTAACGCGGGTGGATCAGGCGCACCGGGCGCGTCAAATGCACCTCGGGCGCATGCAGGCGAATGACCTCGCCACGCACGCCGCGCAAGGCAGCCCAGTCTGGCCGCGCGCCCAGGCCCCGGCAATCAAACACCCGGTCGGGCTGGCCCGTTTGGCCGGGTGAAAAATCACCCGGCGCGCGCGGGTTGTTCCAGTGCAGTTGAACCTGCAGTTGTTGCAGTTGATGCAGCAGGGCATTCAACAACTGGCGGTTGTCGAGCTGGCCTTCCAGCGGCAGATAAAGGCCCTGCGCAAACCGATTTGCAAGTGCCGGTTCGAGCGCGGCGATTTGTGCGCTGTTTACCGCCTGGGACTGGGGCAATGTAGGCATTTGGCGCTGGGTCGCCTCAAGCTGGCGGGTGAAGCGGGCGGCCTCTGGGGCGTCCTGGCGATGCCAAAGAATCAGGGTGCCCTCTTGCTGGAAAAACACCGGCTGCTCAAGTTCGCGCAGCATTTCCGGCCAGCGGCCCAAAGCGTATTGCCCCATTTGCACCACTGGCGCTTCGGTCACGGCGGATTCCGCCAACGGCGCGAGCATGGCTGCGGCCACCCGCGCGGCGGAACCTTGGGCGTCAGGGCCTGCGGCATCAAACAGAGACACCGAATGCCCCTGGCGCGCCAGCTCGCAGGCCAGCAGGCGGCCCATCAGGCCCGCGCCCAGGACGACCGATGACGGCGGCACCATTTGATTAGCCATGGGAAAGACTCAGGCCGGCCAGCGCGCATTTGCGCCGATAATTTTCAGCATGGAAAAACATGAAACCTTGACGACTCCATGCCGTTATCCGCGCGTGCTGTCGATCGCCGGCTCCGACAGCGGCGGGGGCGCCGGCATTCAGGCTGACCTCAAAACCTTTGCGGCGCTGGGGTGTTATGGCATGACGGCCATCACCGCGATCACGGCGCAAAACACCCTGGGCGTTACCGCCATCCACGGCGTGCCCGCTGCGATTTTGAAGGCGCAACTGCAAGCCGTGCTGGACGACATCGGCGTGGACGCCGTGAAAATTGGCATGTTGCATTCGCCCGAAATTGTGGAGGTGGTGGCGTGGGCGATAGACCACTACCGGCTCGACAAGGTCGTGCTCGACCCGGTGATGGTGGCCACCAGCGGCGACACCCTGGTCGGGCAAGACACCGTGGCGGTGCTGGTGCGTGAACTGTTTCCCCGTGCGCTGGTGGTGACGCCCAATCTGGATGAAACGGCGCTGCTGCTCCAGCGCGACATCCGCCAAATAGACGAACTGGATGCCGCCGCGATGGACTTGTTGCAACTGGGCGCGCGAGCCGCCTTGCTCAAGGGTGGACATTTGGCCGGCGACCAGGTGGTGGACGTTCTGGCGCAGCCGGGCAAGCCCTTGGTTCATCTGCAATCGCCGCGCATCAACAGCCGCAACGTGCACGGCACTGGCTGCACGCTGTCGTCGGCCATCGCTGCGTACCTGGCCCTGGGTCTGGGTCTTGAGGCGGCAGTCAGGCAGGCGCGGGATTACATCCTCAAGGCCATCGCCGCCGGCGCGCAGGTTCACACCGGCCAAGGTCATGGGCCGCTGAACCATGGACATGCCCCTGTTGCCATGAAAATATTGCGCGCCGCCTGACCAGCCCGGCCTTGTCAAATGGCCTTGGGCCGTGTCGCCCAGGCCAGGACAAAGGTCAAGGCCAGCGTTGGCAGTGCGGACCCTAGCTGAGGCGCCCATTTGGCAAGCGCGTGGTACAACACGATGCCCGCGATCCAGAGCAGGGCGGCTGAAAGCTTCAGCTTGCCGCCATCCGGGGCAAGGCCTGCCTGACCAAAAGACGTTGACGTGCCCAGCCGGCCCAATATCACGCCGTACAGAGGCACAAACACCGAGCTCAGCATCAACAAAAACGGCTCCAGGCTGTGCATGGGCAGCACCAGGGCCAGGCCGGTGCAGGCGATGGCAATCGCCAACCCCCATTGGCGGATGCTCCAGTTGGGCAGGACACTGTGGCTCGACACCGCGCCCGAATACACGTCGCCATAAGCGTTGTCGATTTCATCAAACAGGATCAAACCCAATGCGATCAAGCCGCCTTGCGCCAACAGCAAGGCGGTGACCAGGTCGGTGCCGGGCGCCGCCACACTGACCACCATCACGCCCAGTGCGTAACACCAGATGTTGGCGACGGCGTAGCCCAGCCAGGTGCCGCTCATGGCGGCTTTGCCGTTGCGGCCGTGGCGAGCGTAGTCGGCAATCAGGGGCAGCCAGGAGACTGGCATCGCGATCACCAGGTCCATGGCCGACAACATGCCCATGCTGCCGTCGCCGGGGCGCGCCCAGAAGGCGTCAAGCCCCTTGGCGGCGACCTGCGCGCCGAACTGCCAGGTCAGCCACACCAGGGAAAGGACCACCAGGGGCAAGGCAAACCTGCCGATCAGTTTGCGAACCGTGGTGAGCATGGATGCCGAAATCAGGGCGACCAGGACTGCGCCCCATAACAAGGTGGTGGACAGCGTGCCGCCAAACCCGCCCAATTCCAGGCCAAAGGACTGTTTGCCGATGGCGGCGGTGCCGTCGCGCATGATGACCAGCTCAAACGTGGTCCAGCCGACCAACTGCAAAATGTTCAGGATGACGGGCAGCTTGGCAAACAGGCTGCCATAGGTGGCGTGCATCAGGCCCGCGCTGGTCAGGCCCGTGTCGCAGCCCAGTTTTGCCGTCCAGGCCAGCAGGCCGGCGCCCAGCAGGGAGCCCAAAACAATGGCGATGGCCGCGTCACGCGTGCCGACGGCTGGCACCAGGTAGGCGCCAATCTGCATCACCAGCAAACCCACGCCCAGGCTGAACCAGAGCGACGCGTGCTGCGACCAGCCAAAGACGCGGTCAGCCGGCGCGACCGGGGTCAACGCCTTGTTTTCAAATGAAGAAATGGTTGCCACAAACAAGCTCCAGGCTGTGAAAAGTGGCAGGTCGGCACGGTCTTGGGCAGGGCAGAAGTCGCGGATGCGATCCGGATTCCCCGCTTGAAACTTGCTTCCCTGCGCGAGGATTACCTCTATCAGGTTCAAAGGGACTTTCTCAGTCGCCAGCTTTCGATGGCAACACCCCTAGCGGATGCGATCTTGCGAACGCGATGGAATTGTAATCCTTGATTGGCCCAGGCAGTTCAACGCTCAAAAACCGGTGTCTCCACGCCAAGCACCTTGTGCAGCTTGGGTGACGTGGTGGTGTATTGCAACATCACTTTCTTGTCCGGAAACACGATGGCGGTTGCGCCAAAGGCAGCCAGGGCGGCTTCGTGGAACCCGCTCAAAATCAGTTTCTTTTTGCCGGGGTAGGTGTTGATGTCACCCACAGCAAAAATGCCTTTTTCGCTGGTCTGGAATTTTTCGGTGTCAACCTTGAGCTGGCGCCGTTCAATGTCCAGACCCCATTCGGCAATCGGCCCGAGTTTGGGGGACAGGCCAAAGAAAATCAGCAGCAAATCGAGTTTGACGAAACTGGTTTCGCCATCGACCCCTGTGACCGTGACGGCGGTCATGCGGCCAGCTTCTTCGTCAAAGGCCGTGATCTGGCCGACCATGAACTTCATCTGATGGGCCTCACACAAGGCGCGCATTTTGGCGACGCTGGCGGGTGCGGCCACAAAGCCGTCGCGCCGGTGGATCAGGGTGACGGATTTGGCCTTGAGCGGGCCTTCGCTCATGAAGTCCAGCGTCCAGTCCAGCGCGGAGTCGCCACCGCCCAAAATCACCACGTCCTGGTTGGCGAACGCGGCGCGGTTTTTGACTTTGTAAAACACCTGGGGCGACGATGTTTCTGCATCGGCGAATTTGGCAATACCGCCAATATTGAGCAATCGCGGCTGGAACGCGCCCATGCCTGCGGCGATGAAAATCGTCTTGGTCATGAACTTCGTGCCCGAGGAGGTTTCGAGCAAGAAGCGCCCGTCGTCCTGTTTGGCAATGGCGCTGACTTCCTGGTTGTAATGAAAGGTCGCGCCGAAAGGCGCTATCTGTTTCATCAGACTGTCGGTCAGCTCTTTGCCGGTGCACACCGGGATCGCCGGAATGTCATAAATCGGCTTGTCGGGGTAGAGCTCGATGCACTGGCCGCCGGGGTAGGGCAAGAGGTCAATGACGTGCGCCTTGATTTCCAGCAGGCCCAGTTCAAACACCTGGAACAGGCCGACTGGGCCCGCACCAACAATTACCGCGTCGGTCTCGATGATGGAGGCGCTCATGGATCAACGCTCCAAAAGATGCAATTTGCCAACGACGTCCTTGAAATCATCCGCGTCGGCCGGCGGCGCTTTGCGTTTGGTGATGCTTTTCCAGCCCTGCAATTTGGCGAGCTCGGCGTTGAGTTTGGTCATGTGCTGCTGGTCGGCAGGCACGTCTTCTTCAGCGTAAATCGCATTCACCGGGCATTCAGGGATACACACCGCGCAGTCAATGCACTCATCGGGGTCGATGGTCAGAAAATTTGGGCCTTCACGAAAACAGTCCACGGGGCAGACGTCCACACAGTCGGTGTATTTGCATTTGATACAGGCTTCGGTGACGGTATGTGTCATGTGGGCAATTCCATAAATCCAATGTTGGGGCGCATTGCTGCGTTGCAAAGCCTCGCCATACGGGGGTATGGCTGCGTCTTGCGCCTTGCACTGCATCCCCAAAATTGAATTTCTGGAATGCCCACGCTCGGCAACGCGGTAGTTTAAGCGCTGATTTTATCTAACCAGCACCGCGCCCGAGGTCTTGTGCGACGCCGTGTCCACCAGAATCAGCGAGCCCAACACGCGGGATTGGCTGAAAGGCAAGGCGGCGACCGGCTCCTGAAAAGTCAGTTCCACATGCCCGATGGCGTTCGGGTCGAGCTGGCTGGCGTCTTCTTCAGCCAGCGTGTTGATGTTGAGCTTGTGCACGATGCGCTTGACCTTGGCCTTGACCCAGCGATGGCCATGCAGGGCCCAATAGAGGCGCCCTGCCACCAAAGGCTCGTCGTCCATCCAGGCGATGGTGGTCTGGAGTTCGCGCGTGGGGGTGAACGCGGACGCCGCCGGGCCGGGCCGCCCCAAGCCAGGCACGGCCTCCTCGGGGGGCAGCGCAGCACGCGAAGCGGCAAGCGTGGGAGCCACATTCTCTAGCAGCCAATCACCGCGCGACACATCCACTTCGCGGTCCAGCACGATGCCGGCGCTGTGCCCTGCCAGCACGATGCCGGCGCTGTGCCCTGCCAGCACGGCACCAGGCACACGGACGTGGTTGAGCACCTGCGCCACCGTCGCGGCTTGTCCGCTGGGCAGAATCGAGATTTGCTGCCCGATCTGCACGCCACCTGTGGCCACGCGGCCCCAGAAAATGCGCCGGCCCTGGCTGGTGTCGCTGGACGAGGAAAATTTCTCAACCCACTGCACCGGGAAGGCGAACGGCACGCCAACATCCGCCGGTGTGGATGGCAGCTGTTCCAGAATCTGAAGCAGGCTCGGGCCGTTGTAAGCACACCAGCCGCTGGGATGAGGGGCCAGGCCGTCGCCGCAACGCTCCACCACGTTCCAGCCCTTGAGGGCCGATATCGGCACGGTGGCGCTGACGGTGATGCCGGCCGACGCGGCAAATTTGTTCAGCGCCGTGCTGATGTTTTGGTAAGCCAAAGTTGAGTCGGCCACCGCATCAAGCTTGTTCACCGCAAACACAATCGATGGCACGCGCAGCAGATTGCACAGCAGCGAATGGCGGCGCGTCTGCACCAGCAAATCCATGTTGGGGTTTTGCCAGTCCAGTTTGGTGGCATCGACCAGGACCACGGCGGCGTCGGCGCTGCTGGCAGCGGTGACCATGTTGCGGGTGTACTGCTCGTGGCCGGGCGCATCGCCAATGATGAATTTGCGTGATTCGGTGGCAAAGTAGCGGTAGGCCACGTCAATCGTGATGCCCTGCTCGCGCTCGGCCGAGAGGCCATCGGTCAGCAGGGCCAGGTCTGTTTCGCCCTGGCGCTGCACACCGGCCAGGTGGTCTTGCAGCACCGCCTTGCTGTCCACCAGCAGGCGGCCAATCAGGGTGCTCTTGCCATCGTCGACAGACCCGCAGGTGATGAATTTCAGCGCCGAATGGGTGTCAAAACTGCCAATAGCCCTCGTGGAATCTATATTGTCAGCTATTAAAGTGGTAGCGTTCATCAGAAATACCCGTCTTTTTTCCGCTTCTCCATTGAAGCCTCGGAAGTTTTGTCGTCCATGCGTGTGGCGCCGCGTTCGCTCACATCGGCGGCCAGGGTTTCAATCACGATCTCGGCGGCCGTGCCAGCCAGGCTTGGCACAGGGCAGGTGCAGGTGATGTCGCCGACGGTGCGAAAACGCACGTCGCGGGACTCGGCCACCTCGCCGGCGCGCAGGGGTGTGAGATCGGTCACGGGGACCAGCAGGCCCTTGCGCTCGACTACCTCGCGCTTGTGTGAGTAGTAAAGCGACGGCAGGGCGATGTGTTCACGCTCGATATATTGCCACACGTCCATCTCGGTCCAGTTGGAGATCGGGAACACGCGGAAGTGTTCGCCCTGCTGCAGGCGGGTGTTGAACAGCGTCCACAGCTCGGGCCGCTGGGACTTGGGTTGCCATTGTCCAAAACTGTCACGGTGGGAAAAAATGCGCTCCTTGGCGCGGGCTTTTTCTTCATCGCGGCGGGCGCCGCCAATCAGGGCGTCAAAGCGGAACTCTTCGATCGCTTCGAGCAGGGTGACCGACTGGTGCACATTGCGCGATTCACCCGGATGGGCCAGGCGCACGGTGCCGCGTTTCATCGAGTCTTCGACACTGCGCACGATCAGCTCGGCGCCGAGCTCCCTGGCGCGGAAGTCGCGGAAGTCGGTGACCTCGTGGAAGTTGTGGCCGGTGTCTATCATCAACAGCGGATACGGGATGTTGCCGCTACCAGAGGGGCTACCCGGTCCACCGAAGGCTTTTTCGGCGCATTTGAGCAGCACCAGGGAGTCCTTGCCGCCCGAGAACAGCAGGGTGGGGCGCTCGAACGTGGCGGCGACTTCACGCAGAATGAAAATCGTCTCTTCTTCCAGCGCATCCAGGTGCTGGTTGCTCAGGTGGGTCAAGCGTTCGTGGGCCAGAATTTCGTGTTCGGCGCGGGCATTCATGCGGTGGCTTCCTCTTTGTTTGATGCGTCTTTGGCGTGCAGGCCGCACTCTTTGGCGGCTTCGTCTTCCCACCACCAGCGCCCGGCGCGGAAGTCTTCGCCCAGGGCGATGGCGCGGGTGCAGGGCGCGCAGCCAATGCTGGGAAAAAACTGGTCGTGCAGGGGGTTGTAGGCGACGTTGTTGATATTGATGTAATGCCACACGTCGCCCCAGGTCCAGTCGGCCAGCGGGTTGAATTTGACGCGTTTGGCATCGCTCTCGTCGCGCAGCGGCACGTCGGCGCGTGCACCGGACTGCTCGCGGCGCAGGCCGGTGATCCAGGCCGTTTTGCCCGCCAGTGCCCGCTCCAGCGGTTCCATCTTGCGAATGCCGCAGCAAGCCTTGCGCAGATCTATGCTTTTGTACATGGCGTCTTTGCCTTCACGGGCCACAAACTGAATGACGGATTCATTCACCGGTTTGAAGACTTCCACCGGCGCACGCGACGTGGCCTTGAGGTCTGCGAGGACTTGCAGGGTTTCGGCATGCAACATGCCAGTCTCCAGCACAAAGATGCCGATGTCGAGTTGCAGGCGGTTGATCAGGTGGCTGACGACCATGTCTTCAGCGCCCAGGCTGGAGGCTTGAGTGATCAGACTGGCAGCACCCGCTGCACCCGCATTGGGCGCTGCAAATTCAAGCGCTGCCGCCTTGAGCAGGCTTTGCGTCTGCGCCAGTTTGGCATCGAAATCTTTGGACGCACGGGCGTTCTGCTCAATCGCCGACAGCGTCTTGACGGCGCCGGGTCCTGGCCGGTTTGACAGCGAAGAGGTTTCGCCTTGCATCAAGCAGCCCTTTGAAACAGCGGCTCGGCCGTCACCGCGTCGCCCTGGTAGAACGCGTTGAAGCGGTCAAACTGGGCTTGCGCGAACGCCAGGTCCTGGTCTTCGCGCAGGACGGCGCTGTCAAACCCGGTGCGTTGCATTTGCACCAGCTGGTCGATCAACACGTCGCCGGTGGCGCGGATTTCGCCCTTGAAACCCAAACGGCGGCGCAGCAAAAACGCCTGGCTGTAGGCCCGGCCATCGGTGAATTTGGGGAAGTTCAGGTTGATGCGCTGGACGCCGTCCAGGCTCAAAGCGCGTGGATCCGCGTCATTGGCCAGGTCCAGCACGTCGGTTGGGGTGTCATTTTGGCTTGTAGCCCTCGTGGAATGGGCGGAGGTTGCTATTAGTTTAATAGTATTTTTCATGGTCATGCACCGGCTTATGCCGCCTCGACTTCAGTGACCGTGGAGATGGCTGCACCGGCTTTGTGGGCGTTTTTGCCAGTGCTTACGCGCACGCTGTTGGCCGCTGTCTTGAATGCCTCGGGGCCGACGCGGCGCAGGGTGTCAATGAAGGTTTCTGCAAGCTCACGTTCACGGCGGTAGGTGTCGAGCAGGGCCTCGATCACGTCCGCCACTTCGTCGGCCGCGAACGATGGTCCGACCACTTTGCCAGCCACGGGAGCGCCGCTCAAAGTGGAGCCATCGGAGCCGCCGAGCGACACCTGGTACCACTCCTTGCCGTCTTTGTCGACGCCCAAAATGCCAATGTGCCCGCTGTGGTGGTGGCCGCAGGAGTTGATGCAGCCGCTGACGTGCAGGTCAATCTCGCCCAGGTCGTGCAATTCGTCCATGTCCTGAAAACGCTCGGTGATGGCCTGGGCAACCGGCAGCGAACGTGCGTTGGCCAGCGAGCAGAAATCGCCGCCAGGGCAGGCGATCATGTCGGTCAGCAGGCGGATGTTGGGTTTGGCAAAACCCAGCTTGCGGGCCGCGCGCCAGAGCTCGGGCAACTGGTCACAGCGGACCCAGGGCAGCACCAGGTTTTGGTCGTGCGTCACACGCACTTCACCGGCGGAGAATTCGTCGGCCAAAGCAGCCGCACCGTCCAGCTGGTTGGCAGTGGCGTCGCCCGGGGCGTAACCCAGGCGCTTGAATGACAGCGTGACGGCTCGCAAATCCGGGTTTTTGTGCGCGGCCACGTTTTGCTGCAGCCAGCGGCCAAACTCAATGTCGTCCTGGGCGGCGGCGCGCAGGATGTTGGCGATTTTCTCTTCGCCGAGTTTGCGGTTGCAATTGAGCGCGGGCGGCACAAACGAGGCGGACACACGGTCCAGCTCGGCCTGGCTGATGGTGTGCGGCGCGCCGTCCACGGTCAAAATCTGCTGGTATTCGGCTTCGACTTCCTCGGTGAAGCGCGCGCCTTCGGCCTTCACCAAGATCTTGATGCGTGCCTTGTAGATGTTGTCGCGCCGGCCCCAGCGGTTGTAAACGCGCACCACGGCCTCCAGAAAATTGAGCAACTGGTTCCAGGGCAAAAAGTCGCGGATCTGGGTGCCGACGATGGGCGTGCGGCCCATGCCGCCGCCAACCAGCACGCGAAAGCCGATTTCGCCGGCGGCATTTTTGAGTACATGCAAGCCCACGTCATGCCAATAGGTGGCCGCGCGGTCTTCTTTGGCCCCGGTGATGGCAATCTTGAACTTGCGCGGCAAAAATGCAAATTCGGGGTGCAGGCTGCTCCATTGGCGCATGATTTCGGCAAACGGGCGCGGGTCGGCCACCTCGTCCACAGCGATGCCGGCGCGCTCGTCGCTGGTGATGTTGCGGATGCAATTGCCGCTGGTCTGGATGCCGTGCATGTCCACGCTGGCCAGCAGATCCATCACATCGGCGCTTTTGTCGAGCGGGATCCAGTTGTACTGCACGTTCTGGCGTGTCGTGAAGTGGCCGACGCCGGTGGGCAGGGAACTCAAATCGCTCAAACCGGGGTTGGCGTGGCTTATGTTGTTCTGCTCTTTTTTGTCGAAGTCGCGGGCGATTTTGGCCAGCACGCGCAGTTGTTTGCTTGACAGCTCGCCGTAAGGCACTGCCACCCGCAACATCGGCGCAAAACGCTGCACGTACCAGCCGTTTTGCAGGCGCAGGGGTCGGAACTCGTCATCCACCAGTTTGCCCGCCAGATGGCGCTCTAGCTGGTCGCGGTATTGCGCGGCGCGGTTTTTGACGAATTCGCGGTCAAAGTCTGTGTATTGGTACATGGTCTCGGGTTTTTTGAAAAATCAGATGGCGATCAGTTTCAGGCCAGCGTAGGCCAGCAAAACCGACAAAAGGGAGCGGATTATCCGCTCTGGCGTGCGAGTCAGCAGGTGGGAGCCAATCCAGATGCCGGGAATGGAGCCCACCAGCAACTTGGCCAGCAGGGGCCAATCGACCGACCCGAGTGAAGCGTGGCCCATGCCGGCTACAAAAGTCAACGGCACAGCATAGGCGATGTCCGCGCCGACGATGCGCGACAGCGGCAGCTTGGGATACAAAATCATCAGCACCGTGACGCCGATGGCGCCCGCGCCGACCGAGGTCAGCGTGACCAAGGTGCCGATCAAGGCGCCGAACAGCGGCGGCAGGCTCCAGTGGATGGGGCGTGTGGCCGCCGCTTCCTGGCCGATTTGCACCGACGCGGGTGAGGATTTGCCGCGGATTGCCTTGTACAAGGTGGCGGCGGCCGTCAGCAGCAAGGCTGCGCCCAGCGTAGTGGTCATCACGTGTTGCACGGCCGGGTTGGCCGGGCCGAGCGTGTGCAGGACGTAGAGCGTGACCAGGGCCGCCGGAATGCTGCCGGCGCACAGTTGCCCCACCACACGCCAGTCCACCCGGCGCGCGCGCGCCAATTTGATGGTGCCGCCCATCTTGGTGAAGGCGGCGAACAACAAATCCGTGCCGACGGCCATATACGGCTTGACGCCAAAAAAGAAAATCAGGATCGGCGTCATCAAGGAGCCGCCGCCCACGCCCGTCAGGCCGACGACGATTCCGACAAAGAAACCCGCGAAGATGAAAGCAAAATCATGCATAGGGGTGGGATTTTGGGCTGCCTTGCTTATATTGCAAACTACATTATTGTGATTTTGATATGTGAATTTGGTCTATGGCTTTGTTTGAAGGCGACGCACTGTGTTTTTGCCCGGTCGATAGTTGCGAAGTCGTTTCAGTGGCCAAAAAGCATTGTGCTTATCGGCCCGCCGTCAGCCGACAGGCTGATGCCACGCCGCCGCTCCTCATGCTGCGTGTTCCGCCTTGCCTGCGACAGCACGGCGCAGAAATCGTCGGGACGGCGTGGCATCAGCCTGTCGGCGAGAGGATGTCGGAGATTCCGGGGCATTTCTTGACCTCTCGATAATGGCTGCACGGATCCTGGTGCGCGAGCTCCGCGTTCTGCCCTCAACCGTCTATCCTTCTGCGCCAATGGGGCATCACGCCGTCCCGACGATTTCTGCGCCGTGGCGCCGCAGGCGACAGGGGTCACGCAGCATGAGGAGCGGCGGCGTGATGCCCCACTGGCGCTACGGCCGTCGATCAAGCAGAGCTGGCATCGGCCGCTGAACGCGCCATGGCACTGCAAAACGCCGAAATCCGAGAACACCCCGTAGCCCGGGGCTCTCTGGCACTCTCACTACCTTGAGTCTTGAGGGCTTGCACAAGTAAACTTTGCACGATGCAAACCAACTCCGCTTCCCACAGCCACGCCGTCCATCGCTTGCCGAGTGTGACCGACAGCCAAATCCAGCAACTGGCCGAGGTCTTGATCGACTGCGTGGCCGGCGGCGCGTCGGTGAGCTTCATGCACCCCTTGCCGCTGCCCAAAGCGCTGGATTTCTGGCACGGCGTGGCGGCTGGCGTCGCCAGGGGCGAGCGGGCGTTGCTGGTGGCGCAGGACGCCGACGGCATCGTCGGCACCGTTCAATTGGTGCTGAGCCAGCCCGACAACCAGCCGCACCGCGCCGATCTGGCCAAGATGCTGGTGCACCGGCGCGCCCGCCGCCTGGGCCTGGGCGAGGCCCTGATGCAAGCCGCCGAAGCTACAGCGCGCCAATGCGGCAAGACCCTGCTGGTGCTGGACACCGCCAGTGGCGACGCCGAGCGCCTGTATCAGCGCGCGGGCTGGCAACGCGCCGGCGTCATCCCCGGTTATGCCTTGTGGCCGCAGGGCGGTTTGTGCGATACAGCCTATTTCTATCGCCAACTGACGGTTTGAGGCATAAAATGAGGCGTTTGCCCTCGTCGGCTATGCATATATAGCTATTTATAGTGAAGCAATCCGAATTGCCAATCGTACTGCCGCCAGAGTCGGCGGCTGGGTCGATCCGGCGTTATTGGTTATTGATATGCAGAGCGGTGCAAAGATTCGCTACGCCACTTCGGCAAACAAAACCGCCGCGCTGATCTCCAGCGCCGCCCCAGACCCGACAAATCGCCCCAGTACAGGTCCAGCACTTCGACCGTGCTGCCCTGTTTACCCTGGCGTTGCGAAAACGCGCGGCGCCAAGCCGCAGGCGCTGCCCCTGAAAGGCATTTGGCCACGTCATCCGATCACGCCGTCAGCCCTTGCGCACCCCCCGCAGTTCCTGCATGCGCTCACTGAAATATGCCTGCACGGTGTAGCGCTCCGACAGCACCACCTCGCGGCGCGGGTGCAGAAACAGCGGCATCGAGATGCGCGACTTTTTGGCCCCGGCGCCGATGGGGTTGAGCACCCGGTGGATGGTGGACGGGTAGTAGTGGCCGGACGCCTCCTGCAACATGTCGCCGATGTTGACGATGAGCAGGCCGAAATCGGTGGGCGCGTCGATCCATTTGTTGTCTTTGCCCAGCACCTGCAGGCCTGGCTCGGTGGCGGCGGGCAGGATGGTCAGCAGGTTGATGTCCCCGTGGGCGGCGGCGCGGACTGCGCCCGGTTCTTCGTTGCCGCTCAAGGGCGGGTAGTGCAATACCCGCAGCAGGGTTTGTTCGCAGCCCTTGACCATGTCGGGCAGGGGCATTGAATATTTTGCTTTGACCTCGGGCGGCGAGTTGTCTTCAACCCACTGCAGGAGTTCGGCCGCCAGGGCGCTGCCGGCCACGTAATAACGCCGCGCGGCGTCGGACACCTCGGACGGGTAACGGCCCCAGGGGAAGATGTGGAAGAACTCTTTCAGGTCGCGCTGGGTGTGGTCCTTGGCGGTTTCCGACACGGCGGGCGAAAAATAACCGTCGAGTCTGGCCGGGTCTTGCGGGTATTTGTTTTTGGCGTCGCTTGCGAAAAAGCGCAGCCATTCGGCATAGATGCCTTCGACCAGGCCTTGGTCCAGCGGGTGGTTGCGCAAGACGCCAAAACCGGTGTCGTGCAGGTTTTTGCAGAAGTCTTGCGCGGCAGTGGGGCTGCGGTAGTCAACGATGGGGAGTTGCATGGTTCCTCCTTGGGGTCGGGTCAAGACGGTCAGGGCGCGGGCCAGGCTGCCAGCCAGTCGCCCATCAGGGTTTGTTCAAACACCCGGTTGCAGGCAGCGGCATCGACCTGCATGCAGACCTGGGTTTCGGGCTTGTCTTTGCCCCAGCCTTTTTGCGCGTAGCCAATGAAGGGCTTGCGGTCCAGCATGGTCTGGCCCTGCGCCAGGCCATCGGTGGCGACCCGGATCCGCCCTCGTTCGAGGGTGAAGAACTCGGGGTTCACCAGGTAGATGAAGGCCAGCACGTCATGGCCAAAACAACCGTGGATTTTGGCTACATGCGGGTACAAATTGCTGTAGAAATTGGCGTAAAAATCCACTGCATGCAGCAGGGTGTCGGTGGCGATATGCCTGTGTTTGGCCGCGATGGCCTTGAACAGCGCCACCGGCATGATGACCTGGTGCGTCACGTCCAGCCCCACCATGCTGAGCTTCCAGCCCGCCGTGAAAACCTGGTCCGCCGCGTGCGGGTCGTTCCAGATGTTGGCTTCGGCCACCGGGGAGACATTGCCCGGCTCGGTGATCGCGCCGCCCATGATGATGACTTCGCGCAGCAGCCGGGGCAGGTTCGGCTCCAGCTTCAGGGCCAGGCTCAAGTTGCCCAGCGGCCCGACCGCCACCAAGCTGATTTCACCGGGTTCGGCACGCGCCGCGTCCACGATGAACTGCGCGCTGGAGCGCGGGTCGAGCTGGTTGCGGGTGGCCGCGCGGCGCTCCAGGTTGCCCAGGCCGTCCGCGCCGTGGATGTAGGCGGGGGGCGCTTCGCCTGGTTTGACCCAGGGGGTTTTGACACCCTGCGTTACCGCGATTTTCCGGCAGGCGATGGCAGTCAGGTACAGCGCGTTGACCGCCGCCTGCTCCACAGTGACATTGCCAAACGTGGTGGTGATGCCGACCACGTCGATCAAAGGGTGCGCCAGCGCGAAGTAGAGCGCCATGGCGTCGTCCACGCCGGGGTCGGTGTCATAGATGACTTTGTATTTTTGCTTTTGCGTTTGCATTTGGGTCATGGCGCTCTTTTCTTTTCACTTATTGAGAGTTCCGAAATTCACGAGACAGTTGCCCCTTTACTTCGCTACGCCACCCACCCCAGCCTCCCCGGCTGTGAGCGAGGGTGCTTTGCAACGGTTGCGCAGGCACACACTCCAAAGGAGCGGGTTGACGTGGCACTCGGCGCAGCGGCGTCAAGGAGGAGCGGTCGGCCATTGGCCGACGCGGGGGACAGCCGCGTAGCTGAATGCCGCGCCAACCCGCTCGGGCCCACCAAGTCAAATATGGGGTCGCATTGGACCCCAGTCGCAGGGTGAACGGCATTGGGTTTGTCATCTTCAAGGCAAAGATCACTAGACGCTGGGGTGTTCGGCCAGAAAGCCTTGCAGCTCTTCGTGGGTTGGAATGCTCGATTGCGCGCCGGGCCGGGTGCAGGCCAGCGCGCCCGCAGCGCTGGCCATGCGCAGGGCTTGCGCCAGTGACTGGCCCTGGCTGAGGGCCGCGACGAGGACGCCGCAGAAGGTGTCGCCCGCGCCTGTGGTGTCCACTGGTTTGACGGGAAAAGCGGCTTGCCGCATCAACTGGCCGTCCAGCCGCGCCAATGCGCCCTGGCTGCCCAGCGTGACGATGACGCAGGGCACGGCCACGCGCGCGAGGTCTTGCTCGATATTGCCGCCATGGTTGGCGATCACGGCGAGTTCGCCCTCATTGACGATCAGCACGTCGATCAAGGCCAGCAACCCATCGGGCAACTTTTGCGCGGGCGCCGCGTTCAAAACAACCTTGACGCCCTGCTTGCGCGCTGCCGCGGCGTAGGCCGCCACACTCGCCAGGGGCGTTTCCAGCTGCATCAGCAAATGGCTGATCCCGGCAAGCAGCACCAGGTCGTGCGCGAGCAGCGCGTTGTTGGCGCCGGGGGCCACGGTGATGGCGTTTTCCGCGTCGTCACTCACGCAAATGAAGGCGGTGCCGGTGGGCTCTTCGGCCACGCGCTTGATATGCAACAACACGCCGGCCTCGCGCAAGGACTGTTCCAGCGGCGTCGCGAAGGCATCGTCCCCCAGCGCCAGCAACATCGCGGTTGGCGCGCCGCCCGCGCGCGCGCTGGCCACCGCCTGGTTCGCGCCTTTGCCGCCGGGGAAGGTCTTGAACTCGCGGCCCAGTACCGTTTCGCCCGGCGCGGGAATGTGCTGGGCGCGGACTACAAAATCCAGATTGGCGGAGCCGGCAACAAGTATCATCAGATCGGGTGGCGCAAAGTGCGGGTTTGCCATTGTGCCGCCGAATTCACGCACAGATTCTTCTTCAGCGCCCGCAAGCCCCCGCGCGACAAAAAATGGTCAATCCGGTGGCAAGTCCTTCTTCCAACGCTGACACAAACGCTGACACAAACGCTGCACCCAGCTCCGGGGCTGAATCAGCGCCTGATGATGTCTGTGTGGTCGGCGCCGCCAATATGGACATTGCCGGCCACAGCCGCGCAGCTTTGTTGCGCGGTGATTCCAATCCAGGCGAGATCGAATTTTCACCTGGCGGCGTGGCACGCAATGTCGCCGAAAACCTGGCCCGCCTGGGCCGGCCCAGCCGACGTGTTCACCTGATCAGCGCTGTTGGCGCGGACGATTTTGGCCGACGCCTCATCACCGCCACCCAGGCCAGCGGCGTGGATGTCGGCCTGGTGGGCGTGTTTGAGGATGCACGCACCGCCACTTACCTGGCATTGCACGGCCCCAACGGCGACATGGCGCTGGCCGTCAACGACATGGCGATCCTGGCGCGTTTGTCGGTCGCGCATTTGACGCCGTTCAAGGCGGTTTTGGAGAACGCCGCCTGCACGGTGCTGGACTGCAATTTGAGCGCCGAGGCCCTGCGATGGCTGCTCGAGGATTGCGACTTGGGCCCCGTCTTTGTCGATGGCGTTTCGGCCGCGAAATGCGGCCGCCAGCCAACTGCACGCGATGGGCGTGGCCAACGTCGTCATCAGCCTCGGCGCAAACGGTGTTTGCTGGTGTGACGCAGCAGTCCTGATACGCTCCACGCCATGAACCCATTGACAGCGCCAGGTTATCTCGAGGTGTCTCCTGATGTGCGCCACGCCCTGGACCAGGGCAAGCCTGTGGTCGCGCTGGAATCCACCATCATCGCGCACGGCATGCCTTATCCGCAAAACGTGGCGACCGCCTTGCAGGTCGAGGCGGCGGTGCGCGCAAACGGCGCCGTGCCTGCCACCATCGCCATCGTCAATGGCCGGCTCAACGCGGGATTGAGCGCGGCCGAGATCGAACAGCTAGGCCAAACCGGGCGCGAGGTTGCCAAGGTGAGCCGGCGCGACATCCCCTTCATCGTCGCCGCAGGGCGAACCGGCGCGACCACGGTGGCCGCCACCATGGCCATCGCCGGGATGGCGGGCATCCGCATCTTCGCCACGGGCGGCATTGGCGGTGTGCACCGTGGCGCGGCCGAGAGTTTTGACGTGTCGGCGGATCTGCAAGAGCTGGCGCAAACCCCCGTGGCCGTGGTTTGCGCTGGCGTCAAGTCGATACTCGATCTGGGCCTGACGCTGGAATACCTGGAGACTCTGGGCGTGCCGGTCGTCGGCTACCAGACGCTGGCGCTGCCCGCGTTTTACACCCGCAGCAGCGCCTTCGCGGTGGACTATCGGCTGGACACCCCCTTGCAGATTGCCCAGGCCCTGCACGCCAAATGGACGATGAAGCTCAAAGGCGGCATGGTCATCGCCAACCCGATTCCCGAGGCCTTTGCCATGTCGGCGGATGTCATCGGCAAGGCGATGGACCAGGCTTTGGACGAGGCGAAAAGCCAAGGCGTCACGGGCAAAGCCGCGACGCCGTTTCTGCTGGCACGTGTCAGCGAATTGACCGGCGGCGACAGCCTGGCGGCCAACATCCAGCTGGTTATGAACAACGCGCGCCTTGCGGCTGAAATTGCCGTCGAAATGGCAAAACTTTCAAATTGAGGGATAAAAATGACGAATTTCCCTCGTCGGTATTGAATAGTTTGATATAAAAACAATAGCACCGGCCTTGCCGACGTTTCCACCGGAATGCGCCAGACTCGGGCCTCGGTGTGGGCGATGGCCTTCGACCAGGTGTTGAACGCGGCGTGGCGCCCCGCGCTAAAACTGGCTGTGCCAGCGCAAGGTGTAAGTCGCCACCGGCCCGCGATCCTGGTTGTAGCCGGGGTTGCTGATGTGCTGGAAACCCAGGCTCAGCGCAGACTGCACTTTGCCGACGCGTGGGCTCCAGTCGGGCAGGGCGATGCGGTAATAGGTCTCGAAGACGCGTTCAGCCCCATAGTTCAGTCGGCCGTCGCCCAGAAAGAACCCCAAGCCGCCAGCGGCCAGGTAATCGCGGTGGCTGTCTGACAAACCGTTGACGGCATAGGCCACGCCCCAGCGGTCCTGGCCGCGCCCCAAAAATGCGCCGGTGAACTGGCCGCCGATGGCGGTCTGGCTGTCGATTTCAGTGAAGGCGTAAGTTTCCAGATTGCCGCTGTTCTTGCTCAGGCGCAGAAACAGGCCCGAGTCTTCGGTCAGGGGTGCCTCCAGCGTCAGGCCCCAACCGGTCTTGGCCTGGTCGCGGCGCACCAGAGCCACGTCGGGCACGCCGCCCAGCGCCAGCGCGTCGGCAAAGCTGCCGGCCTCGACGCGGTTGCTGAACACCAGGGCGCGCGCGCGCAAGGGGCCGCCGGGCAGATTGAGCGGCAAATTGCCATCGACCTCGATTTGGTCGCCATAGTGGCGGGTGATTGCGCTGTCCAGTTCCAGGCCATTGCTCTGGCGCGGCTGCATGGCGCGCCCAGCCCGCACGGACCAGGCCGGCGTGCGGTATTCAATCACCAGGCCGCTGGTGTATCCGCGCGCGTCAGCGGCAAAGTCCCAAGCGCCATGTGTCAGGAACGACCAGTTGGTGAACTGGAGGCGCGCGTCTTTGGCGTAGGGGTTGTTGTCAAAATAATCGAGCAGGCTGAACGTCCCCAGGGTGATGGTCCAGCGCCGTGCGGCAGCCTGGCCGCCGAGTTCGTTGAAATTGGCATCTATGTTTTCTGACGTACCGTCAACATTGAAGCGCTGCTGCACGAAGAAGCGTGCCGGATAAGTTTGTAGACTGCTGCTGCTGCCGCGCGCCAGCTCGCCATTGCTGATGCCGCCCGCGCCTGTCAGGTTGGACAAGGGCACGCCTTGTGCGCCCTCGGGGTTGATGTGCAATTGCGCGCCCGGCCACAGGCGCAGGCCCAGGTCGCCCGTCATGGTGAAGGAATAGGACTCTTCCCGCAACGGGCTTAAAGAATTCGGCCCCGAGTACGCGGCGCTGAAGGCTGGCTTGGCCTGCCAGATGAATGTGGTTTGGGCGTGCAGCGCTACTGCGGGCGGTTCCTGGGGGGGAAATTGGGCGTTAGCCCTCGTGAAATATGCGTAGAATGCTACAAATAGTATGGCTAATATGGATGGCCGAGGGATATTGGGGTGCAAGTTCACCCCCGGATTTTAGGGGGCCACGATGAAAGTCTTGTGTCACTTCGCATCGGCCACCAGATCCGTCCGCTTTTCCCGCCCAAACCAGCTCACATACAGTGCCGGCAGCACCACCAGGGTGAGCAAGGTAGCGGTGAAGAGGCCGCCAATCACCACAATGGCCAGTGGGCGCTGCGTCTCGGCGCCGATGTCGTGGCTCAGCGCCATGGGCAGCAGGCCCAGCGCGGCCAGCATGGCCGTCATCAGCACCGTGCGCAGGCGCTGCATGGAGCCCTGGATGACGGCCTGCGCCACCGGCAGGCCCTCAGCCTGCAACTGCTGGAACACCGAGACCATCACCACACCATTGAGCACGGCCTGGCCGGACAGCGCAATGAAACCGATGGCCGCCGACACCGACAGCGGAATGCCAAACACCCACAGCGCCACAAAGCCGCCAATCAGCGCCAGCGGCACATTGATCAGGATCAGCGCCGCGCGCCCGAACGAGCCGAAGGCGTCGAACAGCAGCACAAAGATCAGCAGAAGGGAGATCGGCACAACGACCGACAGGCGCTTCATGGCGCGTTCCTGGTTCTCGAACTCCCCCGACCAGCTGATGGTGTAACCCTTGGTCAGCTTCACGTTGGCGCCGACCTTGGCCTGCATGTCGGCCACGACCGAACCCATGTCGCGGTTCTTGATGAAGATGCCGATGGCCATGGTGCGTTTGCCGGCCTCACGGGCGATGTTCATCGCGCCACTGGTTTCGCGGATGTTGGCGACACTGCCCAGGGCCGCATAACCTCCGTCCGGCGTCGGGATCGGGGTGGCGGCCAGGCTGGAGATATTGCGCCGGTTCTCGGGCAGGCGCACGGCCACGGCGAATTTGCGCTCGCCTTCCCACAATTGCGTGGCGGCCTTGCCACCGAGTGCGGCCTCGATCACATCCTGGATGTCCTGCACGTTGAGCCCCAGGCGCGCTGCGCGGTCGCGGTCGATGTCGATCAGCAACTGCGGCAATTCGCCCTGGCGGTCAATCTCGGCGCGGAACACCCCCGTCACCTGCTTGATCTCGCGCTCCACCGACTCGGTGATGCGCCGCAACTCGGCCAGGTCATCGCCGGCCACTTTGATGACGATCTGGCCGTCGATCTGCGAGATGGATTCGAGCACGTTGTCGCGGATCGGCTGCGAAAACGTCGGCTGCATGCCGGGGACGGCGGACACGGCGCGGTCCATGTCCTCGATCACCTGCTCTTTGGTCTGGTCCTTGCGCCATTCCTCCGGGGGTTTGAGATCGACAAACACCTCGGCCATGCTGATGGTTTTGGGGTCGGTTCCGTCCTCGGGCTGGCCGGCCTTGGACACGACCGTGCGCACCTCGGGCACTTTGAGCAGGGCCTTGCGCACTGTGCGCAGAACGCGCTTGGCCTCGTCGTTGGAAATGCTGGCGGGCAGGCGCAGGTTGATCCATATGGTGCCTTCGTTGAGTTCGGGCAAAAACTCGCTGCCCAGGCGCGCCGCCGCTACCATGGCCAGCGCGAACACGCCCAGGGCCATCGCCACCACCTGTTTGCGGTGCGACAAAGACCACTCCAGCACCGGCTGGTAGACGCGTTTGGCCGAGAGCACCAGGCGGTTGTCGCCGTGCGGCAGTTTTTTGCGCAGCATCCAGTAGGCCAGCAGGGGCACCAGGGTGATTGAAAACACCAGGGAGCCGACCAGGGCCGTGGTGACGGACAGCGCCATCGGCTGGAAAATTCGCCCTTCATGGCGTTGCAATGCAAAGATAGGAATGTGCGCCGCGATGATGATCAGCATCGAGAACAGCGTCGGCCGCCCGACCTCGTTGGCCGCATCGGTGATGACCTGCCGGCGCTCCGCCTCGGTCATGTCCTCTTTCTTTTCGGCCAGGCGGTGCATGATGTTCTCGATCACGATCACGGCGCCGTCCACAATGATGCCGAAGTCCATGGCGCCCAGGCTGAGCAAATTGGCCGGCACACCCATGATCTTGAGGCCCAGAAAGGTGGACAACAAGGCCAGCGGAATGATCACCACCACGGCCAGCGAGGCACGCAGGTTTGACAAAAACAGATACAACACCAGCGCCACCAGCAGGGCGCCTTCGACCAGGTTCTTGAACACCGTGGTCAGCGTCTTGCCCATCAACCAGGTGCGGTCATAAAACGGAACGATCTCCACTCCTTTGGGCAGGGCGCGGTTGTTGATCTCTTCAATTTTGGCCTTGACGCCTTTGAGCACCACGCTCGGGTTTTCGCCCTTGCGCATCACCACGATGCCGGTCACCACGTCGTCGTCCAAGTCCTGGCCGACCGTGCCCAAGCGTGGCACGGCGCCAATTTTCACCTGGGCAATGTCGCGGATCAGGATGGGTGTGCCATTGCGCGCCGCCACCACGATCCGCCCGATGTCATCGGCCGAGCCAAGCAGGCCGATGCCGCGAATGGCGTATTGCTGCGCCCCTTGCGCCACATAACTCCCGCCGGCATTGGAATTGCCGCGCCCCAGCGCGTCCAGCAGGTTCTGGAAGGTGAGCTTGTAGGCGCGCAGTTTGTCCAGGTCAGGCTGCACCTCGTATTGCTTGATGAAGCCACCCATGGCCACCACATCAGCCACGCCGGGCACCTGGCGCAGGCCGCGCTCGACCACCCAGTCTTCCAGAGTGCGCAGTTCAGTCGTGGTCAGGCCGTCGCCACGCAGACGGTAACGCATGATCTCGCCGACCGGCGTGGCATTGGGCGCGATGTCGGCTTCCACACCCGGCGGCAGGTCAATGCCGCGCAGGCGTTCAGCCACCTGCTGGCGCACCTGCTGGACCTGGGCCGAGTCGTCATAAGTGACAACCGTGAACGAGAGGCCAAACTGTGTATGCGAAAACACGCGGATGGCGTTGGGCAGCCCGGCCAGCGCGGTTTCAATCGGCAGCGTGACCTGCTTTTCGACCTCTTCGGCGGCGCGCCCCGGGTAGAGCGCAATCACCGTGACCTGGGTGTCTGTCACGTCGGGGAAGGCCTCGACCGACAGGTTCTGGAATGCAATGACGCCCGCAAAAGCAAACAGCAAAGTGCCCAGCACAATGAACAGCGGCTGGTGCAGGGCGTAATGAATCAGACTCTTCATAAGTCCTTGGCTTTGCTTCTGGCGATCTCGGCGAATGTGGGTTGGCGCGGCGCGCGTGCCGACCTGATGGCGTGAGCATAACCGCCATTCTTGAAGGCCAGCAATAAACAAAACCCGGCCATGCTGCTGAATGCAACATGGCGGGAGTTGCCCCAGCTATGGCGACTGGGTGGTGGAGTCGGTCTGGGCGATGGTCGGAGCGAGCTTGGCCGAAGGCTGCGGACGGACGGAAAACCAGGCGACATAGAGCACCGGCAGCACCACGAGCGTGAGGAAAGTGGCGGTGAACAGCCCGCCAATCACGACGATGGCGAGTGGCCTTTGGGTCTCGGATCCGATGTCATGGCTTAGCGCCATCGGCAGAAGGCCCAACGCCGCGAGCAGAGCCGTCATGAGCACGGTGCGAAGCCGTTGTATGGAGCCTTCAGTGACGGCCTGGACTACGTTGCGCCCCTGTGCCTGCAACTGCTGGAATACGGACAGCATCACCACGCCATTGAGCACGGCCTGACCCGACAGGGCAATAAACCCAATCGCCGCCGAGACCGACAAAGGAATGCTGAAAACCCACAGCGCGATGAATCCGCCAATCAGCGCCAGAGGCACGTTCAAGATCACCAGGGTTGCAGTTTTTAAAGAATTGAAGGCATTGAACAGCAGCACAAAAATCAGCAGCAACGAGATTGGCACCACCACCGACAATCGCTTCATTGCGCGCTCCTGGTTTTCAATCTCGCCCGACCATTGGATCTGGTAGGTGTCGGGCAGCTTGACGTTGGCTTCGACGCGACTCTTCATGTCAGCCACCACCGAACCCATATCACGGTTCTTGATAAAGATGCCAATCGCCATGGTGCGCCGGCCTGCCTCGCGAGCGATATTCATGGCGCCCGTGGTCTGACGGATATTGGTCACCGCGCCCAACACCGTGTAGCCACCGTCAGGCAGCGGAATCGGAATGCTGGCCAGATGGTCAATGCTGCGCTGGTTTTCGGGCAGGCGCACGGCCACGGCAAACTTGCGCTCACCCTCCCAAATTTGGGTAGCCGCCTTGCCGGCCAACGCCGCCTCGATCACGTCCTCGACATCGCTGACGTTGAGGCCCAGTCGCGCCGCGCGTTTGCGGTCAATGTCAACCGCCAGCTGTGGCAGCTCGCCCAGCCGGTCAATCTCAGCGCGGGAAACACCCTTGACCTGCCTGACCTCGCGCTGGACGCCTTCAGCCAGGCGTTGCAACTCGCCCAAATCCTGGCCAACCACCTTGATGACAATCTGTCCCTTGATCTGCGATATTGATTCAAGAACGTTGTCACGAATCGGTTGGGAGAAGGCCGGGTCAATGCCTGGAATCCGCGAAATGGCATGGTCCATTTCATCAATGAGGTTGTCACGGGTCAGTCCGGTTCGCCATTCCTCCTTGGGCTTGACGTCCACGTAGACCTCAGCCATGCTGGTTGTTTTGGGGTCAGTGCCATCTTCGGGCTGGCCGGCTTTCGACACCGTGGTGCGCACCTCGGGAATGGTGGCCAGCGCCTTGCGCACCTGATGCAGGACGCGGGCGCCTTCTGCCAGCGAAACGCTGGATGGCATGTCGAAGTTGACCCAGAATGTGCCTTCATCGAGTTCGGGCAAAAACTCCGATCCAAGCCTGGATGCCGCAGCAATCGACAGCAAAAACGCACCGATCGCGATGGCCACAACCTTGCGTTTGTTGTTCAGCGCCCATTCGAGTACCGGTCGATAAATGTTTTTGGCGCCTGCGACCAGCCGGTTGTCGCCGTGCGGCAGCTTCCTGCGCAGCATCCAATAGGCGAGCAGGGGAACCAGGGTCAGCGAAAATACCAGAGACCCAATCAAAGCCATGGTAACGGAAAGGGCCATCGGCTGAAAGATGCGGCCTTCATGCCGCTGCAGCGCAAAAATCGGAATGTGCGCGGCAATGATGATGAGCATGGAAAACAGGGTTGGGCGGCCCACCTCGCTGGCCGCATCGGCAATGACGGTTTTGCGGTCTTCAAGGCTCATGTTTTCGCCTTTCTCCGCCAGCCGATGCATGATGTTTTCTATCACGATCACGGCGCCGTCGACGATGATGCCAAAGTCCATTGCCCCCAGGCTCAGCAGATTGGCCGGAACCCCCATGATCTTCAGACCCATGAAGGTCGACAGCAGGGCCAGGGGAATGATCACGACCACCGCCAGGCTGGCGCGCAGGTTGGAGAGAAACAGGTACAGCACAAGGGACACGAGCAGTGCCCCTTCGACCAGGTTGCGAAACACAGTGGACAAGGTTTTGCCCATCAGCCAGGTACGGTCATAAAAGGGAATGATCGAGACGCCCTTGGGCAAGCTGCGGCTGTTGATCTCCTCGATCTTCGCCTTCACGCCCTTGAGGACGACGCTCGGGTTTTCGCCCTTGCGCATAATCACGATGCCGGTCACCACATCGTCATCCGAGTCCTGGCCCACGATGCCCAACCGAGGCACCGCGCCTACCTTCACCTGCGCGATGTCGCGGATCAGGATGGGCGTGCCGTTGCGGGCGGCGACAACAATCTCTCCGATGTCGTCTGGCGAGCGCAAAAGTCCAATGCCGCGAATGGTGAATTGCTGCGCCCCTTGCGTCACGTAACTGCCGCCCGCGTTGGCATTGCCCCGGCCGAGCGCGTCCAGCAGATTCTGGAAGGTCAGTTTGGTGGCACGCAATTTGTCCAGGTCGGGCTGCACCTCATACTGCTTGATGAAGCCGCCCATAGCCACCACGTCAGCCACACCAGGCACCTGGCGCAGGCCGCGCTCGATCACCCAGTCCTCAATGGAGCGCAATTCAGTCGTGGTCTGGCCGTCGCCCTTGACGCGGTAACGCATGACTTCACCGACTGGGGTTGCATTGGGCGCGACATTGATCTGGGCGCCATTTGGCAGGTCAATCCCGTTGAGCCGCTCGTTGACTTGCTGACGGACGATGTTGACATTCGCAGCATCATCGTAGGTCACAACGGTGTACGAAAGTCCAAATTGCGTATGGGAGAACACCCGGATTGAGTTGGGCAGTCCTGACAGGGCGGTTTCAATCGGCAGCGTGACCTGTTTTTCGACTTCCTCAGCGGCCCTTCCCGGGTACAGTGCGATCACCGTGACCTGGGTGTCTGTCACATCCGGAAAGGCCTCGACAGACAGGTTCTGGAATGCGATCACGCCCGCCACCGCAAAAATCAGAGTGAACAGGACGATGATCAGCGGCTGGCCCAGCGCATATTGAACCAGCCGTCTCATTTTTTCTCGCCCGATGCTGCTATGGCAGGGGCGGAACCAGGCAGGGCAGGCTGTGCGCGGACCTCGACCGAAGTTGCTTCGTCCTGCGCCAGCCGGAATTGCCGGGCCAGCAAAAGCACGTTGTTGCTCACGACCTGCTCTCCCACTTCCAAACCGTGTGATACCACCACTTCGCGCGGGCCCTGGTAGCCAAGCTGGACCTCCCGTGGCTCGAACAAGCCGGGCTGTGTCTGGACGAAGACGGAATGTTTGATGCCGGTCAGCAACACCGCGCTGGCTGGCACCAGCACACCCGCGCCAAGTTGGCGCTCAAGCCGGGCTGTGGCCAGCATTTCAGCTTTGAGCAGACGGTCGCGATTGTCCACAATGCCGCGTATCTTGATGGTACGGGTTGCGGGATCAATGAAATCTGAGGCGGCGATAACCTTGCCTTCGAATTTCCGGCCTGGCAATGAGGGAATCACCAACTCAAAGCTGGAGCCAGGCAGCAGCGTGCCGACCTCAGACTCGCGGGCGTCGATCTGGATCCACAGGCTGGTTGGGTCGGTCACCACAAACAGGGCCGGCACGCCGGGGCCTGACTGGTCGGGCCGCACTTCCTGGCCGGGGTTCAAGTTACGCTCAACCACCACGCCTGCCACGGTGGCGCGAATGGCAAGTTGTTGATCCACGCCAGCACCACCGGAAGCACCATACAGGCTTGTACGGGCGTTGGCCCGCTGCGCTTCGACCTGCGCCCGTGAGGCGTCCGCTTCAGCCTGCTCGAAATCCTTGCGCGCAATGATGCCGGCGTCGAGCAACTCACGCTGGCGTTGCATGGTTTTTTGCGACAGGCGCAAATCGCTTTGGGCCTTGGCCGTATCGGCCTGGGCGCTGCCAAAATCGGGCGAGGCCAGGTTGGCTAACACACCGCCGGCTTTCACTGACTGGCCCACATCGGCGCGGATGGCCATCACGCGCCCGGCAAAAGCCGGGTAGATGCGCTGCGTGCGGGCTTCATTCCAGACTACCCGGGCGGGCAGCTCCACGGTAATGGTTTTGCCCGGCGCCGCCGCTGTGATGCTCAACAGCGCCAGTTGTGAATGACCTGGCGGAAAACGGATCTGGTTGTCTTGGACGATCGGCTGGGCTGGCGCTTGGGTTTCGGGGGGGGCAGCTGAATTGCAAGCTGTTAGCGTGGCCGCAAGCAAAAATAAAATGGAGATGCGTGACACGGTCAATTTCCTTGGTTCAAATCGTTAAGCAAAACGGCGAAGGGCTGGGTGCGCAGGCGCCAGGCCGTGGCGGTTTTGGCGTAGTCCGCGCGGGCCGTCAGGGCCTCCAGGCCAGTGGCGCGCAGGGTGCGCCGGGCGTCGAGCAGATCGTTCAGCGTCAAGGCGCCCTTGGTGTAGGCCAGCTCGGCCTGCGCCGCCACCTGTCTTGCGCGCGGCAGGATGTCCTGCTCAAAACTCTGGCTGCGCTGTACGGCGCTTAACAGTTGGGCGCGCAGACCCTGCAACTCCAGCCCGGCGGCACGGCGGGTTTTGTCCAGCGCGCCTTCGGCCGCTTCGCGCTGCGCCAGGGCGCGCGCGGTTTCCCCCTCGAATTTGTAACCGAACTGCAAGGGCATTTGCATGCGCAGCTCGACCATGGCGGTGGAGGTGCCGGGGAAATGGTCGTAAGACACGCCCCAGGTGATGTCGGCCTTCTTTTGCGCGCTGGCGCTTTCTATGGCGGCCTGGGCGGCGGCCACGCGGTCTTCGGCCGCGCGCACGTCGGCGCGGGCGTCGACCAGGGCCCGCAGGGCGGAATCATTGGCAGATTGGTTGGCCCATTGGTTGGCAAGAGCGTCTTTGGCGCCGATGTCTGGCACTGGCCACTTGGGCACCACCACCAGGCTTTGGTCATGCGGGTCCAGGTTGAGCACCATGGCCAGGGCCAGTGCGGCGCGACGGCGCTCCAGCGCCACGGTGAGCACGTCGCCCTTGGCGCGCTCGGCTTCGATCTCCAGGCGCAGGGCATCCTGGCGCGCCAGGTCGCCGGCACTCACACGCCGCGCCGCCGCGCTGGCGAGTTGCGCCGTGCCGCCGGCCATGGCTTCGACCTGCAAAACCCGCTCTTGGGCCGCCGCCAGGTCGAAATAGGCATTGGTGGCCGCCAGCAACTGCAGAGCCTGGGTTTCTTCCAGATCGCCCTGCGCGGCGCTGGCGGCGCGTTGCGCGACCCGGGTGCGCAAAACGCGTTTGTTGCCGCGCTCCCAGGTCCAGTCGATGCCGACGCCTTTGTCGATGCGTTTCTCTGTGATCAGATTGCCTTCGCCAACGCCGTTTTGCAGGTCGATGGAACCGAACTTGGCCGACAGGTTGGGAAAGGGCGCGCGGTCGGCCGCCACCACGTCTGCCTGGGCCGCAGCCGCTGTGGCACGGGCCACGGCCATGTCGTCGTTGGTCAGCGCTGCGTCCAGTGCCTGCGCGAGGGTCAGCGTTGACAATTTCACCGGTTTTGCCGCTGTAGAACGGGGCTGGTTTGAGCCCGCCGCCGGCGCTGGCTTGGGCGTTTGGGCAGAGGCGGAGGATGTGAGGCAGGTGGCCAGGCAGCCGACCAGCGCAGCCAGCGCTGCGCCATGAAAATGTTGTAACCGCATAATTCTGTTTTCCTTGTTGCCGTTTATCGCTGATGCCGGCTGACCGCCAACTGACCTGACCGATGTGAAAACTACGTAGATACTTTAGCGATGCGAATCCTGCTGGTTGAAGATGACGATGTGCTGCGCGGCGTGATGCGTGCCAGCCTGATGGATGCCGGACACCGGGTGGACGAGGCCGCCAGCCTGCTTACGGCGAAAACGCTGTGGCAGATCCAGCCCTTTGATGCCGTGCTGCTGGACCTGAACCTGCCCGACGGCTCGGGCCTGGCCGCCCTGCGCGAAGCCCGCCTGCGCGGCGACAACACGCCCGTGCTGGTCTTGAGCGCGCGTGACCGCGCCAGCGAGCGCATCGCAGGGCTGGACGCCGGGGCTGACGATTACCTGGGCAAACCGTTTGACTTGGGCGAGGTCGAGGCCCGCCTGCGCGCCCTGGTGCGCCGCGCGCAGGGAACACGCGACCAGGTGGCGCTGGGCGCCTTGGCGCTGGACCGCAAGGCGCGGCGTTTCACCCTGCATGGGCTTGACCTGGATCTGCCCGCGCGGGAATTTGAGGTGTTGTGGGAGCTGATGACGCCGCCCGGGCGGGTGGTGAACAAGCGCGAGTTGTCCGACAAACTCTCCAGCTTTGACGAGGCGCTGGGCGACAACGCGCTGGAGGCCTTCATCTCGCGCCTGCGGCGCAAATTGTCCGACCGCTCCGGGACGGGGCGCGCAAGCGAAGTCGGCATCCGCACCTTGCGCGGCCTGGGTTATGCGCTGGAAGCCACGCCCGAGGCCGCGCATTGACACCCCCTCCCACGCCTACCCCCACACCAGCGCCGGACATCAGCGTGGCGCGTTCCCTGCCGTCCCTGCGCACCCGCCTGGCGCGCCATGTCCTGCTGCCACTGGCCTTGATGTGGTTGTGCGGCACGGCGCTCACGGCTGGCGTGGCCTATTACTACGCGCAGCAGGCCTTCGACCGCGCCTTGCTGGACGACGCCTACGCCTTGGCCGCCAACGTCCAGACCAGCCGCGATGAAGTTCAGCTCAAACTGGGCGAGAGCGAGCTCAAGGCGCTGTTGTTCGACCAGATCGAATCGGTCTATTTTGCGGTGTTGCGCAATGACGGCAGCCTGGTCGGCGGCCACCCCTGGCTGCATGCCGCGCCGCGGGCCGCTGGCAATCCACCGGCGCGCGGCTTTGAGTTCAGCGACAGCGACTACCAGGGCAACAATTTGCGGGTAGTGCGCCTTTACCGCAATGCCGGGCCGGGTTACCAGGTGGTGATGGCACAAACCACGCGCAGCCGCGCCGCGCTGCTGAGACAGGTCTTGTTGTTCTCGTTCGGGCCGCAGGCGGTGCTGCTTCTGTTGCTGGCCTGGTGGCTGCGCCGCGCCATCGGGGCCGATTTGCAGCCGCTGTCGGCCTTGCAGCGCGCCTTGAACAAGCGCGACGCCAGCGACCTGGCGCCCGTGGCCATCCAGGCGTCCACGCGCGATGTGCAGCAATTGGGCGGCGCGGTCAACGCCCTGATGTCGCGCGTTGATGCGGGCGTGCGCGCGCAACGCGAATTCGCCGGCAACGTGGCGCACGAACTGCGCACCCCGTTGGCGGGCATCCGCGCGCTGGCCGAATACGGTCTGGCCCAGACTGACCCGCAGGTCTGGCGGCGGCAATTGACGGCGGTTGCGGCCGGCGAGGCGCGCGCCAGCCACATGGTCGAGCAACTGCTGGCCCTGGCCCTGGCCAATGAGGCGCGTGACAGCCTGCGCTTGAGTCCCGTCGCGCTCGACGCCCTGGTGCGCCGCGTGGTGCTGGACGCCTTGCCTCGGGCCGATGCACTCGGCGTTGACCTGGGCGTGCAGGGCCTGGACGAGTTGGACAATCCCATCAGCGTGTTGGGCGACACCGCCCTGATCGAGGGCGCCCTGAACAACCTGCTGGACAACGCCTTGCGCCACGGCAAACCGCCTCCCGTCACTGGACACGGCACAGTTCCAGGTGTGGCGCCCGCCATCACCGTGGCCCTGCGCCAGGACGCCCGGGGCGTGTGGCTGATGGTGATGGACAACGGCCCCGGCATCGCCGAAGACGCGCGCCAGCAGATGTTGCAACGCTGGCAACAGGCGCCGGTTCCACCGGGTTTGAGTTCAGGGGAAAAGGCGGGTGTCGGTTTGGGCCTGGCCATCGTGGCGCGTTATGCGGCCCTGCTGGGCGCCGGGTTCGAGCTGGGCCAGGTTCCTGGGGATTCGAGTGATGCGGGCGCTCTGGTTGCTGCGGGCGAGGCAAGCTCGGGGCCAGGCCTGTGCGCCGGGCTGCATTGGCCGCCTGTGGCCTGAAAAAAGACGTCAAAGCCAATAATCTTCAAAGTTGGGGATAAAATAGGCACTTTTCCCTAGTGGGGTATGGATAGTTAGCTATTAATAATATAGTAATCTGGGATCGGCAAAATCCAGTTTGACAATGGGTTTGCAAGCCGGGTTGGTGTACGCTCTTCCATTGGGTTACGCTTTGCGGTTGGCCTCGAAAATTTGGGGTCTTGTCAACCCAACCAACAGCCCCAACCTGCCCAAATCCATGCAAGCCCTCGCCGAAGTCATCGAAGCGCCAAAATCCGGCCAGTTTGTGAGTTTTCCTGGTTCACCCTTTGAGCTGTACCAGCCCTATCCACCCGCCGGCGACCAGCCCGAAGCCATCGACAAGCTGGTCGAGGGTGTCAATGACGGCGAGGTGTTCCAGACCCTGCTGGGCGTCACCGGCTCGGGCAAAACCTTCACCATGGCCAATGTGATTGCCCGGCTGGGCCGGCCGGCGATTGTGTTTGCGCACAACAAGACACTGGCCGCGCAGCTCTACAGCGAATTCCGCGAGTTTTTCCCCAACAATGCGGTGGAGTACTTCGTCAGTTATTACGACTACTACCAGCCCGAGGCCTATGTGCCCCAGCGCGACCTGTTCATCGAAAAAGACTCGGCCATCAACGAACACATCGAGCAGATGCGCCTGTCGTGTACCAAGAGCATCCTGGAGCGGCGCGACGTGGTGATTGTGGCCACGGTGTCGGCTATCTACGGCATTGGCCAGCCCGAGGCCTACCACAAGATGATCATGACCCTGCGCGCGGGCGACAAACTCGGCCAGCGCGACGTGATTGCCCAGCTGATCCGCATGCAGTACACGCGCAATGACATCGATTTTTCACGCGGGGCGTTCCGGGTGCGCGGCGACACCATCGACATCTTCCCGGCGGAGCACAGCGAGATGGCGATCCGCATCGAGCTGTTTGACGACGAGATTGAAAGCCTGCAACTGTTTGACCCGCTGACCGGGCGCATCCGCCAGAAGATTCCGCGCTTCACGGTTTATCCCAGCAGCCATTACGTCACGCCGCGCGACCAGGTGCTGGCGGCGGTGGAGACCATCAAGGTCGAGCTGGCCGAGCGCATCAAGTACTTCCTGGCCGAAGGCAAACTGGTCGAAGCGCAGCGCATCGAGCAACGCACAAGGTTTGACCTGGAGATGCTCGGCGAAGTGGGCCACTGCAAAGGCATCGAGAACTACTCGCGCCACCTGGCGGGCAGTGCGCCAGGCGACCCGCCCTCGACACTGACCGACTATTTGCCCAAAGACTCACTGATGTTTGTCGATGAAAGCCACGTCACCATCGGCCAGTTTGGCGCCATGTACTTGGGCGACCGCTCGCGCAAGACGACGCTGGTCGAATATGGCTTTCGCCTGCCCAGCGCGCTGGACAACCGGCCCTTGAAGTTTGCTGAATTCGAGCAGCGCATGCGCCAGGCGGTGCTGGTGTCGGCCACGCCTTCAAATTGGGAGAAAGAACATTCGGGCCAGGTAGTGGAGCAGGTGGTGCGGCCAACTGGTCTGGTGGACCCGCAAGTCGAAGTGCGCCCCGCCACCAACCAGGTCGACGACGTGATGCAGGAAATCCGCATCCGTGTCGAGAAACACGAGCGCGTCCTGATCACCACGCTGACCAAAAAGATGGCCGAGCAGCTGACCGACTATTTGAGCGACAACGGCGTGAAAGTGCGCTACCTGCACAGCGACGTGGACACCGTGGAGCGCGTCGAAATTCTGCGTGACCTGCGCCTGGGGGCTTTTGACGTGCTGGTCGGCATCAACCTGCTGCGCGAGGGGCTGGACATCCCCGAGGTGTCCCTGGTGGCGATTCTCGATGCCGACAAGGAAGGCTTTTTGCGCTCAGAGCGCAGCCTGATCCAGACCATCGGCCGCGCCGCCCGCAACCTGAACGGCCGGGCGATTCTGTACGCCGACCGCGTGACAGATTCCATGTCCCGTGCCATGGGCGAGACCGAGCGGCGGCGCAACAAGCAGATTGCCTACAACCTGGCGCATGGCATCACGCCCAAATCCATCGTCAAACAGGTGCGCGACCTGATTGAGGGCGTTTACAGTGAAAAAGCCGGCCGCGAGATGGAACGCCTTGAAAATGATGCGATGCAGCGCGCCAAGGTCGAAGACATGAGCGAAAAGGACATTTCCCGTGAGATCAAGCGGCTTGAAAAACTGATGATGGAGCACGCCCGCAACCTCGAATTTGAAAAGGCCGCCAAGGTGCGCGACCAGTTGGGCATCCTCAAGGAGCAGGCCTTTGGCGCGCCAGGGGCGGACAATGTCGTCGGCATCGGGACGGTGGTGGCGCGCTCGCGGTTGTGAGGCCCCCGGCCGACGGGGGTTTTGCCATTACCCATTACCCGAGCAAAACAATCGGCTATTTGGTATACTTGAACTAATTACTCAACTAAGCGTCCAACGCTTTGTTCTGCAACCCTTTTATGAACGGAGTTCGCCATGCGTCTCACCACCAAAGGCCGTTTTGCGGTCACCGCCATGATCGATCTGGGCCTGCGCCAAAGCAATGGCCCGGTCACCTTGGCCGCCATCAGCCAACGACAGCAAATTTCCCTGTCTTACTTGGAGCAGTTGTTCGGCAAGCTGCGCCGCCACGAGCTGGTGGAATCCACCCGGGGGCCTGGCGGCGGCTACACCTTGGCGCGCAAAGCGTCCGACATCACCGTGGCCGATATCATCGTGTCGGTCGACGAGCCGATTGACGCCACCCATTGCGCCGGCAAGGAAAACTGCCTGGGCGAGGGCGCGCGCTGCATGACGCACGACCTGTGGGCGTCGCTGAACGTGCGCATGGTCGAGTTTCTGGACTCGGTCAGCCTGCAAAAACTGGTGGATGACCAGTTGGCCAAGGGCCTACAGGTGGAAGACAAGCCCATGATCAAACGGGCCATTTCGGCGATGCCGGTTTCCAAGCCGGTTCGCCTGAACGTGCCGAATTCGGTGTTTGCGCTTGGCAATTCATTTGCCAAGTCCTGACCCGGCGACATTTTTTTGATTTTGTTGAATTTGACGAGTTGCTAATGGACACCACGCCGCACTTCCCGATCTACATGGACTACAGCGCCACCAACCCCTGCGATGAGCGGGTTGTGGACGCCATGATCCCCTGGTTGCGCCAGCATTTTGGCAACCCGGCGTCGCGTAGCCACGCCTGGGGCTGGGAAGCCGAAGCGGCAGTTGAAACAGCGCGTGAACAGGTCGCGGCACTCATCAACGCCGACCCGCGCGAGATCGTCTGGACCTCGGGCGCGACCGAATCCAACAACCTGGCGCTCAAGGGCGCGGCGCACTTTTACAAGACCAAGGGCAAACACATCATCACGGTCAAGACCGAGCACAAAGCCGTGCTGGACACTTGCCGCGAGCTGGAGCGCCAGGGCTTTGAGGTCACATACCTTGACGTGCAGGAAGACGGCCTGGTGAACCTGGACGTGTTCAAGGCGGCGATCCGTCCCGACACCATTCTGGCCAGCGTGATGTTTGTCAACAACGAAATCGGCGTGATCCAGGACATTGCGGCCATCGGCAAGATTTGCCGCGAGAAGGGCGTGATCTTCCATGTCGACGCGGCGCAAGCCACGGGCCGGGTCGATATCGACATGGCCACTTTGCCAGTCGATTTGATGAGCCTGACATCACACAAAACCTATGGCCCCAAGGGCATTGGCGCGCTGTTTGTGCGGCGCAAACCGCGCATCCGCATCGAGGCGCAAATGCACGGCGGCGGGCATGAGCGCGGCATGCGCTCGGGCACCCTGCCCACGCACCAAATCGTCGGCATGGGCGAAGCCTACCGCATCGCCAAGGCCGAGATGCATGAGGAAAACAAACGCATCCAGGCCCTGCACGACCGCATGTTGGCGGGTTTGAAGGACGTGGAACAGGTCTTTATCAACGGCCACGTCACGCGGCGCGTGCCACACAACCTGAACATGAGTTTCAACTATGTCGAAGGCGAGTCGCTGATCATGGGCATCAAGGGACTGGCCGTGTCCAGCGGTTCGGCCTGCACCTCGGCGTCGCTCGAACCCAGCTACGTGCTGCGGGCGCTCGGTCGCAGCGACGAACTGGCCCACAGCAGCCTGCGCATGACCATTGGCCGCTGGACCACCGAGGCCGAGATTGATTACGCGGTGGCCACCATCAAGCTCAACGTGGCCAAGCTGCGTGATTTGAGCCCGTTGTGGGAGATGTACCAGGATGGGATAGACATCAGCACCATCCAATGGGCCGCGCATTAAAGATTCAAGAGGTAAACCAAATGGCATATTCTGAAAAAGTTGTGGACCACTACGAAAACCCCCGCAATGTCGGCAGCTTTGAAAAAGGCGACGACAGCGTGGGCACCGGCATGGTTGGCGCTCCGGCCTGCGGCGACGTGATGAAGCTTCAAATCAAGGTCAATCCGCTGACCGGCGTGATTGAGGACGCGCGCTTCAAGACCTACGGCTGCGGCTCGGCGATTGCATCGTCGTCCCTTGTGACCGAATGGGTCAAGGGCAAGACTTTGGACCAGGCTGCCGCGCTGAAAAACAGCCAGATCGCCGAAGAGTTGGCCCTGCCGCCGGTCAAAATCCACTGCTCCATCCTGGCCGAAGACGCCATCAAGGCGGCAGTGGAAGACTACAAGAAAAAGCACACGCTGCAAGCCGCCTAACAGCCTCAATCCGTCCGGGCTGAGTTTGTCGAAGCCTTCGACAGGCTCAGGCTGGACGGGGAAAAAGAACCATGCCCGTTACCGTCACAGAAGCCGCCGCAAGGCACGTCAACCGATATTTGAGCAAACGCGGCAAAGGCGTGGGCGTGCGCCTGGGTGTCAAAACCACCGGCTGCTCGGGCCTGGCCTACACGCTGGAATACGTCGATGAACTGGCGCCCGAAGACATCGTCTTCGAGGGCCATGGCGTGAAAGTGCTGGTCGACCCGAAAAGCCTGGCCTACATCGACGGCACGCAGCTGGATTTTGTGCGCGAGGGCCTGAACGAGGGGTTCAAGTTCAACAACCCAAATGAACGGGACAAATGCGGTTGTGGCGAGTCGTTTAGAGTGTGAATCTCCAATCCAACGACTTCGAACTTTTCGGTCTTGCCCAACAATTTGCGCAAGACCGCGCCGCGATTGACGCGCGCTGGAAAGAGCTGCAGCGCGAGGCGCACCCGGACAAGTTCGCAGCGCAGGGCGCGGCAGCGCAACGCATCGCCATGCAATGGTCGGTGCGCATCAATGAGGCGTACCAGCGCCTGAAAGATCCCCTCAAACGCGCGGCCTATTTGTGCGAACTCAATGGCGCTGCGGTGAATGCTGAAAACAACACCGCCATGCCGGCCGAATTCCTGATTCAGCAAATGCAATGGCGCGAAGCCCTTGAAGCGGCCGAAACACTCGGGCAGGTTGAGGAAATAGGGCGAGAGCTCTCGTCCAGAAAGCGTGAAGCGCTATTTAAATGCGAGCAACTGCTGGATGTGGCGCGCGACTACCCGGCGGCGGTCGGGCAGGTCAGGGCGCTGATGTTCATTGAGCGTTTCGCCCATGACGTGGACCGGCGTGTGGAACAATTCGAACTGCAAAGCGAATTGCAAAGAGACCTGAAAAAGCGAATTGAAAAATTAGAACCAGACCATGGCGCTGCTGCAAATATCTGAACCGGGCCAAACGCCCAAGCCGCATGAGCGGCGCATCGCCGTGGGCATCGACCTGGGCACCACCCATTCGCTGGTGGCATCCGTGCGCAATGGCGTCGCGGAATGCCTGCCCGACGAGGGCGGAAAAGTGCTCCTGCCGTCCGTGGTGCGCTACCTGGCCGGCGGCGGGCGCAAGCTCGGGTTTGAAGCGCAGGCGGAAATCGCCAATGACCCCGAGAACACGATTGCCTCCGTCAAACGCTTCATGGGCCGCAGCCTGGCAGACATCAGGGAATCGGGCAAGTTACCCTACCGTTTTGTCGACCACAAGGGCATGCTGGGCTTGCAGACGGTGGCCGGCGAAAAATCCCCGGTCGAAGTCAGCGCCGATATTCTGGCCACGCTGCGTTACCGGGCCGAAGACACCTTCAACGACGAGCTGTTCGGC
>JANMVT010000189.1:0-1580 GCA_031392945.1 Rhodoferax sp. | reverse complement strand
TGTGGCTGCCGGGGATGAACATCAGGGGGCCGTTGTATTCGTTCACATCGTCGAGAAAAATCGCGATGTTCATGGCGCGCTCGGTTGGCATCAGGTCGTCGTTGAGCCAGGTGCCGTAGTCCTGGTGCCACTGCCACACATCGCCCTCAAACGCCATCTTGCCGTTGATCTTGAACTGGTGCATGTAAAGCGCTTCGCCGAGCAAATCTTCCACCGGCTCAATCATGCGCGGGTGGCGCGCCAGCCGCGCAAAGGGCTCGCTGTACATGTGGGCGGCAAAGTTGGTGCGCACCGCCTCCTTGCCTTTTTCGCGCACGTTGTAGTCTTCGCGGCGCTGGTAGAGTTCGGGCACGGCGTCATTGAGCTTTTGAGTTTCTGCGGCGGTGAACAGGCCGGGGAAAAACAGGTAACCGTCGCGGTCGAACTGGGCTTTTTGCTCGGGGGTGAGTTTCATGGGTATGTCCTTTAGTGTCGGCAATCAATTTTGAAGCTTACACCTTTTTAATGGGCTTGCCGTTCCAGAACCGCACAACAGCGCAGGGTCTGCCTGTCGCGGGCTTGAGCGTCAATCGAAAATCAAAAGGAGACAGTGGCATGAGTTGCCAGATGCCATTTCCCTCTCAATCCGTGCCCAGGCCCCGCGTTTGGTTTGCCATGGGAATCGCCGCGCTGCTGGGTGCCTGCGCCAGCATCAACCAGGATCCGATGGCACAGCCTGTGATTGGCGCCAAAACCAAAGGCATTCTCAATATTGATGGCCTGCAATTCAAGGACTCGAACGGCAACGGCAGGCTCGATCCCTACGAGGACTGGCGCCTGCCCGTTGATGAGCGTGGCATGTACGGCTACATGGCCGATCTGGCCACCGAGCCGCGCTGGTACCGCGTGCAGGAGACCTTTACCGAAGATGCCGACCTCAACGCCCGCATCGTGACGGCGCTGGTGGAAGGCCTGCAGGGCGGCCCGGTCAACCCCGGGTCTGCGGTGGGCTATGTGAACTCGGACACCGGCATCATCAATGCCCGTGCCTAGGGCCTGGAAGGCAAAACGGTCCCCGAGCGTGTGGCCGCTGCCGTCAATGGCGGCACGGACATACTGTCTGGCTTCAGCACCAACAAGACCATCACGGACCTCGTGGTGGCAAACCTGATTAGCGAAGCCCGTGTCACCGAGGCCGCCAAACGCCTGCTTGCCGAGCAGTTCAAGCTCGGCTTGTTTGAAAACCCGTATGTCGATGCCAGCAGGGCCACCGGCATCATTGGCAGTGACGCCCACCGCGCCACGGGGTTTGAAGTCCAGAAACAGTCCATCGTCCTATTGCAAAACCGGGATCAGGCAGTGGGCAAGACCCTGCCACTCAAGACGGGTGCCAGGGTGAGCTATCCCGCAAAAGACACACTTTACCCTTTCGGATTCGGCCTGGGCTTTTGACTCAGACGCCAGAAACAGCACGGCGCCCCGGCGTTCAGGTATCAGAATGTCACTGGCAGGCCGCTTTGGCAGCTGGTGGCGGCAGCGTCGGCCAGCTTCTGCGCTGCTACGCCGTCGGCGATGGTGGTTTTGAATGGCGCGCCGGATTG
>JANMVT010000178.1:0-14490 GCA_031392945.1 Rhodoferax sp. | reverse complement strand
CTGGCGCGTGCGCTGCTGGCGGTCGCCGCTCAAAAGCATCCACAGGTCTTGCACGGCCGGGCCGGTGCGGCAGTCGTCCAGATCGACAAAATGCGGCCCCGGGCCGGCGGCGGCGGGCGCGTCGGTGGGCGTCCACAAGATGTTGCCGGGGTGGCAGTCGCCGTGCAGGCGCAGCAACTTGATCGAATCGCCCTTCACGCCATCAAAACCGCTGTTGACCGGTTTTTGGGAGCCATTTTGGCCATTTGCCCTCGTCAAACATGCGTATTCAGCTATTACATCAATAGCGGACTGCGCGGCTTTCTGCCATGCGGACTGCACGTCCAGCGGCACCTGGTTGTGGCCCAGCAGCCATTCCAGCGAGTCGATGCCGAAGCTTTGCAGGTCCAGCGCCGGGCGGCTGGTGAAGGGGCGCTTGGCACCCACGCTGTGGATGCGCGCGAGGAAGCGGCCGATCCACTCCAGCACCTCGGGGTTGTCAAGTTCAGGCGGGCGCCCGCCCCGGCTCGGGCTGACGCTGAAGGCAAAGCCGCCAAAGTGGTGCAGCGTTGCGCCGTTCAACGTCAACGGGCCAATCACCGGGATTTCGGTCGCCATCAGCTCGGCGCTGAAGGCGTGTTCCTCCAGGATTTGCGCTTCGCTCCAGCGCTCTGGGCGGTAGAACTTGGCGACCACGGCACGCGCTTTGCCGGTGTCATGCGCGGCCTCGTTTTCCAGGTGCAACTGGTAGACGCGGTTCTCGTAGGAGCTCAGGGCGAGCAGGCGCCCGTCGCCGTGCAGGCCCACGCTGGCCAGCGCGTCCATCACCACGTCGGGGGTCAGGGCCTCAAAGGGATGGGTGCTTGGGGAGGCGGCGGGCGGCAGGGTCATGCCCGATTGTCGCTTGGCGCCGGATTGGCGCCGGGCCTACGGCCTGGTCAGCGCCCCAGTGCCAACCGGATGGCAAGCCAGTCGGGCAGGCCGGCCTTGCGGATCGCCGCCGCCGCCGCCGAGTGGTCGTAACTGACGCGGTGAAAAGTCAGGGCCGGATTGCCGGTATCGAAGGTGGCGTACATGGCCTGGGGGTTGCCATCGCGCGGCTGCCCGACCGAGCCGATGGTCGCCAGCCAGTGGCGGCTGGCCGGCAGCGGCACAGCCACACCCAGCCTGGGCGCGAGTTTTTTGACCGTGGCGCCCAAGGCGCTGCCATACAAAGTTTGATGGTGCACGTGGCCGCCAAACACGTGGCGCACTTCAGGCAACTGGGCAGCGGCGTCCAGGCTGGCGGCGGCTGCGATGTCGTCGTAGACGTAACGCCATAACTCGGGGCCGTCGGCGCTGGCATGCACCAGCATCAGCGTGCCGTGAAGCAAAGTCAGGGGCAAAGCATCGAGAAACTGCAACTGCCCGGGTTCAAGCTGGGCGTGTGTCCAGGCCGCAGTGCTGTCGCCCCAGGTTTTGGCGACGGCCGGCGGCGCGACGGCTCCGGCGTCGTGGTTGCCCTTGATCAGCCAGGCGCCATCTGCCGCCAACTGCTGGGCCCGTTGCACCACCGCCACCGGGTCGGCGCCGTAGCCGACAAAATCGCCGAGCAGGGCGAACTGCGTCGCGCCCTCGCCTCTGGCGTGCGCCAGACAGGCATCGAAGGCCTGGATATTGGCGTGTATGTCGGACAGGAAGGCCAGCTTCACGGGGAGCCACCCATGGACAACATGTGGCCAAGGCGTGCGTCGCCGTGCCCGCCCAGAACCAGGGCATAGGCCGCCCTGACCTCTGCAGGGCCCGCGTGGCGCACGACCTTGATCCAGGGCCGCTGCGGGTCGCAGGCTGTTGCCGTGAATGCAAACCAGGCCTGCACCATGCGCCTGCCAAATTCCTGTGCACCCCAATCTGCGGAACGCTTCTTGATCTGTGCGGGTGCAAAAAACAGCGTTGCGCGCGGACCCGGCAGGTCTTTGGCACCGCCCAGATTTTCGACATGGGTGCCCCCAATTGAGCAACTGTATTTCAGCTCGGTAAAGCGGGTATGGATAGCCAGGCGTAGAGCAGCATTGCCAGCGAAATCGACATACACACAGGGCCGGTCTGCCGCAATGGCATCCAGCTCGTCATAGGTCAGCACCCGGTGGTAACAACCCAGGCTTTCACAAAAGGCCTTGTTGGCCGGTGAGGTCAACCCCAGCACCTCGATGCCGCTGCGCTGCTTGAGGCCAAAGGCTGTAGCGTAGGCGGTTTTGCTCGACGCGCTGGACAGCAAGGCAATGCCGGGCACGCCGCCCCCTGTCTGTTGCGCACCAAAAAACTGCTTGTCCGCCATGAAATCATCAATCAGCCAGGCCGTGACAAACAGGGGCCGCAGCAGGGCCTGGATGTCTTCAGTCTGAGGCGTGTAAAAGGGGTCGGTCTTGCAGCGCAGATAGAGGTTGTAGACACCGTGCAAGCCGGTGCGGTGCGCAACACCGTCGTGGAAACCGCCCGCATACAGTTGGGCAGGTTGCAGCACGACGCTTGACGACATCGGAAAGTAGCCGTACAGCCGCTCCCCCACCCCGACACCTGCGTGGCGGCTTTCCAGCACGGTGCCGAAGCCCCAAACGGGAATTCGGCCGAATTGGGGCTGCGCTGCGGCATCTTTGGGGTCAAACGCCGCCGGGGCGCCCAAAGCCGCCACGGGGAAAAAATTCCAGTAATTCATGGCGTCACCAAACGCCGCGTAAGTGATGTTGTTTGACGTCAGCGCAAACTTGTCGATGCCAATGCGAACCTGGCCATCGGCCAGAGGCTGATCCGGCGCTACACGCACCACTGCGTTCTGAAGCTGGTCCTTCTGAACCAGAAAATTGACAGTGTTCATGCCTCAAGCTTATACAAAAAAAAACGGGCCCGGAAAATCCGGGCCCGCCGCAAGGGGATTGCAGTCTGGTTACGCGACGGTGATGCTCACATCAATGTTGCCGCGCGTTGCATTGGAGTATGGGCAGACCTGGTGCGCCGCGTCCACCAGGGCCTGGGCAGCAGTGCGCTCCATGCCGGGCAGGCTGACGACCATCTGCACTTCTAGGCCAAAACCGGTCGGGACCTTGCCAAGGCCCACCGTAGCGGCGATGGAAGCATCGGCCGGCACGGCGATCTTCTTCATGCCCGCCACGTGTTTGACGGCGCCCATGAAACAGGCGCTGTAACCGGCGGCAAATAGCTGCTCGGGGTTGGTCGCGCCGCCCATGCCGCCCAGTTCTTTGGGAGGAGCCAGCTTGACGTCCAGCAGGCCGTCCGACGTCACGGCGCGGCCGTCACGCCCGCCGGTGGTGGTGGCGTGGGCCTGGTACAGGACTTTTTCGACTTTGGTAACCATGGTGTTTCCTTTGAAGGGTGCTTCAGGTTGTGAAGCGGGTTGAAAAAACGGGAATGAATACGGAACTAAGCAGAATGAAGCGCAATGGTTGGCGCTTAAACAAGCGTCTTTCGCAGCGCCTGCACCTGGCGCGTCAGGGCGACCACGTCGGCCAGGGAATAGCTGGTGGCGCTGGCGATGCAGCCGGGCACGGTGCTGGCCCGCAGCTTGAGCTTGCGTCCGGCGGGTGTCAGGGTGATGTGCACGCGCCGCTCGTCGGCCACGTCACGCAGGCGGGCAATCAGGCCGGCTGCTTCGAGCCGCTTGAGCAGGGGCGTGAGTGTGCCGGAATCCAGATAAAGGCGCTCGCCCAGTTCAGAGACCATCACGCCGTCCTGCTCCCACAGCACCAGCATCACGAGGTACTGCGGGTAGGTCAGCCCCAGGGGCGCCAGCAGCGGCTTGTAGATCCTGGTCATGGCCAGCGAGGTGGAATACAGCGCGAAGCAGAGCTGGTTGTCCAGCAGCAGGGCCGGATTGACTCTGGATGTGCTGGTTGAAGCTTTGGTTGGTGTGGCCATGGCTTTATTGTACAACACAATTAAATTGTGTGCAACTTAATTGACAGGCCTTAGTTGCCAGGCCACTTCAATGCCGGGTCAATGGCAAAGGGCCAGCAGGGGCTTCAATCAGCGGCCGGTGAAGCGCGCGTCGCGCCGCTCGACGAAGGAGTCAACCCCCTCTTTCGCGTCCTGCGAATTGGCCAGGCCACGCTGCACGTCGATGAAATCATGCATGGCCACCACGGGGCCATGCTCCACCGCCTTGAGCACGTTCAGGCGCGTGGCGACCACGGCCAGCGGCGCTTGCGCGGCAATGCTGTTGGCGATCCTGACGGCTTCGGCCAGTTCCTGCCCGGCCGGCACGACGCGCTGCACAAAATTAAGCCGCAAGGCCTCGGCGCTGCCGAACTCGTCGCCTGTGAGCAAATGCAGCATGGCATTGCCCAGGCCGGCACGCTCGGCCATGCGCAACGTCGCGCCGCCCGTGGCCATGATGCCGCGTTTGACCTCCAATTGCGAAAACCGGCAGTCGTCCGCCGCCACCACCACGTCCGCTGCCAGCATCAGCTCGATGCCCAGGGTGTAGGTGATGCCCTTGACAGCCACCACCATCGGCTTGGCGCGCCGCAGGTAACCCGCCATGCCCAGATCCAGCGGATCGACCAGGCCCAGGGGAACGGCCTTGATGCCGGCGCGCATCAGCGGCGCGATGGAAGGCAAGTCCAGCCCGGCGGTGAAATGGCTGCCAAAGGCGTGCAACACGCCCACTCGCAGGGCCGGGTCGGCGTCAAGGCGGGTGTAGGCCTCGCCCAACTCACGGAACATCTTGGGCGTGAAGCCGTTGTATTTGGCCGGGCGGTTGATGCCGATCAGCAGCAGAGCGCCCTGCACTTCGCAGTCGATGCCACCTTCGGGATGCGCCTCCGAGGGCGCGCGCGAAGGGCCCGGGGCTTGTACCTTAGGCGGTGAATCAGGGTTTGCGAGGGGGTTCATTAAAGTGTTCTCCTTAGAGGTCTGGCGGGTTTGTCGTCTATCTTCTGGGGACTTTGAAATTCGCGTCTTTGGACGGCGGACGGCGCTGGCGGCGGCGACGCCTGTAGTATGCCAAATGTCCGAAATGCGCGGCCCTTAAAAAAACTGAAGCGTTGGAAAACACCGGAACATGCTTGACTACATCATCATAGGCGGCGGCTCGGCGGGTTGCGTCCTGGCGGCGCGCCTCACAGAAAACCCCAATGTCAAAGTCGCCCTGCTGGAGGCCGGCGGCGCCGACAGCAGCGTCCTGATCCAGTGCCCGGCGGGCCTGGCCCTGCTGGCCAAGGCGGGCAAAGACGTGAACTGGCGCTTCAACACCGTGCCGCAGGCGGGCCTGGACGGCCGCGTGGGCTACCAGCCGCGCGGCCGGGTGCTCGGCGGCTCCAGCTCGATCAACGCCATGATCTATATCCGTGGCCACAAGGACGACTACGACCATTGGGCCGCGCAAGGCAACCCTGGCTGGTCGTATGACGAAGTGTTGCCCTACTTCAAGCGTTCGGAGCACAACGAGCGCGGCGCCGACACCTACCACGGCCAGGGCGGGCCGCTCAATGTCAAAGACTTGACCTCGCCCAACCTCTATGGCCCGGTGTTTGTCAAAGCCGGCCAGCAGGCGGGTTACCCTATCAACCGCGACTTCAACGGCGCCCACCAAGGCGGCGTGGGCATGTTCCAGGTGACGCACAAAAATGGCGAGCGTTTCAGCGCGGCCAAGGCCTACCTGACGCCCAGCCTGCCGCGCATCAACCTGCAAGTCATCACCGGCGCGCACACCACGCGCATCCTGATGGACGGCCAACGCGCGGTCGGCGTCGAATACAGCCAGGGCGGCGAAGTCAAACAGCTACGCTGCACGCGCGAAGTGCTGCTGTGCGCAGGGGCCTTGCAGTCGCCCCAGATCCTGATGCTGTCCGGCATCGGGCCCCAGGCGCATCTGGCGCAACACGGCATCCCGGTGCTGCATGACTTGCCCGGCGTTGGTGAAAACCTGCACGACCACCCGGACGTAGTCATCGTGGCCAACGCGCCGCAGCTCAAAGACCTGTTCGGCCTGAGCCTGGGTGGCCTGGTGCGCATCGTCAAGGGCATTTTTGAATGGCGCAAACAACGCACCGGCATGCTCACCACCAACTTCGGCGAGGCCGGTGGTTTTATCAAAAGCCTTGAGAGCGAAACCATCCCCGATTTGCAGCTGCATTTTGTGATCGGCAAACTGGTGGATCATGGGCGCAAGACCACCTTTGGCCTGGGTTATTCATGCCACGTCTGCCTGCTGCGGCCCAAGAGCCGTGGCAACCTGCGCCTGGCCAGCAAGGATCCAATGGCGGCACCCCTGATCAACCCGAATTTTCTGGCGGAGCGCGAGGACGTGGACGCCCTGGTCCGCGGCTTCAAGATCATGCGCGGCATCCTGTCGCAACCGGTGCTGGCCCACTACGGCGGCCAGGAATCGGACGCATCCGCCAGTGCCACTTCAGACGCGCAGATCGAGCAGTTCATCCGCAGCCACGCCGACACCATCTACCACCCGGTGGGCAGTTGCCGCATGGGCAATGGACCGCTGGATGTGGTGGACGCCCAACTGCGGGTGCGCGGCCTCACCGGCCTGCGCGTGGTGGACGCATCGATCATGCCGCGCGTGGTCGGCGGCAACACCAATGCGCCGGTCATCATGATCGCGGAGAAGGCGGCGGACATGATCAAGGCGGCGGCGCTGGCTGCACCCTGAGCGCGGGCTTTCTTCGTCCGTTTGGGCCAAAATCCCAATACTTACCAGCCAAATTGGTATTTTCCCCTCGTCGCATATGAATAGTTAGCTACTATTTATGTAGTATTCAGCATTCACCCTACCCGGCAAACCGCTTTCGCGTCAAGGCTAAGGCCAGCCAGAAACCGCCTGCGGCGTACAGGCCAAGCACCAACAGGTTGCGCGGCGCGTCGGCGGGCCACTGGTCCATGAAGAGCGGGCGCACCAGCTCCACGGCATTGGTCAGGGGCAGCCAGTCCGACGCCAGGCGCACCATGGGCGGCAACTGCTCGCGCGGAAAGAAGATGCCGCTCAAAAACATCATGGGGGTAAGGAAAAGCGTGAAGTAGTAGGTGAAAAAGTCGTAACCCTTGGCCAATGCATTGAACACCAGGGCGATGCTGCTGAAGGCGATGCCGGTGGCCAGCAGAATCGGCCAGGCCAACAGCAGTTTGGGGCTGTGGCTGATCTGCAGGGCCAGCATCACGCCCAGGATCGCCGTGACAGTGAAGATTGACTTGAAAGCCGCCCACAACATCTCCGCCAGCACGATGTTGTCCAGGCTGACCGGCGCGTTCATGATGCCGTCCCAGGTTTTTTGCACGTGCATGCGCGAGAAGGCCGAATACAGGGCCTCGAACGAGGCGGCGTTCATGGCACTCATGCAGATGCTGCCGCTGGCGAGGAACAGGATGTAGGGCACCTGGATTTGGCCTTGCGCGCCATTGAGCGTGACGCGCCCCACCAGGGCGCCCATGCCATAACCAAAGGCCACCAGCCACATCAGCGGCTCGGCGATATTGCCCACCAGGCTGGGAAGGGCCAGCTTGCGCCAGACCAGCAGGTTGCGCAAAAAAACCGGCCACCAGCGCATCGACAGATCGGGTGCGCGCCAGAGGGACAGGTTGTTGGTCATAGGCGTTCCGGCGGTGGTGTTCATGCGTCTTCCCGGATTTGGCGGCCTGTGAGCTTGAGGAAGAGGTCTTCCAGATTGGCAGGCCGGTGCAGGGTGCGCAATTGCGGGTGGCGGCTGAGCGCGTCGAGCAATGGTTTGGCGTCCTGGGTGTAGAAAAACACGGTCTCGCCGCTGACTTCAACCCGGGCTGCCAATGCTTTCAGGGGCGAATCCACCAGGGCCAGGGCGCCGTTGCCGTAGGCCTCCACAACGTCTGGCTCCAGATGCTGCGCGATCAACGCGCGCGGCGCGCCTTCGGCGATGTTGCGGCCATGGTCCAGCACCAGAAGGCGCGAGCACAAACGCTCGGCCTCGTCCATGAAGTGTGTGGTCAGCAGGATGGATTTGCCCTGTTGCAGCAGCAGTTGCAGGCGCTCCCACATCAGGTGGCGCGCCTGCGGGTCCAGCCCGGTGGTGGGTTCGTCCAGCAGCAGCAGTTGCGGGTCGTTGACCAGGGCGCGTGCCAGGCTCAGGCGGCGCTTCATGCCGCCGGACAATTCGCCCGGTTTGGCATTGGCTTTGTGGGTGAGTGAGGCGAATTCAAGCAACTGCGGAATGCGCGCGCGGATGTCGGCGTCTTTCATGCCGAAGTAACGGCCATACACCAGCAGGTTCTCGGCGCAACTGAAGTCGGGGTCCAGCGTGTCGTTCTGGCTGACCACGCCCAGGCGCGCTTTGACGGCCAAGGCGTCCTGCGGCATTTTCAGGGCTGCCCGGCGATTGCCGGTTGCCGCCAGGGCCGCCAATTCAGCGGGGCAAACAGTCGGGTAAAACAGGACTTCGCCCGCGTCGGGCTGGGTCAAGCCCAGGCAAATGCGGATGCAGGTGGTTTTGCCCGCGCCGTTGGGGCCGATCACGCCCAGGCACTCGCCGGGCGCGATGGCAAACGACACATCATTGACCACGGTGGCGCCGCCGTAACGTTTGCTTAAGGTTCTCGCTTCAAATAGCGGGGGCGCGTCGGCTGGGGTCATGGCAATATTGTCGCCTGCCGCCTGAAACGGGCCCAATATGCGGTAAATTCACTGCGTCGCATTCCATTGCGTCCACATTCGGACTCTCACATGACCCCCATCGGCACCCCCCTCTCCCCCAGCGCAACCAAGGTCATGTTGCTGGGCTCAGGCGAACTCGGCAAAGAAGTCCTGATCGCGCTGCAACGCCTGGGCGTTGAGACCATCGCGGTAGACCGGTACGACAACGCGCCAGGCCAGCAGGTCGCCCACCACGCGCGCACCATCACCATGAGCGACCCGGCCCAGCTCAAGGCCCTGATCGAGGCCGAGCGCCCCGATCTGGTGGTGCCCGAGATTGAAGCCATCGCCACTGCGATGTTGCAGGAACTGGAGGCGGCCGACACGGTGCGCGTGATCCCCACCGCCCGCGCGGCGCGCCTGACCATGGACCGCGAGGGCATTCGCCGTCTGGCGGCCGAGACCTTGAACCTGCCCACCAGCCCCTACCAATTCTGCGACTCCCTGGCCGAGTTGCAGGCTGCGATTGGCGGGCAAGGCGGCACGGCCGGCAAAGGCGTCGGTTACCCCTGCATCGTCAAACCGGTAATGAGCAGTTCGGGCAAGGGACAAAGCAAGATCGACGGCCCGGCTGACGTGCAGAAGGCCTGGGACTACGCCATGGCTGGCGGGCGGGTGCAAGGCGGGCGTGTCATCGTCGAAGGCTTCATTGATTTTGACTACGAAATCACCCTGCTCACGGTGCGCGCCAAAAGCGCCGATGGCAGCATAACGACCCATTTTTGCGAACCGATCGGCCACATCCAGGTCAGCGGCGATTATGTTGAAAGCTGGCAGCCGCACCCCATGCACCCGGCGGCGTTGCAGCGCGCGCGCGAGGTGTCCAAGGCGGTGACCGACAACCTGGGCCAGGGTTTGGACGGCCAGTCCAGCGGCCTGGGCCTGTTTGGCGTGGAGCTCTTCGTCAAAGGAGAAAACGTCTGGTTCAGCGAGGTCAGCCCGCGCCCGCACGACACCGGCATGGTGACGATGTGCACGCAATGGCAAAACGAGTTCGAGCTGCATGCCCGCGCCATTCTTGGCCTGCCGGTGAACACGGCGCTCAAAAGCCCCGGCGCCAGCGCGGTGATCTACGGCGGGGTAGACGCCAAAGGCATCGTGTTTGACGGCGTGGCCGAGGCCCTGCAGGTGCCCAACAGCGACATCCGCCTGTTCGGGAAACCCGAGAGTTTTGTGAAGCGGCGCATGGGTGTCGCGCTCGCGTTCGACGCCGATGTGCAAGTCGCGCGCAAAAACGCCAAGCTGGCCGCGTCCAGGGTCAAGCCCCGTGTTCAGTGAGGAGGAATTCCGCCAGGTCATGGCCGACGTGCCGGGCGTGGTGTTTCGCCTGCATCTGTCGCATGATGGCTTGCCGAAATACCGGTTTGTAAGCGATGGTGTGCGCGCGCTTTATGGCGTTGACCCAGAGGCGGTGCTGGCCGACAGCGCCACCTTAAGCGCCTTGCGCCACCCGGAGGACCACGCCTTGATCGAGGCCGAGCTGAAGGAGGCCGCCAAGTCGACGCGGCCGATGCTGATGCAGTTTCGGATTCGCCTCAAGGATGGCACCGTCAAGTGGGTCCAGGTCAGTTCAACCCGCATAGAGCAAGACGCCGACGGGTCGCTGCGCAGCGGCATCATGCTCGACGTCACCGCCGCCAAAAACACGGAAATCGACTTGCGTGAAACCGAGGCGCGCTGGAAGCTGGCGCTGGAGAGCACCGGCGATGGCGTATGGGACTGGCACATCCAGGAGGGCAAAGAGTTCTATTCGGACCGCTACAAGGAAATGTACGGCTATGGCCCGGACAAAGTCTGGCAGCAGTCCGATGACTACGCCGACCTGGTCCACCCGGACGACAAGGCGCAACTGATCCGAGACCAGCAGGCGCACTTCAACGGCGACACACCCACCTACAGCAACGAGCACCGCGTGCGCTGCAACGACGGCAGCTGGAAGTGGATTCTGACGCGCGGCATGCTCATCAGCCGGGATGCGCAGGGCCGGCCCCAGCGCATGATCGGCACCCATACCGACATCAGCCAGCGCAAGGCAGCCGAAGCGCAGATCTGGCGCCAGGCCAACTTCGACCCCCTGACCGGCCTGCCCAACCGGCGCATGTTGCGCCAGCAGCTTGAATACGACATCGCCGGCAGCGCGGAAGCGGGCCAGAACCTGGCCATCCTGTTCATCGACCTGGACCATTTCAAGGAGGTCAACGACACCCTGGGCCACGACAGCGGCGACTTGCTCCTGGTCAAGGCGGCGCGGCGCATCCAGCATTGCATAGCGCCCGGCGACACGGTGGCGCGCATGGGTGGCGACGAGTTCACCGTCATCCTCTCCAACGTCACGGTGGACGCCGCGTCCAAGCTCTCCAGCCCGTTGGAGCAGAAGTTGCAGGCGATTCTGGACAGCCTGGCCAATGCCTTCGACCTGGGCGATGAACACGTCTTTGTGTCGGCCAGCATGGGGGTGGCACTCTACCCGTCTGACGCAGCCCGGGTCGAAGACCTGTTCAAACACGCCGACCAGGCCCTGTACGTCGCCAAGGGCGCGGGGCGCAACCGCTACAGTTTTTTCACACCGGCGCTGCAGGCGGCCGCGCAAACCCGCTCGCGCCTGGCGTCCGACCTGCGCCTGGGCCTGGCGCATGCGCAGTTTGAAGTGGTCTACCAGCCGGTGGTGGCGCTGGGAAGCGGCAAAGTCCACAAGGCCGAAGCGCTGCTGCGCTGGCGCCACCCGGTGCGCGGCGAAGTAAGCCCTGCGCAGTTCATCGGCATCGCCGAATCCAGCGGCATGATCATCGACATCGGCGACTGGGTGTTCCACCAGGCGGCGGCTCAGGTCAAACGCTGGCGCGGGATGTTCCAGGCGGACATCCAGATCAGCGTGAACAAGTCGCCGGTGCAGTTCCACCACGAGGGGCGCGCGCCGCATTCCTGGATCGAGCACCTGAGGGCGCTGGGCCTGCCAGGCTCGAGCATGGCAGTGGAAATCACCGAGAGCCTGCTGCTTGACGCCAGCCCCAAGGTGACGCGCCATTTGCTGGACATGCGCGACGCCGGCATCCAGGTCGCGCTGGACGACTTCGGCACCGGTTATTCGTCCCTGTCCTATTTGCAGAAATTCGACATCGACTACATCAAGATCGACCAGTCTTTCATCCGCAACCTGGCCCCGGCGTCGACCGACCTGGCCCTGTGCAAGGCCATCATCGTGATGGCGCACGCCCTGGGCATGAAGGTGGTGGCCGAAGGCATTGAAACCCAGGAGCAATTGCATTTGCTGATGGGCGCGGGTTGCGACTACGGCCAGGGTTATCTGTTGGCGCGGCCCATGCCGGCCAAGGCGTTTGAAGCCTTTCTGGCCGACAACCTGGGAGTGAAGCCATGAGCCAAAATGTGCACCAGAATGTGTGCGTCATTGAGGAGAAGCTGCTGTCAGACAACTGGTATGTGCTCAAGACCACGAGTTTTGACCTGCGCCGGCGCGACGGCAGCTGGCAGCGCCAGAGCCGCGAAACCTATGACCGGGGCAATGGCGCCACGATCCTGCTCTACAACCGGCAAAGGCAGACTGTCATCCTCACGCGCCAGTTCCGGTTTCCGGCGTTTGTGAACGGCACGCCGGACGGCCTATTGATTGAAACCTGCGCCGGTTTGCTCGACCAGGACGACCCCGTCACCTGCATCCGGCGCGAGACCGAAGAGGAGACGGGTTACCGCATCCAGGATGTGCGCAAGCTGTTCGAGGCCTACATGAGCCCCGGCGCGGTCACTGAAAAAATCCATTTTTTTGTCGGCGAATGCAGCGCGGCCGACAAGCTCTCGGACGGCGGCGGCCACCACCACGAGGGCGAAGACATCGAGGTGCTGGAACTGACCCTTGACGCGGCCCTGGCCCAGGTCGCCGACGGCCGGATTTGCGACGCCAAAACCATCATCCTGCTGCAATACGCCAAGTTGAACAATTTGCTGGACTACTGAAAGGCCACCTCGGCGAAACTTCGCAGTTTGCGGCTGTGCAACTGCCGGATGCCCTGCTCGCGCAGCAACTCCACCGCGCGGATGCCAATGCGCAAATGCTGGTCCACCCGTTCGCGGTAAAAATGGTTCGCCATGCCGGGCAGCTTTATCTCGCCATGCAGGGGCTTGTCGCTGACACACAGCAGCGTGCCGTAGGGCACCCGGAAGCGAAAACCGTTTGCGGCGATGGTGGCGCTTTCCATGTCCAGCGCCACCGCGCGGCTCTGGCTGAAGCGCCGCTGCGGGCCGTTGTCCGGCAGCAGTTCCCAGTTGCGGTTGTCGGTGGACGCAACCGTGCCGGTGCGCATGATGTGCTTGAGCTCGGGCCCGCTCATCTGGGTGATGTCGGACACAGCCGCCTCCAGCGCCACCTGGATCTCGGCCAGAGCGGGGATCGGCACCCACAGCGGCAACTCTTCATCGAGCACGTGGTCTTCGCGCACATAACCGTGCGCCAGCACGTAGTCGCCCAGTTGCTGGGTGTTGCGCAGGCCGGCGCAGTGGCCCAGCATGATCCAGGCGTGCGGGCGCAACACGGCGATGTGGTCGGTGATGGTTTTGGCATTGGCCGGACCCACGCCGATGTTGACCATGCTGATGCCGCTGCGGCCGGCGCGCATCAGGTGGTAGCCCGGCATTTGCGGCAGGCGCGGCGGCTGCAGGCCGAGCTCGTCGCCGGGCAGCGCGCCCAGGCCAACGCGGCGCGTCACCACATTGCCCGGCTCGACAAAGGCCACGTAGGCGCTGTTGGCGTCGTTCATCGCCGCATGCCCCAGGCGCACAAACTCATCAATGTAAAACTGGTAATTGGTGAACAGCACAAAGTTCTGGAAGTGCTCGGGCGCCGTGCCGGTGTAGTGGCGCAGGCGGTGCAGCGAATAGTCCACCCTGGGCGCCGTGAACAGCGACAGCGGCTGCGCCTCGCCGGGGCGCGGCGTGTAGGTGCCATTGGCAATGCCGTCGTCCATGGCGGCCAGGTCGGGCAGGTCAAACACGTCGCGCATCAACTGGCGCCGCTCGGGGCTCAGGTTGCCCTCGATGTGGTCGTGCTCGGCAAAAGAAAAATGCACGGGAATCGGCTGCGCGCTGGTGCCAATCTCCAGCTCGACATGGTGGTTCTCCAGCAGCAGTTTGAACTGCTCCAGGTAGTAGTCGGCGTACAGGTCGGGGCGCGTGAGCGTGGTCTCAAACCGGCCCGGCCCGGCGACAAAACCAAAACTCAGGCGCGCGCTGTCCGAGGTGTTCAGGCGCGCGACGGTGTCGGTCTGCACCCGAACAAACGGGTAACAGGCGCGCACATTGCCGGGCAAGGACTCGCCGGCCACAAAGCGCTGCATGGCTTCGCGCAGATGGGCCAGGCTGGCGTCGTAAATTTCGCGCGCTTTGGCAAGGGCGGCGGCCGGGTCAGAGAAACGGGCGGGGGCGATGAAGGCAGGCAGATAAGGCATGGGCCTATTGTCCACTGACGGCGGCGTATTGCTGAATGTTCCGAAATCCACGAAACAGTTCCAGCGGAGCCTGCCTGAACCCGATTGAGCCTGATTCATGCCCAAGTGCGTTCCAAAGCCAAGCGCTTCGTTTGGGCGTGGGCGCTGGCCGGGGATGCCGTGGCGGGTGGCCACGCCAACCCACTCCCGTCGACGAATTAAGCGGCGACGGGCTCGCGCATGGTCACAAACTCCTCTGCCGCCGTGGGGTGGATGCCAATGGTGCTGTCGAACACCGCCTTGGTGGCGCCAGCCTTCATGGCCACGGCGAAACCCTGCACAATCTCCCCGGCGTCCGGGCCGACCATGTGCAGGCCGACCACGCGGTCGGTAGCGTTCTCGACCACC
>JANMVT010000104.1:0-4833 GCA_031392945.1 Rhodoferax sp. | reverse complement strand
GCGCTGCTGATGGCCTCGTCAATCGGGCGTACGGCGGTCAAATGAATCGGCAAGGCCTTGATGGCCGCCGCCAGTTTAGCCGGTTGCGCCATGTCTGTCTTGCTGACCAATTCATGCAGGATGGCCGCCTTGATGCCATCGATTCCCAAACGGCTTTTGAGGTGACTGGAGAGCGACCTTGAACCGCGCGGGTGCGCCACTTCGGCCAGCACCTTTTCTGCGGACAGGTCGGGGCGCAGGTCGAGGTAAAAGGTGGCTTGTCCCTGCGCTGTGATCTGGTCGCGCAGCAGGCTGGACGCGGCGTAGATCAGGCTGCCTTCGACGCCAGTGGCGGTGGCGACGAATTCGCCTTTGCGGTTGAAGGCTTGGCCAGGCCCCGCCAGAACGGCATCTGTAGCGTCACCAACGTTGATGGCGACTGACTTGAACGGCTGCCCCGCAAAACGCGTGGAGAAATGGCCGCTCCAGCCGCCCGCCACGTCAAAACCGCAGTTCGACGGCAGCAACGGCGCGACACCCACACCCCGCGCCGTGAGCAAGGGAACCCAGGCGCCGTCCGAACCCAGGCGCGACCAGCTCGCGCCACCCAGGGCCAGCACGACAGCGTCGGCCTGCGCCTGAATTTGGCCCGCAGGCGTGTCAAACAGCAACGCGCCATCCGGCGCCCAACCGCTCCAGCGGTGGCGCATGTGAAACCTCACCCCGCCATGGCGCAGCCGGTGCAGCCAGGCGCGCAGCAGGGGGGCGGCCTTCATGTCGGCTGGGAAGACGCGCCCGGACGTGCCGACAAAAGTGTCCACGCCCAGGGTCTTGGCCCAGTCGCGGATGTGCGCCGCGCCAAAGTCTTTCAGCCAGGGTGCGACCACGTCGCGGCGCGCGCCAAACCGCGCGGCAAACAGCCCGCCGTTTTCTGAATGTGTCAGGTTCAGCCCGCCTTTGCCAGCCAGCAAAAACTTGCGCGCCACGGATGGCATGGTGTCGTACAAATCGACCGCCACACCGGCGCTTGACAGGACCTCGGCGGCCATCAAGCCGGCCGGTCCCCCACCAATCACGGTCGCCTGTTTCATTTCAATTTCAACTCCATGTTCGGACGCACCACGCTGTTGGGGACCTCATTTTTTGCATTTTCATGACATTTAGGTGACAAATCGCCTGTTTCCCCTTATGGAATATACATACATAGCTATAATAACGGTAGCATCAATCAATCACAATCAGAGCGCCCTGCCCGGTCAGGAAGGCGGCCCGGACAGCGTCCGCCGGATAGATTGCCTGCACCGCGTCACGGTAGCGGCCAAGTTGCGCCACCAAGTCCGGGTCTTGCTGCGGCGCGGCCCTGGATTTGTAGTCCAGCACCCACCATTCGCCGGTCTCTTTGCGCCGCACCAGGCAGTCCAGGCGTAGCGCCTCGCCCTGCGCCATCAGCTCGATTTCATTGCCCTGCCAGCTCACACAGGCTTTGTCCCAGGCCCAGGCGCCCTCGCCTTGCAGGATGCGTTGCGCCATGGCGGCTGCGTCCTCGCCTTGCGTGCCGGGCAAATCAAATTCACGCGCAGCGGCGCTGATGTTCTGCGGGCTCAAATGGCCCCACTCCAGCAGGCGGTGCATGGCTTTGCCGACGCGGGCGGTGATGGCGTCGGCGGCCTCGCCGCCATCTGGTCGGTCTTGCGGCCAGTCTGGCGGTAGCAAATTTTTCGCTTCCACTTTGATAGCTGGCAACGCTTGATCCACGGGGGCCAAGGGCAGTTCTTTCAGGTAAAACTCAGTTGCGACTGGTTCTGCGCCGCCTGGCGTGTTCGAACCGTCAAGTGCGTCCGGACTTGAAACCAGCACCGGCAGCGCCTGGTTGAACAAACGCGCCCACCAGCTCGATTCGACCGCGCGGTGGGGCTCGATGCTGGAAACCGCCAGTGTGGCGCGCGCACGCGTGATGGCCACGTACAGGGCGTTGAGCTCTTCGCGCTGGCGTTCGGTGGTCTCGGCTTCCAGCGTGGCTGCGGCGCAGACGGGAGGGCGGCTTTCACTGGCCAAAAAGATGAACTTCACCGGTTCGGGTGATTCACCCGGCCAGTCGACCAGCACGCCCATGGTGTCGGCTTTGCGCGGCGCGGTGCCGGTGTCCAGCAGCAGCACGGCTTCAGCCTCCAGCCCCTTGGCGCCGTGGATGGTGAGCAGGCGCACGGCGCCCTCAACCACCGCCGCCGGAGCCTGCACGCCGCCGCTTTTGAGCGCGCGCACAAAACCATAGGGCGTGGCAAAGCGCCCGCCGCCGAATTGCAGCGCGGCGCCGGGCAAGGCCCGCAAGTTGGCCAGCACGGCATCGCGCTGCGCCACAGGCGCTGCTACAGCAAAACACGCGAGCACATCGCCATCGTCATAGATGGCCTGTAGCGCGTCGTGCGGCGGCAAGGCGTCCACCCAGCCCTTCCAGCGGGTCAAAATGGCTGCCAGCCCCTGCAGATCATGCGCAAGCAGCTCCGTTTTTTGGAGCATTTCAAACCACGGCATGCGCCAGGTTTGTTGCAACAAAGCCAGTTGCACCAGCGCTTCGTCGCCCAGGCCAAACAGGGGCGACTTCAGCACGCGCGCCATCGACAGGTCATGCTGGGTTGACACCAGCACGTCGAGCAGGGCAACAATGTCCTGCACTTCACAACAATCGATCAGCTCGGTTTTCTCGCCAATCTGCGCGGCGATGTGCAGGGTGCGAAGCTCATCCTGCATGGGCGCCAGGCTGGCGCGTTTGCGCGACAGCACCATGATGTCTTGCGGCCGGATGCCGGCCGCGATCTGCTGGGCGATCCACGCAGCGGCCTGGCGCGCCTCCCGGGTGCGCAGGGTTTCTTCGGGCAGTTCTTGCGGCGTGGCGAGGCTGTCGCGCCATGTGGCCTTAGGGTGTCCAGGGCCCTCGGCGCCCTCGCCAGCGCCTGCCGCATTGGCGTCGCGGGCGTCACGGGGAACGGGCGGCAATTTGCACACCAGGCCTTCGATTTCAGAACTGCTGGTGTGGGCGCGAAATCCCTGATACCCGTCGTTTTGCATTGCCCGTGCCATCACCGTGTTGACCGTGTCGATGACCTGGCTGGCGTTGCGGCGGGTATGGTCGCAGCTCAGTAAATCGCCGCCCAGGCCATCGCGCACAAAAGCCTGCGCAGCCCTGAACACCTGGGGTTCGGCGCGGCGAAAACGGTAGATGCTCTGTTTGGGGTCGCCAACCAAAAACACGCTGGGCGCGCGCCCGGCGCCGAGTCCGGCGTAGCTGCCCAGCCAGGACGACAAGGCCTGCCATTGCAGCGGGTTGGTGTCCTGGAATTCATCAATCAGCAGGTGTTTGACGCGCGCGTCCAGGCGCTGCTGCACCCAGCCCGACAGCACCGGGTCGCCCAGCATGACGCGCGCGGCGCGCTCCACGTCGTTCATGTCGATCCAGCCGCGTTCGCGCTTCAACGCGCCAAACTCAGCTATCAAGACACGAGCCAACCGGGCCGTGCGCCGCTGGTGTTGCCACGCGTCGTGCTGGCCCCGCGCCGCCGCCACACGCAGCGCCAGGTCTTGCGCCAGACGCACACGTTCGATGCCAATGATCTTTTCGCTGAACTTGCGCGGCGCGCCTTTTTCGGTCAGCAGGGCCAGAAAAACGCCAGGCAGGTCATTGGCGGACAAAGCCATTTCCAGATCCACGCCCTTGGCGGCAAACGTCGGCGCGCTGGCGCGGCCCAGCGCCTTGGCGGCGGCGGACAAAACTTCTTTGTTGGCGGCATTGGCGCCGATGAAATCTTCCGGCTGGTCAAGCCCGGCGAACTCGGGGAAGGCTTGTGTGAAAGGCATGACGGACGTATCCACCACGCCGCGCGCGTCGGCCAGGCTGAACTCGACCTGTTTGTCCAACGCCGCTTGCAGGGCTTTCTCGGCCTGGAAGCGGCCGTGCTCGAACACCACGGCCTCAAAGTCGGCCCGGTGCATGGGCTGCCCGGCCAAGGTCTGGTAGAAACGGCGCCACACCAGGGTTTTGGCTTCTGAATCATCCTCCAGCAACTCGTAGTTGGGCGGCAAATCCAGTTGCTGCAAAACGGCGACGGGCGCGCTCTTGAGCAAGGCGGCGAACCAGCTGTGGAAGGTTCGGATTTGCACCTGGCGCCCAGTGGTCAAAATGTTTTGATATAGTTTTGATAGCGAACTAGTGATATGGGACGAGGGCAATATGCCGTTTTTACCCACAACGCCGCGAATTTTTAGCTCCTGGGCCAAAGTGGCCTGATCGGCCTGGGCGAAGTCAGACAGCCATTGGTGCAGGCGCTCGCTCATCTCGCCGGCGGCCCGTTTGGTGAAGGTGATGGCCAGGATTTCATGCGGCATCACACGCAGTTGACCGGTGTTGGAATCCGTTCCGTCAAGCAGCGCCCGCACGATGCGCGACACCAGCATCCAGGTTTTGCCAGCGCCCGCGCAGGCTTCGACCGCGACGTTGCGCCGGGGGTCGCAGGCGATGCCGTAAAAGGCCTCGGCGCTGACGTTCTGGCCGTTGTGTTCGTAGGCGGGGTTCGCGTTCATGACCAAAAATCCTTCCGGCACAAACCGCGCGCGGCGCAATAGTCGCAGGCCTTGCCCTCGCCCATCGCCGGCATCGCGGTCCCGGCGGCAATGCGGCCCATGTCGTCCAGGACGCCTTCGAGCAACTGGTCGCGCAGGGCCACGATGTCGCTTTGCGCATAGGTTTTGGTCGGCTCTTTTTCGCCCAGGTTGACGTAGGCGCCGGCCAGGGTGTCGTCGCTCAGCAAGGCCGCATAGAAGGCCAATTGGGTATCTTCTGACGCGGGTTTGACACGCTCG
>JANMVT010000085.1:0-43144 GCA_031392945.1 Rhodoferax sp. | reverse complement strand
GCTGAACGAGAACGGCTGGAAGCTGGCGCTCAACATCGCCGAGGGGCACAAGACCGGCTTTTACCTGGACCAGCGCGACAGCCGCCGCAAGTTTTCGGACTACACGCGCCGCCTTGCTTTCAAGAACGTGTTGAATTGTTATTGCTACACCGGCGGCTTCACGGTGGCGGCGCTGGCCGGCATGCAATTGGCCAGTGGCGCGGGCGGCGCAGCTGCCATGGGGCAAGTCACGTCCATCGACTCGTCCGGCCCGGCGCTTGAAAAAGCCGCCCACAACGTCCGGCTCAATGGCTTCGATGCAGCGCAAACCACGTTCATGGATGCCGACGTCAACGCCTCCTTGCGCCAGTTTGCGGCGGACGGCAAGAGCTTTGACGCCATCGTGCTGGACCCGCCCAAGTTTGCGCCCACTGCGGCGCATGCCGAGCGCGCCGCCCGCGCCTACAAGGACATCAACCGCCTGGCCTTCAAAATTTTGGCGCCGGGCGGGGCCTTGTTCACCTATTCCTGCTCGGGCGGCATCAGCGCCGATTTGTTTCATAAAATAGTGGCCTCCGCCGGGGCCGATGCGGGCGTGGACGGTTACATCCACGAGCGCATGGGCGGCGCGCCAGACCACCCGATGACGATCGCCTTCCCCGAAGGCGAATACCTCAAGGGCCTGGTGGTGGTCAAAAAGTAATAGCCCCCCGGTCGCTGAAGCTTGAATAGACCGATAAACTCCCCATCTTGGTAACTCCTGGTAGTTCCTGGTAGGGGCGCATTGCCCGCAACATTGTCAGCATCCGTTTCGAGACAACAATCATGAGTTTGATCCCTGCCACCATCCTGACCGGTTTTCTCGGTTCGGGCAAAACCACGCTGCTCAAGCGCGTGCTGGAAGAGGCCCACGGCCAGAAAATCGCCGTCATTGAGAACGAGTTCGGCGAGGAAAACATTGACAGCGACATCCTTGTCTCTGAAACCAAGGAGCAGATCATCCAGATGAGCAATGGCTGCATCTGCTGCACCATCCGCGAAGACCTGCGCGGCGCCCTGCGCGACTTGGCCGAGAAGAAGCGCAAGGGCGAGCTGGACTTTGACCGGGTGGTGATCGAAACCACCGGCCTTGCCGACCCCGGCCCGGTGGCGCAGACTTTTTTCATGGACGATGAAATCGCCGAAAGTTACCTGCTGGATTCGATTTTGACCCTGGTGGACGCCAAACACGCTGCCACCCAGCTCAATGACCGCCAGGAAGCACGCCGCCAGGTGGGTTTTGCCGACCAGATCTTCATCAGCAAGACCGACCTGGTCGCCAAAGACGAGGTGGACGCCCTGATGCACCGCCTCAAACACATGAACCCGCGTGCGCCGCAAAAAGCCGTGCATTTTGGCGAAGTGTCCCTGGCCGAGGTGTTTGACCTGCGCGGCTTCAATTTGAACGCCAAGCTCGACATTGACCCCGATTTCCTGAAGGACGAGGAGCATGACCACGCCGGACACGGTCACGAGGGTCATGACCATGAACAGGGCGAACAATGTGATCACCCGTCACACGCTGCCGAACATGGGCATCAAGGCCACGGCCACCACCATCACCACGACGACGACGTGAAGAGTTTTGTCTTCAAGTCTGACCGCGCCTTCGACGCCGCCAAGCTGGAAGACTTTTTAGGCGCCATCGTCAATATTTACGGCCCGCGCATGTTGCGCTACAAGGGCGTGCTCAACATGAAGGGCACGGACCGCAAAGTGATCTTCCAGGGTGTGCACCAACTGATGGGCAGCGACCTGGGGCCGCCTTGGGCGCCAGACGAAAAACGCGTCAACAAGATGGTCTTCATCGGCATTGACTTGCCCAAGGACATCTTTTTGCAAGGCATGGAACAGTGCCTGGTGGCCGCATGATTGTCTCGATTTTGCAACTGATGGGCTTCCCCATGGGGAAACCTGTACACTCGCGCGCCAGTGAAAACTCTGGTGGCCCCGGTTCGACCGGCCTGTCAAAAGCTCACGAGGCGCGCAAAGTGGAGGATGATGTTGAAAAACCCTCATTCACAGGCAAAGTTGCCGGGCAAGCCCATGCAGAGGCGCAATCTGCGAGAAAGACAGACGTGAAAGCTAAAGTCGGCAAGCCAGCCAAGGCGGCCAAAGTTCAAAGCCAGGCGAAAAAACCTACGGCCAAGCCGGCTGCGAAGCCTGCGCTGAAGGCTGGCGTCAAAACAGCAGTCAAGCCCAAGGCCAGTGCTGCCATTGTGAAAAATCCGGTGGCGAAACCGTCTGTCAAACCCGCAGCGAAACCAGCTGCCAAGTCCGGCAAACCCGGCAAACCCGGCAAAGCGGCCGCGCCCAAAGTGGCGGCCAAAAAAGCAGTCGCTAAATTAGTCGTCACGGCAGTGAAGCCAGCGGCCGTCAAAACCAAAAACCAGAAACCGACGCCGAAAGTCGCGGCTAAATCAGTGAACCTAGTCATCCCTAAAAAAGCAAAACAAGAACCAGCCAAGCTGGCGACACCGCCAAAACCGTCAGCCAAACCCGCGTCCAAAGCCGCAACCCCCGTGGCCAAGGCGCCAGTGGGGGCTTTGGCCAAAACCCCGGCGGCGGCACCCGTTGTGGCCGCTCTGGCCCCCGTGCCGGCCAAGGCCGGCCGGCCGTCGTCCAGGCTGGCGCAGTTGACAGTGCCGTCAATGGCGCAATCGGTGGCCTCGACGGCTGCAAAATCCAGTTACACCCAGACCACGGCCTTGCCCTTGATCGCGCCGCCCCTGGCGTCCGCGCACAAAAAAGATCCCAAGCTCGCCAACAACTGGAAGTCCAAACCGGCCGAGCAGATGAGCGACGCGGAATTGATGGCGATGCCGGACGCCGAATACATGAATGAAAAGCAGATGGCGGTGTTCCGCCTGAAACTGGCCATTCTCAAACAAGACATCCTGAACAGTGCCGGCGAAACCACAGAGCATTTGCGCGAAGACACCGTGGTGGTGCCGGACCCGGCGGACCGCGCCACCATCGAAGAAGAACACGCGCTGGAGCTTCGCACGCGCGACCGCGAGCGCAAACTGCTGAAAAAGATTGAGCAGTCCATCAACCGCATTGACGCGGGCGATTATGGTTATTGCGATGAGACCGGCGAGCCCATCGGCGTCGGTCGGCTGTTGGCTCGCCCCACGGCGACCCTGTCGCTGGAAGCGCAGCAACGCCGCGAGCTCAAGCAAAAAATGTTTGGAGATTGAGGCCCTGGCGCACGACGAACGCGTCTGGAACCCCTTATCCGCGCACCGACCTGAACAAGCACTTCCATGGCCACCAAAGACAACACCTCCGGCTTGCTGTCCAAGGTGGCGAAGTTCGTCCGCAATCCGACCACCAACTGGTCCGATCTGGATGCCCAGCCGGTCGAGACTGAAAGCGCCTACAGCAAGCAGGCGCTCAAGGAAATGATTGAGCGCAAGCGGCAAAACGACTTTGTGCGCAAGCGCGAATTCGACCAGTTGCGCAGACTCAGAAACCGCGACCCGGAGGCCGCCGCTGAAATCGCCGGACGGCCGTCGTTCTACCAGACCAGCATCCCGTCGAACCTGGACGAACGGGCGGTCACGCTCAAGAAGATCGATGACATCGAAGCGCAGATGTCCAAGCAATGGTGGAAGGGCAAGCAGGTTGACGCGGCGCCAGTGGACTCGGGTTTTCCAGTCGCGGGCCACGCGGCGGATGCCCAGGCCGAACCGGTAGTTGATCCTGAACTGGATTTCGCCATCACCCAACCGTCTGCAGTGCAGACAGAACCCGCGCGCCGCGCGGAAGATTTCGCCCCCACGCGGATGACCCCCACCCTGCCGGCTGGATTGGGCGACGCCGGGAAAGCGCCTGCCGCCCCATCCCGCGCCACCGACATGGGTGGCTTGGGGTTTTCCACTTCCAGATTGTTCGCCGTTGAGCTCAGTGACGACAACACCGATCCGGATCTGGAGGAAGCCGCCATCCGGTTCGCCAATGGCGACGACGCGGGCGCGGAATCGGGCTTGCTGGAGGCGCTCAAATTGGGCGTGGGCCAACCCGGCCGTGCCGAAATCTGGACTGCGGCCCTGTTTGATTTTTACCGCGCCACCGGGCAGCAGGCGCGCTTTGAAAACATGGCGCTGGAGTTCGCGGAAGAGTCCGGCCGCTCGCCCCCGGCGTGGTTTTCCATGCCGGAACAACTGGGCCATAAACGCGCGGAATCCGTCCACGGGCCGCTGGCTGAGCCGGTTCCGGACAAGGCGATTTGGGACAGCCCGGCCAGCCTTGATCTGGCGAGCATGGGGGCCTTGCACCTGGCGCTGGCCAACGCGCCCATGCCCTGGCGCCTGAATTGGAGCGCACTGGAGCAGGTTGAACCCAATGCCTTGCACAGCCTAGCGCAACTCTTTGCCAACTGGTGCAGCCAACGCGTGCGCCTGCGTTTTGACGGCGCCGAGGTTTTGCTGAAGGTCTTGCAGGCCAGCACGCCGTCGGGCCTGAAAACCGTCAATACCGTGTGGTGGCGCCTGCGCATGGACGCCTTGCGCGTCATGCGCCAGCAGGACAGCTTTGAGCTGGTCGCGCTGGACTATTGCGTCACCTATGAGGTGTCGCCGCCGTCCTGGGTTGACGCGCAATGTGAATACGTGCGCGAAAAGCACAACACCGCAAGCGACACCGGGCCGTCCACATTGCAAGACGGCTACGTCGGCGAAGGCCGTCGCGCCAGCGACGTGGGGCATGCCCTGACGGCGCCGATGGGCCTGGAGGACGTGCCCGTCGTGGTGGTCGAGTTGACCGGCCAGATCGCCGGCGACGCGGCTGAGGCCTTGCAGCGTCTGGAAGTCGGCCGGCATCAGGGTGCAGGACGTCTGGTGATCTCCTGCGCCAGGTTGATACGGGTTGATTTTTCGGCGGCGGGCAGCATCCTCAACTGGGTGGCCAGCCGCGAAGAGGAGGGTTGCAACGTCCAGTTCAGGGACGTGCACCGTCTAGTTGGCGCGTTCTTCAACGTCATTGGCATCAACGAGCATGCCCGGGTCGTGCTGCGCTCGAATTGAGCGCGTGCCTGGCGCGGCCAAACGCACGCGGCTTGCCGGCCAGCCAAATTCGCACCTGCCATTTGCGACCCTGCCAATTGCGACCCCAATATTTGCGACCCCGATATTTGCGCCCGGACAGCGGCGCCCAGCCCTGAATCGAACAGAACATGGAACAATTTCACGGAACCACCATCATCAGCGTGCGCCGCAAGACGCCTCAAGGCGACCAGGTCGCCATTGGCGGCGACGGGCAAGTCACGCTGGGCAACATCGTTGTCAAAGGCACGGCGCGCAAAGTGCGCAAGTTGTACCACGGCAAGGTGCTGGCCGGTTTTGCCGGCGCCACGGCCGACGCGTTCACGCTGTTCGAGCGTTTTGAAGCCAAACTTGAAAAACACCAGGGCCATTTGGTGCGGGCCGCCATCGAGCTCACCAAGGACTGGCGCACCGACCGCGTTTTGCGCCGCCTGGAAGCCATGCTGGCCGTGGCCGACCATGAGGCGTCGCTCATCATTACCGGCAATGGGGACGTGCTGGAGCCCGAAAAAGGCATTGTGACGATCGGCTCGGGCGGCGCATTTGCCCAGGCAGCGGCGATCGCCCTGCTGGAGCACACCGACTTGACAGCGCAGGAGATCGTCAAGAAATCACTGGAAATCGCCGGCGAGTTGTGCATCTACACCAACATGAACCACACGATTGAAACGCTGGACTGAACACCTTATGACACCGCAGGAAATCGTCGCTGAACTCGACAAACACATCGTTGGACAGAACCAGGCCAAACGCGCCGTGGCCATCGCCCTGCGAAACCGCTGGCGCAGGCAACAGGTCGAGCCGGGTTTGCGCTCTGAAATCACGCCTAAAAATATCTTGATGATCGGCCCCACGGGTGTCGGCAAAACCGAAATTGCAAGGCGCTTGGCCCGCCTGGCCGATGCGCCCTTCATCAAAGTCGAAGCCACCAAATTCACCGAAGTCGGTTATGTCGGCAAAGACGTGGACGCCATCATCCGCGACTTGGCCGATGTGGCCGTCAAACAGACCCGCGTGGCCGAGATGAAGAAAGTGCGCGAGCGCGCCCAGGACGCCGCTGAAGAGCGCATTCTCGACATCCTGGTGCCCCGGCCCCGGGTTGACACATCGGCCTTTCCCAACGAGGAAACCCCCGAGGGCGCGGCGCGCCAGACGTTTCGCAAAAAGCTGCGCGAAGGCCAGTTGAACGACCGCGAGATCGAGATGGACGTGGCCCAGTCCGCCCCGCAGCTTGAAATCATGGGTCCGGCCGGCATGGAAGAAATGACCGAGCAGTTGCGCGGCATGTTCGGCCAGATGGGCCAGCAAAAGCGCCAGACCCGCAAACTCAAAATCAGCGAAGCCATGAAGCTGGCGGCCGATGAAGAGGCCGCCAAACTGGTCAATGAGGAAGAGATCAAGACCCAGGCGATCTACATGCTCGAGCAAAACGGCATCGTCTTCATTGATGAGATCGACAAGGTCACCTCGCGCAGTGAAGGCAGCGGCGCCGAGGTGTCGCGCCAGGGTGTGCAGCGCGATCTGCTGCCCCTGGTCGAGGGCACGACGGTGTCGACCAAGTACGGCATGGTCAAAACCGACCACATTTTGTTCATCGCCTCGGGCGCATTCCACCTCAGCAAACCTAGTGACCTGATCCCCGAGTTGCAAGGGCGTTTTCCGATCCGGGTTGAATTGCAGTCGTTGTCGGTGCAGGATTTTGAAGCGATCCTGACACAAACCCATGCATCCTTGGTCAAGCAGTACCAGGCGCTGTTGGCCACCGAGAATGTCACCGTGGAGTTTTCATCCGAGGGCATCACCCGCCTGGCCCACATCGCGTTTGATGTGAACGAGCGCACGGAGAACATAGGCGCGCGGCGTTTGTCCACCGTGATGGAGCGCCTGCTGGACGAGGTGAGTTTCAACGCCGCCAACCTGGGCGGGAAAACCATTGCGGTCGATGCGGCTTATGTGGATGCGCGTCTGGGCGAGTTGAGCCGGAACGAAGATTTGTCCCGTTACATCCTTTAATGAATTTTCGATGCTTTAGTTTGTCATTCAAGCATCACATTCACAATTCGCGCTAAGTGCTTAATTTAGAACGTTTTTTGCTGCAAATCGACCCGCAAAATAAGTTCTAAGTCCTTGATTTCATTGAAAAAAATTAGCGCAAGTCCTCTTGCGGGATGCTCATTTGCTGATACAGTGCAAAAAAGTGCATTTAAGTGGTAAAAATTGCTGTTGCACTGGTATTTTTGTGATTTTGGCTCAAAAGAGGGTTTGTGCACGTGTTTCAAGGGGCTTCGTCATTGAGTCTGGATGGCAAGGGTCGGCTTTCGGTGCCGACCCGGCATCGTGACGTGTTGAGCGCGACTGCGCAGGGTCAACTCACCATGACCAAACACCCGCACGGTTGCCTGATGATTTTCCCGCGCCCCGAATGGGAAAAATTCCGTGAACGCATCGCCGCATTGCCAATGGAAGCGCAATGGTGGAAGCGCATCTTTTTGGGCAACGCCATGGACGTTGACCTGGACGCGACCGGCCGCGTCTTGGTGTCGCCCGAACTGCGCGCGGCGGCGGGCATTGCCAGGGACACCATGCTGCTGGGAATGGGCAACCACTTTGAATTGTGGGACAAAAGCACCTACGACGCCAAAGAGGCGCAGGCCATGCAGGGCGAGATGCCCGATGTCTTCAAAGACTTTTCCTTCTAAGAGACTCCGGTGGACACCCCATGGCAACATACCACCGTCTTGTTGAACGAAGCAGTCGAATCGCTCCTCAACAACCCGGATGCTCTTCACAAGGCCTCCCGCAGCGGCGTAGCGGGCACATTTGTGGACGCCACGTTTGGGCGCGGCGGCCATTCACAACTGATCCTCTCAAAACTGGCGCCGCAAGGGCGGCTGATTGCCTTCGACAAAGACCCGGACGCAGTGGCCGCAGCGGCGCAGATCACGGATCCGCGTTTCTCGATCCGGCACGAGGGTTTCAACCAGCTTGGTGCTTTGGATGCAGGCAGCGTGAGCGGCATCTTGATGGACCTGGGCATCAGCTCGCCGCAGATCGACACGCCCGGGCGGGGTTTCAGTTTCAGGTTCGAGGGGCCTTTGGACATGCGCATGGACACCACGCGGGGCATCAGCGTGGCGCAGTGGCTGGCAGTGGCGCAAAGCGAAAAAATCGCGGAGGTGATACGTGACTATGGCGAAGAACGGTTTGCTGGGGCCATTGCAAAGGCGATTGTTGCTCGCCGACAGGCAGGGGGCCCAATTTCAACCACCACCGAGCTGGCCCAGCTCGTGGCTGACACGGTCAAAACCCGCGAGTCGGGCCAGAACCCTGCAACGCGCACATTTCAGGCTCTTCGGATTTTCATCAACGCCGAGCTTGAAGAGCTGCAACAGGCGTTAAAGGCCAGTCTCGATGTGCTGCAACCTGGAGGCCGACTCGTCGTGATCAGTTTCCACTCGCTGGAAGACCGCATCGTCAAGCAGTTCATCGCGCAACATTCGCGCGAGGTGTATGACCGCCGCGCCCCGTTTGCCGCGCCCAGGCTGATGAGGCTCAAGGCCGTGGCGCGCGTCAAGCCCTCTGCGGCCGAGGTCAAAGGCAACCCGCGTTCGCGCAGCGCTGTCATGCGTGTGGCGCAGAGGATGCCGACATGACGCGCTTGAACCTTGTGTTGCTGCTGGCCGTGCTGGCCAGCGCCCTGTACCTGGTCAGCGTGCAGTACGAGTCGCGCCAGCTTTTCACGCTGCTTGACAAGGCCAAAACCGAGTTCCACAAGCTCGAAGCGGACACCGAGCGCCTGCAGGTTGAAAAAAGGGCCCAGGCCACGCCTTTGCGGGTGGAGCGGCTGGCCAAGGAGCAGTTGCAGATGCGCACGGCCTCGCCGGCCATCACGGAATACGTGAGTTATTCGGCCGCGACAAAGGCGCTGCCAGCGCCTGGCGACGGCACGGCGGCGCGGGCGGCGCGGGATGCATCGGGGCGCAAACCATGAGCCGCAGCGTTGCCTACACCTCCAGCCCCCTGCTGGCCAGCCGCACGCCGGTCTGGCGCAGCAAGTTCATTGTGGCCGCGATCGCGGTCGGGTTTGTCGGTTTGGCCGGGCGCGCCGCCTACATCCAGGTCGTCTCCAACGCGTTTTACCAAAAGCAGGGCGAAGTGCGTTTCGCGCGGACACTGGAGCTGCCGGCCAACCGTGGCCGCATCCTGGATCGCAATGGCCTGATCTTGGCGTCCAGCGTGCCTGCGCCCAGCATCTGGGCCATCCCCGAGGACGTGGTGCTGGACAAAAGCCAGATGGCGCAATTGGCGCGCCTGCTGGAAATGCCGCTGGCCGACCTGAACAAAAAGCTCTCGGACGACGACAAGACATTCGTCTGGCTCAAGCGCCAGGTCGACGATTCCGTCGCCAGGCAGATTGCGGCAATGGGCCTCAAAGGCATCTATCAGCGCAAAGAGTACAAACGCCAATACCCGGAGGGCGAAGCCGCCGCCCACGTGGTCGGCTTCACCAATGTGGAAGACAACGGGCAGGAGGGCGTCGAGCTGTCATTCAACAAGGAACTGGGTGGCCGCGCCGGTTCGCGCCGCGTGATAAAAAACCGCATCGGCGACGTGGTCGAGGCCTTGGGGGAGACCATTCCGCCCGCCGACGGGCAGGATTTGCAGCTCAGCATCGACAGCAAGGTCCAGTTTTTTGCCTACCAGAAGCTGCGTGACGCCGTCACGGTCAACAAGGCCAAGGCAGGCAGCGTGGTGGTGCTCGATGCGATCACGGGCGAAGTGTTGGCACTGGCCAACTACCCCAGCTACACACCCGACAAACGGCGCAACCTGAGCGGAGAACAATTGCGCAACCGCGCCCTGACCGACACGTTTGAGCCCGGCTCGGTGATGAAACCGTTCACGGTCGGGCTCGGGCTGGAAACCGGCCGCGTCACGCCGCAGACCTTGATCGACACGGGCTCGGGCAAGTTCACCATCACTGGCTCGACCATTTCAGACTCGCATCCCAATGGCGTGTTGACGGTGGAAGGCGTGATCCAGAAGTCCAGCAACATCGGCACCGCCAAAATCGCCATGCAGATGGACCGGCGTGAAATGTGGGAGCTGTTCTCGCAGGCCGGTTTTGGACAAAAGCCGCAGATCAGTTTCCCGGGCGCGGTGTCGGGCCGCCTGCGGCCTTACAAGACCTGGCGGCCCATCGAGCAGGCGACCATGTCGTATGGCTACGGCCTGTCCGCCTCGCTGTTCCAGATGGCGCGTTCCTACACCGTGTTTTCGCACGATGGCCAGATCATCCCGGTCACCATGCTCAAAAACAGCGAGCCGGCCGTGGGCACCCAAGTCCTGTCGGAAAAAACGGCCAACCAGGTGCGCAAGATGCTGCAAATGGCGGCAGGGCCCGGTGGCACGGGTCAGAAGGCGCAGACCATCGGTTATTCCGTCGGCGGCAAGTCCGGCACCGCCTACAAACAAATCGGCAAGAGTTACGGCAGCGCGGGCAACCGCAAATACCGCGGCTGGTTTGTCGGCATGGCGCCCATCGAGAAACCGCGGATCATCGTGGCCGTCATGATCGATGAACCGAGCGCCGGGCAATATTACGGCGGCGCCGTGGCAGCGCCCGTGTTCAGCGAAGTGGTGCAGCAGACCTTGCGCATGATGGCCGTGCAGCCGGACATGGCGGTCAAGCCGCAAATCGTGGCGGCTGTGGAGGAGAGCTTCTGATGCTGGAACTTCACACGCCCGTCCAGGCCGCGCAATGGCTTCAAGGCCGTGTCACCGGTACGCTGCAGACCGACAGCCGCCAGGTGCGCGCGGGCGACGGATTCATCGCCTGGCCGGGCGCCGCAACCGACGGGCGCCAATACGTTCCGGCGGCCATCAAGCAAGGCGCCAGCGCCTGCCTGGTGGAGCGCCTGGATGTGGAGCGCTTTGAATTCAGCGGCGACCGCATTGGCGCCTGCAGCGGCTTGAAGGCGGCGTGCGGCCCTATCGCGGCGGCCTATTTTGGCCAGCCCTCGCAGCATCTGGACGTGATCGCCATCACCGGCACAAACGGCAAGACCACCACAGCCTGGTGGCTGGCCCATGCGCTATCAAATGTGGAGCTCTCTACGCCCGTTCCATGTGGGCTGGTTGGCACTTTGGGCATCGCGTCGCCGCACAGGCTGATGTCGCAGGGGCCGGCGGCCATTGAGCCCGTTCCCAATGGGCTGACCACGCCCGACCCCATCTTGCTGCAACGCAGTTTGCGCGACTTCGTGACCGAGGGCGTGCTGGCCTGCGCCCTGGAGGCTTCGTCCATCGGCATTGAAGAGCATCGGCTGGATGGCACGCGCATCCACACCGCAGTGTTCACCAACTTCACGCAGGACCATCTGGATTACCACGGTTCCATGCAGACCTATTGGCAGGCCAAGGCCGCGCTTTTCCAGTGGCCCGGCCTGCGCGCCGCCGTGCTCAACCTGGACGATGCCAAGGGCCGCGAACTGGCGGCGTCCTTGCGCGCCGATGCGCAAAAATCAGGCTTGGATGTGTGGACGGTTTCATGTGCCGAACCGGCGCGCCTTCGCGCTGACAACATCCGTTATGGCGCAGGCGGTTTGGTCTTTGACGTGCGGGAGACAAACGACGGGACAGTGGAAAGCCATGCCTTGGCTACCCGCTTGATCGGCCAGTACAACGTGTCCAACCTGTTGTGTGTCATCGCTGCCATGCGTGCCTTGGGCCTGCCGTTGGCGGTGTGTGTCGAATCCGCCAAAAAACTGCAGCCGGTGCCAGGACGCATGGAATGCCAGGGCGGCCAGGCTGCGCCCATGGTGGTGGTGGACTACGCCCACACGCCCGACGCCCTGGACAAAGTCTTGCAGGCGCTGCGGCCGCTTGCGCAGCAACGCGGCGGCAAGTTGTGGTGCGTCTTTGGTTGCGGCGGCGACCGGGATGCTGGCAAGCGCCCGCTGATGGGCGCCATGGCTGCCCGAAACGCCGATCACATCGTCGTAACCAATGACAACCCGCGCAATGAAAAGCCCCAGGCCATTGCCGATCAGATCATGCCGGGCCTGGTCGGCCACAGCTCGGTGCTGGTCCTGCTTGACCGCGCTTTGGCGATCTCGGATGTGCTGCGCCGCGCGGCAGCCGATGACGTGGTGTTGATCGCCGGCAAGGGCCATGAAACCTACCAGGACATCGCAGGCACGCAGCACGCCTTTTCCGACCGGGCCCAAGCAGCGCTCGGCCTGCGCGGCTGGCCGGCAAAACAGCAGGCCCAGGGGGTCGGCGCATGAGCGGCATGATGAGCCTCCAGCAGGCGCTGCAACACCTGCCTGGCGCGGCGCTTTGCGGCGACCGCCAGACCGTGTTCAATCGGGTCCACACCGACACCCGCAGCGTCGAGCCGGGCGATTTGTTTGTGGCGCTCAAGGGCGAGCGATACGACGCCAATGAATTTTTGGCCGAGGCCAAAGCCAAAGGCGCGGTCGCGGCCATCTGCCATTCACAGGCGCTGCTCGCCAAAGCCGGCCTGCCGGGCCTCGTGACGGTTGACACCAAACAAGCCCTGGGCTTGTTGGCGGCCAGCTGGCGCGCGGCATTCAAACTGCCTTTGATCGCGGTGACGGGCAGCAACGGCAAAACGACTGTGACGCAGATGATCGCCGCGATCCTGCGTGCCTGGCGCCCCGATGCGATGCTGGCGACGCAAGGCAATTTCAACAATGACATTGGTGTGCCGCTGACCCTGCTGCGGCTGCGCGCGGCGCATGAAATCGCCGTCATCGAACTGGGCATGAACCATCCCGGCGAAATCGCCCAACTCGCGGCCATCGCCAAACCCACGGTGGCCCTGGTCAACAACGCCCAACGCGAGCATCTGGAATTCATGGCGACAGTCGAAGCCGTCGCGCGGGAGAACGGCTCCGTGATCGCATCATTGCCCGCCCATGGCGTCGCCGTCTTCCCGGTGCAGGACAGCCATACGCCCTTGTGGCAAGCCTTGGCGGGATCCAGAGCGCAGTTGACTTTTGGCATTGCGCCGGGCCAGGCGCCAGGCGCGCCAGCAGACATCCAGTGCGCCCAGCCGGTTTGGGCCGGCGGGGCATGGCGGATCCATGCCAGCACGCCCGCTGGCGCCCTGGCATTTGAGCTGGGCGTGGCCGGTCTGCACAACGTCAAGAATGCCCTGGCCGCCGTGGCGTGCACACTCGCGGCGGGCGTGCCGCTGGCGCAAATTGCCCAGGGCTTGGCGGCGTTTGTGCCTGTCAAGGGCCGTTCGCGCGCGACGACGGGCGCCATCAACGGACACGCCTACACCCTGGTGGATGACACTTACAACGCAAATCCGGATTCGGTGCGCGCCGCAATCGAGGTTCTGGCCAGCCTGCCGGGGCCGCGGGTGCTGGTCTTGGGCGACATGGGCGAGGTCGGCGAACAGGGCCTTCAATTCCACTCGGAAGCGGGCGCTTACGCGAGGCAATTGGGCATTGAGACCTTGCTGACGCTCGGGGACTTGTCAGCCGCCGCCAGCGCGCGATTTGGCGCGGGCAGGCACATGCCGGACATGGCGGGCATGCAGGCGGCGGTGCTGGCGGTTTTGCCGACCACGGCCAGCATCCTGGTCAAGGGCTCGCGTTTCATGAAGATGGAGCGGGTGGTGGAGGCCATCAGCGCGCAGGCTGAAAATCAACCGGAGGCGCCATGCTCTTGAGCCTCGCCCAGTGGCTGCAGACCCTGTCGCCTGAATTCGGCTTTTTCAGGGTGTTTCAGTACCTGACCTTTCGAGCCGTCATGGCCGCGATGACGTCCCTGCTGATCGGACTGGCTGCCGGGCCGTGGGTGATCCGGCGCCTGACCAGCCTCAAGATCGGCCAGCCGGTGCGCGGCTACGGCATGGAAAGCCATATGAGCAAGAGCGGCACGCCGACCATGGGCGGCGTGCTCATTTTGCTGTGCATCGCGATTTCCACCTTGTTGTGGTTTGATCTGACCAACCGCTTTGTCTGGATTGTGCTGCTCGTCACCCTGGGTTTTGGCGCCATTGGCTGGGCCGACGATTGGCGCAAAGTGGTAAACAAAGACCCCGAAGGCATGCGTTCGCGCGAAAAGTATTTTTGGCAGTCTGTGATCGGCCTGGTCGCGGCACTCTACCTGGTGTTCAGCATTTCCGAGAACTCGAATCTGCGCGTGCTGGAGCTGTTCTTCAAATGGGTGCAGTCGGGGTTTGACTTGAATCTGCCGCCCAAGGCCGGTCTGCTGCTGCCCTTCTTCAAGGAAGTCAGTTACCCGCTGGGCGTGCTGGGTTTTGTGGTTCTCACCTACCTGGTGATCGTGGGCGCCAGCAATGCCGTCAACCTGACCGACGGCCTGGACGGCCTGGCCATCATGCCGGTGGTGATGGTCGGCTCAGCCCTGGGCGTGTTCGCCTATGTGACGGGCAGCTCGGTGTATTCCAAATACCTGTTTTTCCCCCACATCCCCGGCTCGGGCGAGTTGCTCATTTTTTGCTCGGCCATGGCCGGGGCGGGGCTGGCGTTTTTGTGGTTCAACACCCATCCGGCCCAGGTGTTCATGGGCGATGTGGGCGCGCTGGCCTTGGGCGGCGCTTTGGGCACCATCGCCGTCATCGTGCGCCAGGAGATCGTGTTGGCCATCATGGGCGGCATCTTTGTGGTGGAGGCCCTGTCGGTCATGCTGCAAGTCGCCTGGTTCAAATACACCAAGAAGAAATACGGCCAAGGCCGTCGGATCTTGAAGATGGCGCCCCTGCACCACCATTTTGAAAAAAGCGGCTGGAAAGAAACCCAGGTCGTCGTGCGTTTCTGGATCATCACCATGCTGTTGTGCCTGGTGGGCCTGTCAACCCTGAAGTTGAGATAGACGATGCAGGGGCTGAAAGACCAACACGTTCTCATCCTGGGCCTGGGCGCTTCCGGCCTGGCGATGGCGCGCTGGTGCGCGCGCGCGGGCGCGCAGGTCACCGTGGCCGACACGCGCGAAACACCGCCCGAACTGGCAAGCCTGCGCCGGGAAATTCCGCAGGCCGTTTTTGTCTGCGCGGCGCTCGACGCGTCTTTGCTGAATGGCCGCGCCATCACGTCCGTGTTCAAAAGTCCGGGGCTGGCGCCAGCTTCAGTTGCTACAATAATAGAAGCTAACTATTCATATTCCACAAGGATAAAAGGAGAATTAGACCTGTTTTCAGAGGCTTTGGCCGGGTTGAAGGCGGCTCGGGGCTACAACCCGGCTGTGCTGGCCATCACTGGCACCAATGGCAAAACCACGGTGACTTCGCTTACCGGGCAGTTGGTGGAGCGGGCCGGCAAATCGGTCGCCGTGGCGGGCAACATCGGCCCGACACTGCTCGACACACTCACCGGCCGCCTGGATGCCGATGCCTTGCCGGACGTGTGGGTGATAGAGCTGTCGAGTTTTCAGCTCGACGGCGTGGAGAATTTCGAGCCGATGGCCGCGACCGTGCTCAACATCACACAAGACCATCTGGACTGGCATGGTTCGCTGCAAGCCTACGCGCAAGCCAAGTCCAGGGTGTTCGGCAAGAACGGCCTGATGTTGCTCAACCGTGATGACCCCTTGGTCATGGCCATGTTGCCGCCCATGTCAACGCAAGGCCGGGTAAAAGACCGGGTGCAACGCGAATTTGTCACTTTTGGCGCAGGCATGCCCGGGCGGCCCGGCGACTTCGGCATCGAGGAGGTCAATGGCATGGTCTGGCTGGTGCGCGCGCAGGACGCCGACGGCACGCGGCGCAAGCGCGGCGAAGCCGCCGAGGATCTCTTCATCCAGCGCCTCATGCCCGCCGACGCCCTGCGCATCCGGGGCCGGCACAACGCGGTCAACGCCCTGGCCGCGCTGGCTCTGGCCTCGGCTGCCGGTTGCAATCTTGCGCCGATCCTGTTTGGCCTGCGCGAATACCGTGGCGAACCGCACCGTGTCGAGCCGGTTGGCATTGTCAATGGTGTCGAGTTTTTTGACGACAGCAAGGGCACAAACGTCGGCGCCACGGTGGCGGCGCTCAATGGCCTTGGCGCGGACAGGAGGCTCGTGGTCATCCTCGGCGGCGACGGCAAGGGCCAGGACTTTGCGCCGCTGGCCGCGCCGCTGGCCCGCTTCGCCAGGGCGGCCGTGCTGATCGGGCGCGACGCGCCTCTGATCCGGGCCGCGTTGGCGTCCACCAGTGTGCCCTTGCTTGACGCGCCAGACATGCCGCTGGCCGTCGAAGAGGCCAACCGCCAAGCCCGTCCGGGCGACGCCGTGCTGATGTCCCCCGCCTGCGCCAGCCTGGACATGTTTGACAACTACCTGCACCGCGCCACGGTGTTCCGCGACGCCGTTTCGGCCCTGGCGGATGCCGCAGGTGTATCGCTGGAGGTTAGCCAGTGAGCGCGATGACCCAGGGCATGAGCGCCGCGCCGGGCCGCTCCCAAGCAAGCTCGCACCGCAGTGCGCAGCACGAAGGTTTCCCAATTGGCGGCGTCGGCAGCGCGCCCGGGCGCCTTGCCACCTTTGACCAGGCCCTGGTCTGGGCCACCGTGGCGCTGCTGGCATGGGGGCTGGTGATGGTCTATTCGGCCTCGATCGCCATGCCGGACAACCCCAAATTCGCCCGCTATACCTCCGGCCATTTTTTGATCCGCCACTTCCTCTCCATCGTGGTCGCCTTCATCTTCGCGCTGATCGCCTACCAGACGCCGATGGCGACCTGGGAGAAAATCGCGCCCTGGTTGTTTGTGGCCTCGCTGTTGTTGTTGATCCTTGTCTTGATCCCCCACGTCGGCAAAGGCGTCAACGGCGCGAAGCGCTGGATCCCCATGGGTATCACCGGCTTCCAGCCCTCCGAGCTGGCCAAGTTTGCCGTGTTGCTGTACGCCGCCGACTACATGGTGCGCAAGATGGAAGTCAAGGAGAAGTTCTTCCGCGCCGTCATGCCCATGGGCGCCGCCGTGGCGGTCGTCGGCCTGCTGTTGCTGGCCGAGCCTGACATGGGCGCGTTCATGGTGATCGCCGTGATCGCCATGGGCATCCTGTTTCTGGGCGGCGTCAACGCCCGCATGTTCTTCCTGATTGCCGCCATTTTGGTGGTGGCGTTCAGCATGATGATCGCGTTTTCCGAGTTCCGCCGCGAACGCATTTTTGCCTACCTCAACCCATGGACTGAGGAACACGCGTTGGGCAAGGGCTACCAGTTGACCCACTCCCTGATTGCCATCGGCCGGGGCGAAATTTTCGGCGTCGGCCTGGGCGGCAGCGTCGAAAAACTGCATTGGCTGCCGGAAGCGCACACCGATTTTCTGCTGGCCGTGATCGGCGAGGAGTTCGGCCTGATCGGCGTGGTGTGCGTCATCGGCCTGTTTTTCTGGATGACGCGGCGCATGATGCACATCGGTCGCCAGGCGATCGCGCTGGACCGCGTGTTCGCCGGCCTGGTGGCGCAGGGCGTGGGCATCTGGATGGGCTTCCAGGCCTTCATCAACATGGGCGTGAACCTGGGCGCTTTGCCCACCAAGGGCCTGACCTTGCCCTTGATGAGTTTTGGCGGCTCTGCGATTCTGATCAACCTGATCGCCATCGCGGTCGTGTTGCGCGTTGACAATGAAAACCGCACCCTCATGCACGGGGGGCGCGTATGAACGCCGTCGCGCAGGGCCGCCCGCAGCAAGGCGCGGGCCCCCTGACGCAGGGCGGCGGCACACACAATGCGGCAAGCTTGAGCGCACAAAGGACCGCCCTGGTGATGGCGGGCGGAACTGGCGGCCACATTTTCCCCGGACTGGCGTTGGCGCAGGCCCTGAGTGAGGCCGGCTGGCGCGTGCATTGGCTGGGCGCGCCCGGAACGCCAGGCAGCCCCAGCATGGAAAGCCAGTTGGTGCCGGCGCGCGGCTTTCCCTTCGAAGTGGTCAATTTTTCCGGTGTGCGCGGCAAAGGCCTCGTCACACGCCTGCTGTCGCCGTTGCGCCTGCTGCGTGCCTGCTGGCAAAGCCTGGGTGTATTGCGCCGCGTCAAGCCCGACGTGGTGGTGGGCCTGGGCGGCTACATCACCGTGCCGCCCGGCTTGATGAGCATCCTGCTGCGCAAGCCGCTGATCCTGCACGAACAAAACTCGGTGGCCGGCATGGCCAACAAGTTGCTCGCCAGGTTTGCCGACAGGGTCTACACGGCGTTTCCCGATGTCATGCAAGAAGCCAGATGGGCTGGCAACCCGCTGCGCCAGCCGTTTCTGGACAAGCCTGAACCGGCCAGGCGCTACGCCGGCCGCACTGGCCCGCTGCGATTGCTCGTGCTCGGCGGCAGTCTGGGCGCGAAGGCCCTGAACGATGTCGTGCCCAAAGCCCTGGCGATGCTGCCGGCCCAGACCCGGCCTCTGGTGATGCATCAAAGCGGGCAAAGCCAGATTGATGAACTGCGCGCCAACTACAAATCCGCCGATGTGCAGGCCGAACTCACGCCCTTCATCGACGACGCTGCCTGCGCCATGGCCGAGGCGGATCTGGTGATCTGCCGCGCTGGCGCCAGCACGGTGACCGAGGTCGCCGCAGTCGGCGTTGCCGCAGTGTTTGTCCCCTTTCCTTCGGCGGTGGACGACCACCAGACCGGCAACGCCAGATTTCTGGTCGACCAGGGCGGCGGCTGGGTGGTGGCGCAGCAGGATTTGACTGCGGACCGCCTGGCCCGCATGTTGCAAAAGGCGGATCGTCCAACCTTGTTGGCCGCCGCCGTCGCCGCCAGAAAAATGGCCAAGCTCGGCGCCACACAGCGGATCGTGGCGGCCTGCGAATCGCTGTCCGCAAAGCGCAAAACACCATGAAACACGCCGTCAAAAACATCCATTTCGTTGGCATCGGCGGCTCCGGCATGTCGGCCATCGCCGAGGTGCTGCACACCCTGGATTACACCGTCACGGGCTCGGACCAGGTTGAGAGCGCGACGCTCAAACGCCTGGCCAACCTTGGGATTAAAACTTTTGTTGGCCACGCGGCCGCAAACGTGGCCGGGGCGGACGCCGTGGTGACCTCGACCGCCGTGAAGGTCGACAACCCCGAGGTGATCGCCGCGCGTGAGCACCACATCCCCATCGTGCCGCGCGCCCTGATGCTGGCCGAGCTGATGCGCCTGAAGCAAGGCATCGCCATCGCCGGCACCCACGGCAAAACGACAACCACCAGCCTGGTGGCCAGCGTGCTGGTGGAGGCCGGGCTGGACCCGACTTTTGTCATCGGCGGGCGCCTGAACAGCGCCGGGGCCAATGCGCGTTTGGGCAAGGGCGATTACATCGTCGTCGAGGCCGACGAATCCGACGCCTCGTTCCTGCACCTGCTGCCGGTGATGGCGGTGGTGACCAATATCGACGCCGACCACATGGAAACCTATGGCCATGATTTCGAGCGGCTCAAAGGCGCATTTGTGGACTTCCTGCACCGCATGCCGTTTTACGGCACGGCCATCCTGTGCACAGATGACGCCGCCGTGCGCGACATCGTGCCCCTGGTGACCTGCCCCGTCACCACCTATGGTTTTGAAGAGGGCGCCCAGGTCCGGGCCATCAATGTGCAGGCGCTGGGCGACCAGATGCATTTCACCGTGCAGCGGCGCAACGGCGTCACCCTGCCCGACCTGGCCGTGGCACTCAACCTGCCGGGACGCCACAACGTGCTCAACGCGCTGGCGGCGATTGCCGTTGCGGTGGAGCTCAACGTGCCGGACGCCGCCGTGGTCAAAGGCCTGGCCGGGTTCAAGGGCGTGGGCCGGCGCTTCCAGAGTTATGGCGACCTGCCAGCGCCATTGGGCGGCCTGTTCCGCGTGATCGACGACTACGGCCACCATCCGGTCGAGATGGCAGCCACGCTGGCGGCCGCGCGCGGCGCCTTTCCGGGGCGCCGCCTGGTGCTGGCGTTCCAGCCGCACCGCTACACCCGCACGCGGGATTGTTTTGAAGATTTTGTCAAAGTCATCGGCGCTGCGGACGTGGTGCTGCTCAGCGAGGTTTATGCAGCTGGCGAATCCCCCATCGTCGCCGCCGACGGCCGCGCCCTGGCTCGCGCGCTGCGCGTCGCGGGCAAGGTCGAGCCCGTGTTTGTGGACGACATCGCCGCCATGCCCGGGGCCATTGCCAACAATGCCCAGGATGGTGACGTCGTCTTGTGCATGGGGGCCGGCTCCATTGGTTCGGTGCCAGTCAAACTGGTTCAATTGCTACAAAATATAGAGCTAACTAGTGATATGGGACAAGGGCAATGAGCCATATTTCTTCCAATTTCGGCAAAACAGCGGTGCTGATGGGCGGCAGCTCGGCCGAGCGCGAGATTTCGCTGATGTCAGGCAGCTGCGTCTTGCAGGCCCTGCGTTCCGCGGGTGTGGACGCCCATGCCTTTGATCCGGCCGAGCGTGCCATGGACGATCTCTCGCGTGACGGGTTCGAGCGCTGCTTCATCGCCCTGCATGGGCGCCTGGGCGAAGACGGGGCGGTGCAAGGCGCGCTGGAGCTTTTGGGCATTCCCTACACCGGTTCCGGCGTCATGGCCTCCAGTATCGCCATGGACAAGGTCATGACCAAACGCGTCTGGACGGCCGTGGGCCTGCCGACGCCGCGTTATGTCGTGCTGGGCGCCGGGCAACAGGCGCGCGAACAGCTCGTCCGGGTGCCCGACGAACTGGGCTTGCCCCTGATCGTGAAGCCGCCGCGCGAGGGCTCTTCCATTGGCGTGAGCAAAGTCATGGGATATTCGCAAATGCAGGACGCCGTGGCCCTGTCCGCGCGTTACGACCCCGATGTGTTGTGCGAGGAATTCATCGACGGCGAGGAAGTGACCTGCCCGGTGATTGGCAGCGGCGCCGACGCACGCGCCCTTCCGGTGGTGCGCATCAAAGCCCCGGAAGGCGCCTATGACTACCAGAACAAATATTTCACCGACGTGGTGAAGTACCAGTGCCCCAGCGGCTTGGCCGGGGAGGAGGAGCACGAGATATCGCGCATCGTGCTGGCTGCCTACCGCAGCCTGGGTTGCCGTGGCTGGGCGCGGGCCGACTTGATGGTCCGCGCCAGCGACCGCAAGCCCTTTTTGCTGGAGATGAACACCTCCCCCGGCATGACCTCGCACTCGCTCGTGCCCATGTCAGCCAAGGCCGCCGGCATCAGTTACCCCGATCTGTGTGTCCAGATATTGCAACTGGCAGCGCTTGATTGGCCCGCACGCGGCAGCGGCGCATCGAGCGGAAAAGCCGGGCCCAAGCCATGAACCAGGAGGCCCTGATCGCCCCGCTGGATGTCAGGCTGATGACGGGCGTGGCCCAAGCGCTGGCGGTCATTTTTGTCTGCCTGGTGGTTGGCGCGCTCGTCGCCTGGGGCTTGCGGACGCCGCTGTTCGCCATCGGCAAAATCGTCGTGACGGGCGACACCAGCCACAACAACGCGCTGACCCTGCGGGCCAATGTGGCGCCCCGGCTGGGCGGCAGCTTTTTCACGATGGACCTGGCGCGGGCGCGCCAGACCTTTGAGGCCGTCCCCTGGGTGCGCCGCGCCGTTGTCAAGCGCGAATTCCCGAACCGCCTCAAGGTTGTCTTGCAGGAGCACCAGGCCGTGGCTTATTGGGGGCCCGAGGGTGAATCGCGCCTGCTGAACAATTTTGGCGAAGTGTTTGAGGCGAATGTGGACGAGATCGAGCAGGACTCGCTGCCCCGCCTCAACGGCCCGGATGGCCAGGCGGTCCAGGTGTTGCTGGCGCACCAGGCCCTGCAGCGGCTTTTTGCCGACATGGATTTTGTAGTGGATGAGCTGGGGTTGACCGGGCGCGGCAGTTGGGTAGCCCGGCTGGATACGGGTGCGACCCTGCAACTCGGGCGCGGCACGGTGGACGAGGTGGCGGCGCGCGCCACGGTGTTCCTCAAGACCCTGACCCAGGTCACGGCCAAACACGGGCGCAAACCCGAGGCGCTGGAATCCGCCGACCTGCGCCACGACGACGGTTATGCCATCCGCCTGCGCGGGGTGACCACGACTGTGCCATTGGCGAAGGCGAAGTGACATGAATCAGAGCAGCAGATAAATCAGGATCCAACATGGCAAAAGAATACAAAGATCTGGTCGTCGGCCTGGACATCGGCACCGCCAAGGTGATGGTGGTTGTGGCCGAAGTCATGCCCGGCGGCGAACTCAAGCTCGCGGGCCTGGGCATTGCGCCAAGCAACGGGCTCAAACGCGGCGTCGTGGTCAACATCGACGCCACAGTGCAGAGCATCCAGCAGGCGCTCAAAGAAGCCGAGTTGATGGCCGACTGCAAAATCCAGCGCGTTTACACCGGCATCACTGGCAGCCACATCCGTGGCATCAATTCCAGCGGCATGGTGGCCGTGAAAGACCGCGAAGTGACCCAGGCCGATGTGGCCCGAGTGGTTGAAACCGCCAAGGCCATCAACATCTCGACCGACCAGCGCCTGCTGCTGGTCGAGCCCCAGGAATTTGTGATCGACGGGCAGGACGTGAAGGAGCCCATCGGCATGAGCGGCATCCGGCTCGAAGCCAAGGTGCATATCGTGACCGGCGCCCAAAGTGCCGCCGAAAACATCATCAAATGTGTGCGCCGCTGCGGGCTCGAGGTCGAGCAGCTGATGCTCAACCCGCTGGCCAGCAGCCTGTCCGTGCTGACCGAAGACGAGCGTGAACTCGGTGTGGCCCTGGTTGACATTGGCGCCGGCACCTCGGATGTGGCGATCTTCACCAACGGCGCGATCCGCCACACCGCCGTGATCCCGATTGCCGGGGACCTGATCACCAGCGACATCGCCATGGCACTGCGCACACCCACCAAGGACGCCGAAGACATCAAGGTCGAGAACGGCTGCGCCAAGCAGTTGCTGGCCGACCCGGACACCCAGGTGGAGGTGCCCGGCCTGGGCGACCGCGGCCCGCGCATGCTGGGCCGGCAGGCGCTGGCCGGTGTGATCGAGCCGCGTGTTGAAGAAATTTTCTCGCTGGTGCAGCAGGTGATTCGCGGCTCGGGTTATGAAGAGCTGCTGTCCAGCGGCATTGTGCTCACTGGGGGAAGCTGCGTCATGCCGGGCATGGTGGAACTGGGTGAGGACATCTTCCTCAAGCCGGTGCGCCGGGGCATTCCCAAATACACCGGCGCCCTGTCCGACATGGTGGCCCAGGCCCGTGCGGCCACGGTCATGGGCCTGCTGGAAGAAGCCCGGTTGGCGCGGCTGCGCGGTTTCAAGGTGGCGCAGAAAAATGGTTCGATGAAGACCGCATTTGGCCAGGTCAAAGACTGGTTTGTGGGGAATTTTTAAAGATATGTCGCCCCCACGCTTGTCACTTCGTGTACTGCGCTGGACGTGCCGATGCCAGAGGCAACGGCTCTTCGCGCTGTCCAATCCTGCACATGCAGGATTGGAGCCGCAGCGCTCAGCCCCGAGGGGGCCGGCCCTGCTTGGGGCGGCCCGGCGCGACGGGCCAATTCGACAAAGCAATTGTTTGTGGTTGGCGCGCGGAAGTCCGCACTGGCGATGGCGGTGCACCGACCCGCCTTCATGAATCGCGACAAGAATTAAATCGAGGCAACAATTTTAGGCAACTGCATTTTTTGGAGAATCACATGAGCATAGAAATGATTGAAGAGGAAGCGTTCAACCTGGGCACCCAGATCAAGGTGATCGGTGTCGGCGGGGGCGGGGGCAACGCGGTCGAACACATGATTGAGCGCGGCGTGCAAGGTGTGGAATTCATCAGCGCCAACACCGACTCGCAGGCGCTGAGCCGCAGTGCGGCGCACAAGACCATCCAGCTTGGCAAGACCGGCCTGGGCGCAGGCAGCAAGCCCGACAAGGGGCGTGATGCCGCCGAGCAGGCGATTGAAGACATCCGCGCTGCCATCGACGGGGCCCACATGCTCTTCATTACGGCTGGCATGGGAGGTGGCACCGGCACTGGCGCGGCGCCGGTCATTGCGCGGATCGCGCGCGAAATGGGCATCCTGACCGTGGGTGTCGTGACCAAGCCGTTTGAGTTCGAGGGTGGCCGGCGCATGGCCAATGCCGACACCGGCCTGGCTGAGCTGGAGGCCAATGTCGATTCGCTGATCGTGGTGCTCAACGAAAAGCTGCTTGACGTGCTTGGCGACGACATCACCCAGGACGAAGCCTTCCAGCACGCCAATGACGTGCTCAAAAACGCGGTGGGTGGCATTGCCGAAATCATCAACGTACCCGCCCACATGAACGTCGACTTTGAAGACGTGCGCACCGTCATGGGCGAGCCCGGCAAAGCCATGATGGGCACAGCGACGGCCGGCGGACCGGACCGCGCCCGCATTGCGGCCGAGCAGGCGGTGGCTTGCCCGCTGCTGGAGGGGGTTGACCTGTCGGGCGCCAAAGGCGTGCTGGTGCTGATCACGGCCAGCAAGGGCTCCTTGAAGCTGACCGAGTCCAAGCTGGCCATGAACACCATCCGCGCCTACGCCTCGGCCGATGCGCATGTGATCTACGGCACCGCTTATGACGACGAGCTGGGCGACGACATCCGCGTCACCGTGGTGGCCACTGGCCTTTCGCGCCAGGGCGTGCGCCGCACCGCGCCGCCGTTGCAGGTGTTGCGCACCGGCACGGACAATGTGCCTTTTCACGTGCCCACGCTGAACAACGTCGCCAGTGGCCAGGTGTCGGCGTCGCCCATGATGTCCGCGCAGCCGGATTACGGCAGTATGGGCACGCCTGCGGTGTGGCGCGGTCGCACCTCGGCAGCGGCCAAGGTCGATGCCTTGTCCAGCGGCGGCATGGACGATTACGAAATCCCTGCTTTCCTCAGAAAACAGGCAGATTGATGTTGCCCCCACGGTCGCCCACTGCGTGTGGCTTCCTGGACAGGCTGGTCGCCAGAGGCGACAGCTCTTCGCGCAGTCCAAGTCGGCGCAGGCCGACTTGGAGCCGCTGCGCTCAGCCCCGAGGGGGCCGTGCCTTGCTTGGGGCGGCCCGGCGCGGCGGCTTAGTAAAATAGGAAAGTGCTGAAACAACGAACCCTCAAATCCCTCACCCGCGCCGTTGGCGTGGGGGTGCACAGCGGCCAGCGGGTGGAGCTTACGCTGCGCCCGGCGCCGCCGGACACGGGCATCGTCTTCCGGCGGGTGGATTTGCCGGTGCCGGTGGACATCCCCATGTCGGCCGGCGCGGTGACAGACACACGCATGGCCACCACGGTGTCCAACGGCGGCGCCAAGGTGGCCACGGTCGAGCACCTGATGTCGGCCTGTTCGGGTTTGGGGCTGGACAACATGTACGTGGACATCACGGCCGAAGAGGTGCCGATCCTGGACGGCTCGGCCGCGTCCTTTGTGTTCCTGCTGCAAAGCGCGGGCATCGAGTTCCAAAACGCGCCGCGCCGCTTCATCCGCGTGACCCAGCCGGTGGAGGTGCGTGCCGGCGAGGGCGACAACGGGCGGTGGGCGCGTCTTGACCCGTTCCACGGCTACCGCCTGAGTTTCGAGATTGAATTCGACCACCCGGCGGTGGACTCGACCGGCCAGCGGGTGGAGTTTGACATGAGCCTCAACTCCTATTCGCGCGACATCGCCCGCGCCCGCACCTTCGGCTTTACCAAAGATGTCGAGACCATGCGTGTCAACGGCCTGGGCCTGGGCGGCGGCCTGGACAACGCCATTGTGATGGACGACTACAAGGTGCTCAACGCTGGCGGCTTGCGTTACGACGACGAATTCGTCAAGCACAAAATCCTCGACGCCATGGGCGACATGTACATGCTGGGCAAGCCGTTGTTGGCGAGCTACAGCGCCTTCCGGTCTGGCCATGCGCTCAACAACCAGTTGGCGCGCGCCCTTCTTGCACGGGCCGACGCGTGGGAAGTGGTGAGCTTTGAAGACGACAAACTCGCGCCCGCAGGCTTTGGCCAACTGGCGCGCGCCTGGTAGCGCCCGGACGCTGTTCGGCAAGACCCATGCTCCTGTTTCGCTGGCTCATCCTTTTGCTGCTGATTGCCGCTGGCGTCTCGTTCGCGTTCTATGCAGGCACCGCGCAGCAGCGCTTCAAGCGCTGGGGCCTGCTCACCCTCAAGTGGACGCTGATCGCCGCCTTTGGCTTCTTTGCAGTGCTGATTCTTGAACGCATTGCGTAGGGCGGCTCAATTTACCCAACGGCTTTGTAAAAACTGATGGAATTGCGCCCTGACGACTTGGCCTGGTACATGGCGGCGTCGGCCCGCTTGAGAACCTCTTCAGCGTCGGCTTTTTGCTCAGGGAACAAGGCGACGCCAATGCTCGCGGTACAGTGGTGCTCTACCCGGGTGCCCGAACCATCTTCTTGTGTGACGGTCAATTCGTAGGGTAGCGCCAGCGCAAGCCTGATCTTCTCGGCGACCAGTTTGATATGTAGACGCGCAGCATCCAGGTCGATTTCCAGATTGCCCAGGATCACCACGAATTCATCACCCCCAAATCTCGCTACCGTGTCAATCTGGCGCACGCAACTGGAGATGCGCCGCGCCACTTCGACCAGCAGCGTATCGCCCACCCCATGGCCACGGACATCATTGAGCGCCTTGAAATTGTCCAGGTCCAGAAACAGCAGCGCCCCCTTTTGGCCGCTGCGCCTGCAAGCAGCCATTGCCTGTTCCAGCCGGTCATCGAGCAAACGCCGGTTGGGCAACAGGGTCAGCGCATCATGAAACGCCAGGCGATGGATTTCCGCCTGGGCCTTCTCCCTTTCAGTCACATCACGAAAGCTCCACACCCGGCCCACGACTTTCCCGTCCAGCCGCTGGGGATGGGAATGCCGCTCGAAATGGCGGCCGTCCTTGAACACCAGGGTGTCCAGGCTCGGCATTTCAGGATGCGCATACAGTTCCTGCACCTTTTGCATGAACAAGTCTGGATCGACCAGTTGTTGCATCACAAAATTCAGCAGCTCGCTGTCAATGCGGGTGTTGATGGATTGCGGCGGAATTTGCCACAGGTCCATGAAACGCTGGTTGTAGGTTTCGACCTTGCCCTCGTTGTTCACCACCAGGATGCCATCCGTGGTGGCTTCTATCACGGCGCGTTGCAGGGATGCGGCCTTGTGCAGGCTGCGAATCAGCTCGGGAACCGGCAACAGCACCAGCCAGATGGCGACCGCGCCTATGAGCCACCCTGTCATGATGGACCCGGCGAAGTAGGGCTCGGGCGCCAGGTGCGCCGCCTGCAAGCCGATGTACAGCAGCCAGGCCAGCAAATAGCTGACGCCAAAAACCATCCCGGAACGCACACTGACGACCACGGCCAGCATCATGGCCATGGCCACAGCAGTGCCAGCGGCAACTGGCGGCAAACCGCCGTAAATCAGGCCCACCAGCAGCAGCCACAAGCCGACAGAGAACAGTTTGAGCGACTTTTGCGGTTGCCCGCGCCGGCTCATGCGCCAAGACAACAAAACCGCAACGCCCATGGCCAAAGCGGCTACAGCGGTTGCCGCCTTGCGATGGAAGACAAACGGAACGCCCACCGCCAAAAAAACGACGCAAATGAAGAAGAAGACGCTGTAAAAGCGGTCTAGCAGCGCGACGGTGGACGCTTGCGCATCTTTTTCAAAAGGGGTCATTGAATCAACTGGGCGAGGCCTCATTGTTGGCAATTGCTGCTGCGTCAATTAAAGTTTGTACGGTGATTTTCCACCACAACAGGCAGAGTCCAGCCAAATGCCGCAGGTGCCGGGCCGGGGAAAGCACGAAAGTCGGGGACGCTGAGTGTTTTGATCTTCACACTGAACCGCCCCTGAATAGCGTCGCGCGAGTACGGGCTTTGGGTTTGGCGCGCCGGGCAGGAGCAATGTCTTCAAGCAGATCGGGGGTAGTTGGCGCGGCCAGGTAATTGGTTTTGCGCACCAGCCGCTTTTCAATCCACGCCTGCGGATAGCCCTTGGCCTGGTACAACTCGCGGGCTCGGGCGCTGGCCAGCTCGGGGTTGGTTTTCGATCTCCTTAACCCGCTCGTCGCCCACCTGCGCCAGCCAGCGCTTGAACGGCTCGGCCTTGGGCGAGGGGATGGACTGGATGATGCGGAACAGGCCTTCGGTGTTGGCGCAGTTCACCCGCTGCGCACCGCCTGCCGTCTTCACACCAAGGGGGGTGGCAATTTGCCCCCACCCTTTGGCCAGCTCCGGGTCGCGGCGGCGCAGGTCTTTGACGTAGCCTTCTGGCTGCACCGAGTCGGTCAGCACACCCACCACGTCAACAATGGCGAACCACCATTCCTCGTTGTGCCAAGTGCGCCGAATCGTGGTTTCTTGGAAGACGGCAATGTGGCCTACTGGGCTGGAGCTAGAAGGTGGTTTTTCGGTCATACCCAATTCTGCATAAATACTGTTATTTTGTACAGTATTTTGTAGTCGCTAATTTATTTTGTTCGCACCAAATGCAAAAACTTCTCCACTGCATCGGCAGCATCAACAACTTCTTATCTAGGGATGTTCGGCGCGTTGAGGTGAGAGCAGCAGGTTGGCACGAAGTTGTTTATTGCTCATGCAGCGGGGTGCTTTGTCATCGTCAGGCCATCCAGTCTTCAAGCTTCAAGCCAGCTATCCGCTCAAAGTGGCGGGTGTTGTGGGTGACCAGAATCAGGTTTTCAGCCAAGGCGTGGGCGGCGATCTGGGTGTCAAACTCGCCTACTGGCGTTCCTTGACGACGCAGCAAAGCCCTGACGCGACCGAACTCGTCGGCTGCCGCAATGCTCCAAGGCAATGCTGGCAACTCTTGCAATAGCAGGCCAATGCGTTTGCGCCGCTTGTCGAATTTGTCCATCATCGCCACGCCGTAGCGCAGCTCTGCGCGGGTAATCGCCGAAATAGCAATGTCCTGCTGGTCAACCCCTGCTTGCATTCGTTGCAACAAGCTGTCATTGATACCTTTGACAAAGTAGCTGACGATGTTGGTGTCGAGCAGATAGCGAATCATGCAGCGGCCTTGCCCACACGCTTGGCACGCTTGGCCACTTTGGTGGGCTGGGTTGGTTCAGGCAACGCTGGGGCTTCCCAATCCGCAAAAGGGTTGGGGCGAACTTCGTTATCACGCGGGGGAATGAAATCCTCGGTGAAAGGCTCCTCGCGAATCAGTCTAAACAGCTCTTCCAGGTTTTTTTTTCGCTGCACATCGTCTTTGGGGCGTAAGGTAATCACCCCGCTGATGTCATCTTTGCTGATCCAGACTTCAGGCACATCCACCCGAAAAGCCTTGGGCAAGCGAATGGCCTGGCTATTACCTGTGGTGAAAACTTTGGCGGTGGCGATCATGGTGCATCTCCTGATAAATATATACGAAAACGTATCTACTTTATCACAAGCCAGGTAATCAGCTCAAAGTCGCTATTGCTTTTCACAGCCCTCGCCGCGTCCATCAGCTTGCGGCCTCGGCCAGTGAACAGGTTGGCGGCATTTTTGCGGCTAAATTGGGCCACGATGGCCGCTACGGCATTGTCCAGCAGGGCGCTGTAGGCGCTCATGTCTTGCCCATGGCGGGTGTCTGCGTCAAACAGTTCCAGAAAATAGGGGCTTAGCGGGTTACCGGCCTGCCGATTCGCTTCAACGCCCGGCGCTGCTGGCCCAGGCAATAGATCACGCAGGGTTTGACAGGCGCGTGCTCGCTGCTGGCAGCAGCGCTGGGCACTACGCCATAAAGCCCATAAGGCGCGTCTTGCAGCGTTGTGCGGTTGGCCTCTACATAGTTGCTCAAGTCCATGCGGAAGTCGTCCAGCGTGAACTCGTTCAGCGCCACGGATTCGTTGAAGTCTTCCAGATTCAGCACCTCATCTTTCAGGCGCATGAGCTGTTTGTCGCGGTACTTCAGGTCCTGCTGAATGAGTTCTTCCAGCTCTGCGTTGGTCAATATGTTGTCTTCGTTGGTGCCGTGTTGCTGTGCTGGAGTTTTTGATGCCATGCTGTCCCTGAGTTTTGGGAGCAATTATGGTGTGAAAAAGGTTCGGAAAAGCCGCAAAAGGATGTGAGTTGGGCTGGGTTCACTACCGGCTGCGCCCCGCCTTGTAAGCCGCCTTCTGCGTCTGGTTGCCCACACCGCCTATGCCCTTGGCCAGGGCCATGCGTGCCAGGCCCGCGCCGGCATGGGCCTGCGTGATGGCCAGGCCCAGCGCATCGGCGGCGTCTGGCCCCGGCAGGCCGGGCAAATTGAGCAGGCGCTTGACCATCTCCTGCACCTGGGTCTTGTCCGCCCGGCCGTAACCGACCACGGCCTGTTTCATTTGCAGGGCGGTGTATTCGGCGACTGGCAAATCGTTGGACACCAGAGCCGTCACGCAGGCCCCGCGCGCCTGGCCCAACAACAGGGTGGACTGCGGGTTGACGTTGACAAAGACGATCTCCACGGATGCGCTGTCGGGCGCATAACGAGCCATGACCTCTTTCACCCCGTCAAACAAGACCTTGAGCCGCGCCGGCAACTGGCCTTTTTCTATGTGGGTGGTGCTGATGGTGCCGCTGGCGACGTAGCTCAGGCGGGAGCCGTCCACATCGATCACGCCAAAGCCGGTGGTGCGCAGGCCGGGGTCGATGCCAAGGATTCTCATGGCTGGATTACGCTATAAAAATAGAAGCTAACTACGCATGTTCCACGAGGGTTAAAGGTCAAAATACCACCTGACTGAGTGAAAAAACACCGGGGCGGCGAAACACAGGGCGTCCACCCGGTCGAGCAGGCCGCCGGCGCCCGTGACCGATGCCATCTGGCCGCCCCAGCTTGGGATGCCGCGGTCGCGCTTGAGCGCCTTCATGACGAAATGGCCCAGTGTGCCCGCCGCGCAGGCGATGACGGCCATGACAAAACCCTGGGCTGGCCAGAACGGCGTGATGCCCGACAACACCGCGCCCGCCAGCCCGGCGACAAAGAGCGCGATCAACCAGCTTTGCCAGTTGAAACTCTGGCTGATGTTGGGCGCGGTTGGCGGCCGTTTGAGCTTGCGCGAGGCAAAGTGCTGCACCACCACACACAACTGCACCACGATCACCAGAAAGAACACCAGAAACGCGTTTTTCTTGTCGTAGTGGGGGAAGTCCAGCAGCAGCAGCGCCGGCACATGGCTCATGCCGTAGATGCAGACCATGATGCCCCATTGCAGCTTGGCGTTGCGCTCCAGAAAGCGCTGCGGGTCGCCGGCCAGGGCGCTGACCACGGGAATCGCCAAAAACACATACACCGGGATGAACACCGTGAACAAGTCGAACCGCTCGGTGCCCACCAGCCAGTACTGCGCCGGCAAGACCACAAAGAAGGCCAGCACCAGGCTGCGGTGGTCGCCCCGGCGCGTGGGCGACAGCGTCAAAAACTCGCGCAGCGCGAAAAACGACACCAGGCCGAACAGCCAGATCGCCACCCAGTCGCCGGCCATCCAGCCGACCCAGAACACGACCATCATGACCCAGCTGGTGCGCAGGACGCCTTCGAAATTGCGCAGTTCATGGCGCCGTGCGTCGGCCGCTTCATCATCGCCATGCTCCTTCAAAGAGAGCAAAAAATTGGCGACGCTGGCCGACAGCAGGATGCCGAACAAAATCACAAACATGGCGCCGACTTGCTGGGTGGCGCTGAGGTTTTTCAGAAAAATGTACATGGCGCGGCGTTGGGGCCTCAGATGTCGCGCAGGGCGATGACGGCGTTGCGCGCGCGGTCCAGAAACGCGCGGCGCTCCTCGTGGTCTTCGATCCGCACCGGCGCGCCGAAGGTCACCGAGCACAAAACCGGCACGGGCACCACTTCGCCTTTGGGCATCACGCGCTGGACGTTGTTGATCCAGGTCGGCACCAGCACCACATTGGGGTAACGCTGGGCCAGGTTGTACAGGCCGGACTTGAAGGCGGCGGGCTCCTCCGCATGGCCTCGTGTGCCCTCGGGGAACAGCACCACGCTGTCGCCCTTGTCCAGGGCCTCGCACAGCGGCTCCAGCGGGTCTTCATTGGCCGAGCGTTCGCGCGAGACATAGATTGCGTTGAACACGGCGGTGGTGATCCACTGTTTGAAGCGCGTTTTGGTCCAGTAGTCGCGCGCCGCGATGGGCCGTGTGATGGAGCGCAAATCGCGCGGCAGCGCCGCCCAGATCAGCACCAGATCGGCATGGCTTTGGTGGTTGGCGAAATAAATGCGCTGCTCGGCCATCGGCGGGCAGCCGTACCAGCGCGCCTGCGAGCCGGTCAGGACCCGGATCAGGCCCAGCAGAAACCAACTCATGAGTTTTACCCGCATAAGGCAATCATACTCAGGGCAATTCAGCCCCACCCATGCGCGCGGCGATGGTGGCGGACCGCCCGGCCAGGTAAGCCGAGTTGGGCAGCTTCTCAAAATACTTGGGGCGCGGCAACATGACGGCCAGGCGCGCGGCTTCCATCACGCTCAATTTGGACGCGGGTTTTTTGAAGTAACGCTGGGCGGCGGCCTCGGCCCCGAACACGCCCTCGCCCCATTCCACGCTGTTGAGGTAGATCTCAAGAATCCGCTCTTTGTCCAGCAGGTGCTCCAGCATGAAGGTGATGGCAAACTCCTGGCCCTTGCGCAACAAGGTGCGCTCGCCCGACAAAAACAGGTTTTTGGCGAGCTGCTGGGTGATGGTGGAGCCGCCCACCACTTTGGGCGCCCTGGCCATTCGCGCGGTTTTGGCGCTGGCCGCGCCTGTGAGCCTGGCGACCTGGGCCTCGGACTTGGCGTTTTTCTGCCAGGCTTTTTCCAGCGCATCCCAGTCCACGCCGTCGTGCCAGGCGAAGCCGTCGTCTTCAGACGCAATCACGGCGCGCTTGAGGTTGTCGGATATTTGCCCGTAGGGAACCCACTGTTGGCGCCAGCGCAGGCCGTCTTTGCCGGACGCGAGGCGCCAGGCCTCGGAGCGCTCGAACGCGGTGGACTGCGGGTCGGCGACGATCATCAGGCCGATGCGGGCGGCAAAAAACAGCTGCAGGGCGATGAAGGCCAGCGCCAGCAGACCGGCCCATCGCAGCAGCGGTTTCACGCCCGGCACGTTTTGGCCTATTGTCCGGTGAGCCGCGTTTCAAGCGTCTCGTCACGTGTGAACTTGAAGCGCGAGACCACCAGGATCTGGTCGGCCTCGCGCCGCATGGCGCTGTTGAAAGCGCCAAACGGCGCGGCCGCGCGGGCGATGACTTCGGCGCGGCGGTCCAGCGACCTGTTGCCCGAGCTTTCGACGATTTCGGTTTTCAGGATATGCCCGTCGAAATTCACCGTGACGATCATGGTCAACTCGCCGTAGAGTTTTTTGCCCGCGACTTCCGGAAAATTCTCGGTGCCTTTGTCTTCAATCGAGCGGCGCAGGCTGTCGTAATAAATCGCGTAGGCCTTCTCCTGTGTGGACGGGCTGATGTAACGCTTTTTGGGCCGCGCGTTCTCCATGTTGATGCGCCGCTCGATCTCGGCCAGCAGCTTGACCAGGCGGCGGCGTTTTTCTTCGGCGCTTTGCTGCTCGGCGGCGGCGGCAGGCAGCTTGGGGTCGGGCGGGGGCAGGGCGGCGAGCTGGTTTTTCACCTGCGCCAGCATCAGGTTTTGCTGTTCCTGCAGGGATTGCAGTTGGCGGCGCGATTCTTCTTCCAGTGAATCGCCGGCCTCGTTCAGCGCGCTGGGCGGCAGCGGGGTCGTGGCGCGGCCTTTTTCAGTCTCGCCGCCGCCGGCCATGGACGCCTGCGCGATGGCCTTGGCCTTGTCGGGTTTTTCGCTGGTTTTGGCGTTGACCAGGATCACTTCGAGCGGGGTGTCCTGGAACACCCGGTTGAAGGATTCCGGGTCCACGATGCGCACCGTCAACAAGGCCGCGTGCACGACGATGGACACGCCAAGGGCCAGTTGCAGGGTGGTGAAAGAACGCAGGTTCACGAGGCTGGATTATCGCCTGAAGCGCCCGCTGCTTCAGTGGGCGATTCGTCCACATCGACAGCAATCGCGATGGGCCCGGCGGCCGGCTCGTCTTCCTCCGGCTCCTCCTCAGAAGCGGGTTCGGCCACGGCATCCAGGCGTTCGACCACCGTGCCCACCACATCCAGCGTGATCTCGTCAATATCACCCAGTTTGACGCGCACGCGCGCGCCGCGCGGCAGGTCTTTGGTGCCCAGCACCGGCAGCACCAGGGGCATGTCGTCGGCGCGCACCATGTTTTCCTTGAACACAGTGGCCGTGATCTCGCTGATATTGTTCTGCTGCAGGTACTTAAGCGTCCAGAAGCGTTCCATGCCGCCCTGGAAGCCGTTGTAGGCGAAATAGGCCGAATCAAAGCTGGAGATGATCGAAAAAAGCTCGGCGTCCTTGGGTTTGAAGGGGGCCGCAAGGGCCGCCGTTTTGCTGTGGCGCGCGCAGGCGATGATCTGCCACTGGTTCACCAGGTCGGTGTAGCGGCGCAGTGGCGAGCTGCTCCAGGCATAAGCCTTCACGCCGATGCCAGCGTGCGGCAGGGCCTTGGTGCCCATGCGCACCTTGACGCCCGGCAACAGCGAGGCCTGGCTGCGGTAAATGCCCGGCACACCCAGCTCGGCCATCCAGCTGCCCCAGGTGCTGTTGGCCAGGATCATGGCTTCGGCCACGATCAAGTCCAGCGGCGCGCCGCGCTGGCGGATGCTGATCTGCACCTGTTCGGTGCCCTGCGGCTCCGGTCCTTCGTTGCCCAACAGGCGGAAGTTGTAATCCGGCCGGTTGAATATCTCGGGTTTGCCGCGCACCAGTTCGCGTTTGGCCTTCAGGTCTTTTGCCAGTCGATACAAAAATGATAGCTGTTCACGATTGATGGACGAGGGCAAACGGCCGTTTTCATGCTCAAACGCAGGGTTGTCGAGCCATTCGGGCGTGACCAGGGCGTCGAGCTGGTCATGGCGCAGATTGGCGGCGATGGGTACCGACTCGATCCTTGTTGCGCTGCTTTTGATCGTCAACGTGGCCTCGTCCAGCGTCACATACAGCGACACGGCGGGGCAGGCACGGCCCTCTTGCAGGGTGTAGGTTTGCACCAAGGCGTCGGGCAACATGGTGACCTTGTAGCCCGGCAGGTAGACGGTGGACAAACGCGCACGGCCCAGTTTGTCAACCGCATCGCCGGGTTGAATGGCCAGGCCGGGTGCCGCGATGTGCACACCCACGATCACCTCGCCGCTGCCCAGGCCCTGCACGCTCAGGGCATCGTCGATCTCGGTGGTGGCCGAATCGTCGATGCTGAAGGCTTGCACTGGCGCCAGCGGCAGGTCGTCGCGAATGAGCGGGGCTTCCACGGCGGGGAAGCCGGTGCCTTTGGGGAAATTCTCCAGCAGAAAACGCCGCCAGTGGAACTGGTAGGGCGAATCAATCGCGCCGGCTTTTTGCAGCAAGTCCAGCGGCGCCAGATGGGTGGCGCGCGAGGCCTCGACCACGGCCTTGTATTCGGGCGCGTTTTTGTCGGGTTTGAACAGGATTTTGTAAAGCTGCTCGCGGATCGGCTCGGGGCAAGCGCCCGCGCCCAGGTCCGCCACCCATTGCGTGATTTGCAGCGCGACCTGCTTTTTCTTCTCGATGGCGGCCAGGGCCAGCGCGATCACATCGGCTCCGGCCTTGCGAAACCGCCCCTTGCCGGCACGGCGGAAGTAGTGCGGTGACTCATGCAGGCGGTACAAGGCGGCGGCCTGTTGCTCCAGCGAAGCTTCCTTTGAATTGCTTGAAAAGTAGTCGCGCGCCAGGTCGGCAAAGCCGAATTCCTCGTCGGGCGAAAATTCCCAGGCCAATTCCAGCTCAATGGTCTGGCTCAGCGCCTGGGCCGCGCTGACAAAGGCCGCAGGCGCAGGTTTTTCGAACTTCAACAGCGCGTTGGCGGCTTTCACCTTGACGCGTTTGCCGCTGTCCAATTCAACTTGCAAAGACGATTCCGCCTCGGACAACACCTTGCCGGCCAAAAACTTTCCGGCTTCATCAAACAATAAAAACATGGGGGAATTGTCGGCGCAAAATGGCCCGCTAAATGACCCGTTAAGTCGGGCCAATCTGCCCGGCAGACCGGCCCATGCGGTTAAAGGCCGAGAAATGCCAAAACTTCATCCATGTGGCTGTCAAAGTCGCTCAAGGCGTGGTCGCCGCCTTCCAGCAGCTTGATATGTGCACCCGCGCAGCGCCCAATCATCTCCCGCCAATCCAGCACCTCGTCGCCCTTGGCGATGATGGCCAGGCAATTCTGCGGGTGGCGCAGCGGCCCGGTCTCCAGCGCGCGAAGCTCATCCACGTACCCGGCCTTGAAGAAAAACCGCTCGGCCGGGTCGTGCCAACTGGTCTGCTCGCCGATGTGTTTGGCCAGATCGCGGGCCGGGTTGACCGCCGGGTTGAGCAGCACAGCCCTGCAGAGCGTCATTTCAGACACCCAGGCCGCGTAAAACCCGCCCAGCGACGAGCCGATCACGGCCATGGACGCGTGTGGCCAATCGGTTGTGCCGTCCCTGATCAGCGTCGCCGCCTCACGCGGCGAGGGCGGCAGCTGCGGGCACCACCAGGTCACCTGCGGGTGCGCGTTGGCCATGCGAGCCGCCATCATGCGCGCCTTGGTCGATTGCGGCGACGAGCGAAAGCCGTGCAGGTAGAGCAGGTGGGTGGTGGGTGGTCGTGATGCCATGGCTTGCCGCTTGAAAATGAGGGTAATTGGGGTGACGGATATCTTGCAGCGCAGGATATCCGGCGCTGGACGCAGGATAATCGCCCCACATGCTCGCCACTTTCGAAAAACCCTCGCTGTTGACCCGAATCCTGCCCTGGTTTCGCGGCTTTGACGGGCCGTTGGCCAGCGCGGTATTGATATTGGCCTGCCTGGGCCTTCTCACCATGTACTCCAGCGGCTACGACCACGGCCAGCAGTTCGAATTGCATGGCCGCAACATGCTGATTGCCGGGGTTTGCCTGTTTTTTGTGGCGCAAATACCACCGCAGCGCCTGATGCGCCTGGCGGTGCCGCTCTACGTGGTGGGCGTCACTTTGCTGGTGGCGGTGGCGGTGTTTGGCATCACCAAGAAAGGCGCGCGGCGCTGGGTCAATGTCGGCGTAGTCATCCAGCCCAGCGAGGTGCTCAAAATCGCCATGCCCCTGATGCTGGCCTGGTGGTTTCAAAAACGCGAGGGCCGTTTGAAGCCGCTGGACTTTGCCGTGGCCGGCCTGCTGCTGGCGCTGCCGGTGGGCTTGGTCATGAGGCAGCCTGACTTGGGCACGGCCCTGCTGATTCTGGCGGCGGGGCTGGGGGTGATCTTCTTTGCCGGCCTGTCCTGGAAGCTGATCTTGCCGCCAGTGGCAATTGGCCTGGTGGCGGTTGCCCTGGTGGTCATCTTCGAGCCGCGCCTGTGCGCCGACGGCGTGAGCTGGCCCTTGCTCAAAGATTACCAGCAGCAGCGCATCTGCACCCTGCTGGACCCGTCGCGCGACCCGCTGGGCAAAGGCTTCCACATCATCCAGGGCATGATCGCCATCGGCTCGGGCGGGCTCTGGGGCAAGGGCTTCATGCAGGGCACACAAACCCATCTGGAATTCATCCCAGAGCGCACCACCGACTTCATTTTTGCCGCATTTTCGGAAGAGTTCGGCCTGGCCGGCGTGTTGGCGCTGATCGGCGCCTTCGCGTTCCTGATCCTGCGCGGCCTGATGATCGCGCTGGAGGCGCCCACCCTGTTCTCGCGTCTGCTGGCCGGTGCGGTGACGCTGATTTTTTTCACCTATGCCTTTGTCAACATGGGCATGGTGAGCGGCATTTTGCCGGTGGTGGGCGTACCGCTGCCTTTCATCAGTTATGGCGGCACCGCGATGGTGACGCTGGGCCTGGGGCTGGGGATATTGATGTCGATTTCCAAATCAAAAAGGCTGGTGCAGTCGTGAGCGACAGCCCAGAAAAATACCAGGTTGGCATTGTCGGCGTTGGCAATATGGGCGGCGGCATGGCGCGCAACCTGCTCGCCAGGGGCTGGCCAGTGGGTGTTTTTGACATTGACACCGCCCGGATGCGGGAACTGGAGGCATTAGGGGCTGTAGCCCTCACCAATGCTTCTAAAGTAGCTATTGATTCTATAGTAATTATTGTCTGTGTCGTGACGGCCGAGCAGACCCGCGAGGTGCTGTTTGGTGTGAATGGCATCGCCCAGGCCATGCACCTGGGGCGCACCGTGATGTTGTGCCCGACCATGGCGCCGCAGGACACCGAAAGCTTCGCCCAGGAATTGATTCCGCTGGGCCTGAACACGATTGATGCGCCCATGTCGGGCGGCCCCGCGCGGGCGGCCGATGGCAGCATGAGCCTGATGGTGGCCTGCGCCGCCAACGTGTTTGCGCGCCATGAGGGCCTTCTCAACGCACTGTCGAACAAGCTGTTCCGCATCAGCGAACGCGTGGGGGACGGCGCGCGCACCAAACTCGTCAACAACCTGGCCGGTGGCATCAACCTGGTGGCCGCCGCCGAGGTGCTGGTGATGGCGCAAAAGATGGGGCTCGATGTCGGCAAGACGCTGGACGTGATTGAGCAGTCCAGTGGCCAGAGCTGGGTCGGCTCCGACCGCATGCGACGCGCCATCGCGGGCGACTACGCCCCGCGCGCCCACATGACCCTGCTGGAAAAAGACACGCGCCTGGCGGTCGAGGCGGCGCGCGCTGCGGGTTGCGAAGGCCCCCTGGGCGCAGCGGCCAGCCGGGTGTTTGCGCAGGCCAGCGCGGGCGGCCTGGCGGGTGAGGATGATGCAGCCCTGTTCAAGTGGCTGGGCGGAACAAAGCACTGAGATTGCAGCGTCACCAGGCGGCGGTATCTTGCGCAAATTGAAGCGCCAGAAAATCAATCAAGACGCGCACTTTGGGCGACACGTGTTTGCGTGTCGGGTAGACCGCGTAAATGCCCAGCTCAATGGATTTGAATGCGGGCATGAGTTCGACCAGCGCGCCCGCAGCCAGGTCGCCGCCCACCAGAAAACCTGGCTGCAGGATGATGCCCTGGTGCGCCAGCGCCGCAGCCCGGCAGGTGTCGCCGCTGTTGGTGCGGATACAGGGCTGGGTCTTCACGCTAACCGGTCCGCCAAGCGCTTCTGGGGCCTCAAAGCGCCATTCATCGCGGGTGGACCAATAACTGTAGGAAATCACCGCGTGGGCCGCCAACTCGGACGGGTGGGAAGGTGTCCCGTGTGTCTTCAAGTACCCGGGCGAGGCACACAACACCATATGCGTGGTGGCGAGACGCTTGCTGATGAGCGTCGAGTTCGGCAGGGTGGCGATGCGGATGGCGACGTCATAACCCTCGTCCACCAGATCAACCACGCGGTCAGACAGTGTCACGTCCAGCGTCACCTTCGGGTACTGGCCACGAAACACGCCCCACAGCGGCGCCAGGTGCAGGATGCCGAAAGTGACTGGCGCGTTGATGCGCAAAAGCCCGCTGGCCGCGCCGCTTCGCGAGGTGATTTCTGCTTCGGCTTCATCCACCCCTGCCAGCAACTCTTTGCTGCGTGCGTAAAACACCTGGCCTTCCTGGGTGAGTGACAGGCGCCGGGTGGTGCGGTGCAGCAGCCGTACACCCAGGCGCGCTTCGAGCTCACCGACGTAACGCGACATGGCGGCTTTGGGCAGGCCCAGCACGTTGGCCGCCTTCACAAAACTGCCGGCGTCGACCACAGCGCTGAAGCTCTGCATTTCAAGAAAGCGGTTCATTGTGCTTAATATTGAGTTAATGAATGTAATTTTAGACAGTTTATCTCTTAAATGAAGCCTTATACAGTTCGTTCTGTGCGTTGCCAACTGGCCTCGCACCACCAAGCAAACAATCTACTTAACTCAAGGAATCATCATGAACGTACTTATCCTCGGCGCTGGCAATATGGGTTCGGCTTTTGTCAAACAACTGCTCAAGGCCGGCCATCAAGTCAGCGTCACTGCCCGCAGTCTGGAAAAAGCCCAAGCCCTGGCGACTGCCAACCCTGGCGCCAAGGCCGTCGCTGCCGCGAACGCCGCTGCATTAGCTGATGTGGTTGTGCTGGCCACGGCTTATGCCGACGCCATCCCCGCACTCAAGTCGATCGGCAGCCTGAACGGCAAGGTCGTGATCGACATCAGCAACCCGCTGACGCCTGACTACATGGGCTTGACGCTTGGTTTCAACACCTCAGCGGCGGAAGAAATTGCCAAGGCCTTGCCCGGGGCGCAAGTGGTCAAGGCTTTCAATACGCTGTTTGCCCAAGTGCTGGCAGAAGGCGCGGACTTCGGCAATGGCCAGACCGCGTCGGTGTTTGTCGCCAGCGACAGCGATCGTGCCAAACAGTCTGCCACGGCCCTGGCCCAAAGCATGGGTTTTGCCACGGTAGATGCGGGCGGTTTGAAAAACGCGCGTTACCTTGAACCATTGGCCGGTTTGAACATTTACCTGGGCTACGGCGCAGGCCTGGGCACCAGCATTGCTCCAAGCTGGATCAAGCGCGCCTGAAGCCTGTCAGGCCGGTGAACAAGCCCTTATCAAGCCCTGATTCTCAATCATTCACATCAAAATTTTCATTTTCAAATTGAAGGAAACACCATGAAACCCACCAACAATGATTACGCCGCCCTGGTTTTGCGCCTTGCCCTGGGCGTCATGTTCCTGACCCACGGCCTGCTCAAATTCTTTGTCTTCACCCTGCCGGGAACGGCTGGCTTTTTTGCATCCGTCGGTTTCCCCGGCTGGACAGCTTATGTGGTCACCCCGGTCGAAGTGTTGGCCGGATTGGCACTGATCGCCGGCTTCCAGACACGCTGGGTGGCTTTGGCTGGCGTGCCGGTGCTGTTGGGTGCATTGGCGGTCCATGCGGGCAACGGCTGGGTGTTTTCCAATGCCAATGGGGGCTGGGAATATCCTTTGTTTCTGGTCGTCATCGCCATGGCCGTCGCCTTGTTGGGCGGTGGACGCATTGCCCTGAGCAAACCTGCAGCCTGACACCCACCATGTTTGCCACCCCTGTCCTGTTCATCTCTCACGGCGTGCCGACGTTTGCCATTGAGCCGGGGCGGCTTGGGCCCCGCTTGGGCCAGATCGGCCAGCAATTGAGGGGCGGCGCATCGGCTGAATCGCGCGCCATCAAAGCGGTGCTGGTGGTGTCCCCCCACTGGCAGACGCGCGATATCAAAGTCATGGCCACGGCCACCCCTGAAACGGTGCATGATTTCGGCGGCTTTCCCCCGGCGCTTTACGATCTTCACTACCCTGTGGTTGGACACCCGAAACTCGCGGCAGAAGCGGGGCGCTTGCTGGCACAAGCAGGTTGGCGCGTCGCTGCGGATGAGCGGCGCGGCCTGGACCACGGGGCGTGGGTGCCACTCATGCACTTGCTGCCGCAGGCAGACGTGCCGGTGTTTCAGATATCGATGCCATTCAGCCTGGATACCGCCAGCGCCTTCAGGCTGGGCCGGGCGCTGGCGCCCCTGCGTGAACAGGGTGTGCTGATCGTGGCCTCGGGCAGCATGACGCACAACCTGTACGAGTTCAGGCAAGGCAGTGACAGTGTGGCGGATTACGCTGTCGAGTTCACCCATTGGGTTGGCCAGGCCGTGGCCCGCAACGAGGTCGAGGCGCTGGTGGACTACCGCGCACGCGCGCCCCATGCGGAACGCGCTCATCCGACCGAGGAACACTTTTTGCCGCTGCTGGTCGCCCTGGGGGCGCAGCGAACCGGCGAAACCGCCTTGACCCTTGAAGGTGGTGTTGACAATGCCGTGCTGTCGATGGAATCGTATGCGTGGGGAATGCCGGCTTGATAAAGTGGCGGCCTCATGAACAAATCAATTCGCCTGCATATTGGCGCAGAGCAAACCTCGGTGGCGATCGACACCGACGGCGAAGCCGCTGAAGTGATGCTGCTGGTGATCGGCCGGTCGCGCACGGCGGCTGAATTCTTCAAACACAGCCCGCCCACTGAAGCTGAACTGGAAGGCGCCATCATGTGGGTTGAAGATGAAGTGACCCGCGCACGGACCCTGGTCGCGGGCCATACGGGTTTGACTACAACGGATGCGGCTGTCGGCGACATCGCACGCATTGCAGGCCTGCCGTCACAAGCGGAAATGCTTCTTTCTGTCGAAGCGGTCGAGCGCCTGTTTGATTTGCTGGCGGCGTGGTCGCTGGGGCGCCCCGCTTTGCGTTCTGGCATACCCACAGACCCGGCGTTTGCCGCCACGCTTCTGATCCTGCGCGAATTCATGCATCACCTGCATTTTGGGTCTATCCAGGTGCTTCAGCGTTACACCGGCGCCAAGGCCTAAAATGGCCTGATGATCTCCCGCGAACCCACCATCGAACGTCTGGCCATTGCCAAATCCCTCTTGCTCACACCCTTTGGCCTGGATGAAACCCATCTGAGCCAGGCGCTCAATGAGATCAAGGCGCACAAGGTCGATGACGCCGATCTTTACTTCCAGTACACCCGCTCCGAAGGCTGGAGCCTGGAAGAAGGCATCGTCAAAACCGGCTCCTTCAGCATTGACCAGGGTGTAGGTGTGCGGGCGGTCAGCGGCGAGAAAACCGCGTTTGCGTATTCCGACGACATCTCCGAAGCGTCCCTGCTGGACGCGGCGCGCACCGTGCGGGCGATATCGGCCGCGTCCAAAAACGCCAAGGTCAAAACGCCCGCCAGCAAGGTCGCCAAAAGCCGCACGCTCTACAAGGACCTGGATCCCATCTCGACGCTGGACAGCGCTGCCAAAGTCGGCCTGCTCGGCAAAGTCGAAACCCTGGCGCGCGCCAAAGACCCGCGTGTGGCGCAGGTCATGGCCGGTCTGGCCAGCGAATATGACGTGGTGATGGTGGCACGCGCCGACGGCACCCTGGCCGCTGATGTGCGTCCGCTGGTGCGTTTGAGTGTGACCGTCATCGCCGAGCAAACCATCGCCGGCAAGGTGCGCCGTGAAATGGGCTCAGCGGGTGGTGGCGGGCGTTTTGGCCTGGCCTATTTTGACGACGCCTGCATTGAAAAATATGTCAACGAAGCCGTCAAGGCCGCGCTGACCAATTTGGAGGCGCGTCCCGCCCCGGCCGGCGAGATGACCGTGGTGCTGGGCTCGGGCTGGCCCGGCATCCTGCTGCACGAAGCCATCGGCCACGGGCTGGA
>JANMVT010000050.1:0-9384 GCA_031392945.1 Rhodoferax sp. | reverse complement strand
AGGCTGCCCACCATGGGCACGTCAAACAGCAGGCGCGCCGCGACCAGGATCACCGTAACCTGCACGTAACCAATCAGGATGTAGGGCACGATTTTGCCCAGCATCACCTCCAGCGGGCGCGCGGGTGTGGCGAGCAGGTTTTCCATGGTGCCGCGCTCGCGCTCGCGCGTCATGGCCAGGGACGTCATCATCACCATGGTCATGGTCAAGATCACGCCGATCAGGCCGGGCACCACGTTGTAGCTGGTCAAGCCATCTGGGTTGTAGCGCCGCTGCACGCGCACCTCAAAGGCCGGGTCGGCCTGGCGCAGCGACGCCAGCGGGCCATAGAGTTCGCGGCCAATCGCGCGCTGGCCAATGCCGTTGAGCGCGGCAATCGCGTTGCCGGTGGCGGCCGGGTCGCTGGCGTCGGCCGCCAGCAACATCGCAGGGTGTTCGCCGCGAATCAGTTTGCGTGAGAAATCCGCCGGCACCACCAGCACAAACTGCACTTCACCTGTGGCCAGCAGGCGGTCGCCTTCGGCTTCGCTTTGCAGCCGGTGGGTGATGCGGAAGTACTGCGAGTTCTCCAGCCCTGCCACAAAGCTGCGCGAAAACTCGCTTTGGTCCGCCACCAGAATGGCGGCCGGCAAATGCTTGGGGTCGCCATTGATGGCAAAACCGAACAGCAGCAATTGCAGGATGGGCACACCGACCATCATGCCGAAGGTCAGGCGGTCGCGTTTGACCTGGCGGAACTCCTTGATCAGGATGGCCAAAAACCGGGCCCAGCTCATGCGGAGCCTTCCGTGAAGTTGTCCTTGGCGTCCTGCATCAGCGCGATGAACACGTCTTCCAGGCTGGGCGCGATGGCCTCTGCCGTCAGGCCTTCAAAAGCCGCCGCCGCCAGCGCGGCTTGCACAGCCTGGGTGCTGGACGCGCTCACGTGCAAGGTGGTGCCAAAGGGGGCCACGGTGCGAACGCCCGGCGCGGCGCGCAACACATGCGCCAGTTCAATCAGCCTGGGGCCAGAGACGGCCCAGGTCACCAGGCCAGCCCCGGCGATGACCTCGGCCACAGTGCCGCGTGTCAGCAGCTTGCCGTAGGCGATATAGGCCAGCTCGTGGCAGCGCTCGGCTTCGTCCATGTAGTGGGTCGAGACCAGCACCGTCAGGCCCGCAGCGGCCAGGTCGTGAATCTGGTCCCAGAAGTCGCGCCGCGCGGCCGGGTCCACGCCGGCCGTGGGCTCGTCCAGCAGCAGCAGGCGCGGGCTGTGGATCAGGCAGGCTGCCAGTGCCAGGCGCTGCTTCCAGCCGCCCGACAGGGAACCAGCTAGCTGTTCGCGCCGCGTCAGCAGGCCCAGGCGCTCCAGCGTTTCGGTCACCTTGCGCGGGCGCTCCTGCACGTCATACACGCGGGCAATGAAGTCCAGGTTTTCTTCGATCGTCAGGTCTTCGTACAGGCCGAAGCGCTGCGTCATGTAGCCGACTTCGCGCTTGATCAGCGCGGCCTCGGTGCGGATGTTGTAGCCCATGCAGGTGCCCTCGCCGGCGTCGGGCGTGAGCAGGCCGCACAACATGCGGATGGTGGTGGTTTTGCCGCTGCCGTTGGGGCCCAGAAAGCCGTAGATGCGGCCCTTGGGCACCTGCATGTCGAAGTTGTCCACCACGGTGCGGCTGCCATACCGTTTGGTCAGGCCGTGCACGTCGATCAGCGCAGGGCCATCGGGTTCAGCGGCGGCAACACTCATGGTTTGGACGCAACTGTGGGCCGCACCTCCAGCGGCTGGCCGGGGTGCAGGCGCCGCGCGTCGGCGGGCGCGGGCCTGGCTTCGACCATGAAGACCAGGTTGGCGCGGTTTTCCTTGCTGTAGATCAGGGGCGCGGTGTATTCGGCTTCACGCGCGATGAAGCTGATCTTCGCCGCGATCGGCGCGCCGCAGCCGTCGCAGTACAACTGCACGTCCTGGCCAATGGTGATGCCGCCCAACTGCACCTGGGGCAGGAAAAAGCGCGCCTTGACATTGGCCGGCGGCAGCAGCGTCAACACCGCCGCACCGGCCGGCACCCATTCGCCTTCGCGGTACAACACCTCCACCACGTCACCGGCCACCGGGGTGCGCTGGGTTTTCTGGTCCACCCGCCACAGCGCCTGGTCGGCCTGCGCCTGCGCGGCCTTGACCTCCTGCTCGGCGGCGGCGATCTCGGGGTTGCGCGCACCCAGTGAGGCCAGCCGCAACTGGGCGTTGAGTTCATTCACGCGGGCCTGGTCACGCGCCACCGCACCACGCGCCTGGTCCAGGCTGGCGGGCGACAAAAACTGCTGCGCCACCAGCCGGTTGCTGCGTGCCAGCTCGGCGTTTGACAAGTCCAGTGCGGCCTGCGCCTGCGCCAGTTGGGCGCGGATGGCGGCCAGCTCGTCGGGGCGTTTGCCCTGGCGCAAATTGGCCAGTTGATCCTGCGCGCGGGCAACGTGGGATAGCGCCTCTTCGCGGGCCGAGCGTTCGCTTTCCTGCTCCAGCACAAAGGCCGGTGCTGCGGCCAGCGCCTTGTCGCCGCGATTCAGGTGCACGCGGGTCAGGGTGCCGCTGATGGGCGCGGCCAGTCGCACGTATTCGGCTTCGACGTAGCCGGGGAAGCTGTCAGCCGGCCGGGCATCACACGCGGCCAGCAGCGCGGCGGCGATGCCCACCCCACAGGCGGCGAAGAGACGTTGCATTCAGGACCTCCGTTTCAATCGCCATTTTGCGCGCAAGTGAAATGCTATGTTAAAAATAGCTTACTACGCATATTCCACGCGGGCTGGATGCACTTTTCTCTCTAAAAAATGATGCAAACCCAAAAATTTCAGGATCGATGCACAGGGTCTGATTCTCCGCCGCTGATCATTTTGCGGGCTGTATGCCAAACCGCACGAACAACAGCAGCACGATGATGGCCGCCAGGATGGCCGACACGCCCTTCCAGAAGCGCGCCGGGTGCCGGTCTACCAGGGCCGGGCGGGTCTTGTTCAGGAAAGCCGCGTTGGGTTGGCGCAGGTCATGGACAAACTCGGACAGGGCCTCGTAACGCTTGAGCGGGTTGGGCTGCACGGCCCGGGCCAGCACGCCGTCGATCCAGACCGGGATCTCGCGGTCTTGATGCAGCACCGACGCATACTGCAACTTGCCTTGCGCGGCCTGGGTTCGGGACTTGGCCACCGCGGTGCCGTAAGGCAGACAGCCCGACAGCATCTGGTAAGTGATAACACCCAGCGAGAACTGGTCCGACAGCGCGCTGCCCGCCTCGCCCAAAAAGTACTCGGGCGCGGTGTACTGCGCCGTACCCATGATGTCGCCCGGCTCGTTGGCTGCGGCCATCTCGACGATGCCCGCCACGCGGGTCGCGCCAAAGTCGATGATTTTCACCGTGCCGGTCTTGTCGATCATGATGTTGTCGGGCCGCAAGTCCTGGTGCAACATCTCCAGCCGGTGAAAGGCCTGTAGGCCTTTGGCAATCTGCTCGACGATGCCGCGCACGGTTTCCAGGCTGGGCCGGGGGTGGTCAATCATCCATTGCGACAGGGTCTGGCCGTCAATGTATTCGGTCGCCACGTAGAGGTAGTGGCGCTCCCGTGTCTGCTGGCAGGGCTTGAGCACGTGCGCGCTGTTGATGCGCCGCGCGACCCATTCCTCCATCAGAAAGCGCTCCAGGTAGGCCGGGTCCGCCCGCATGTCCACCGAAGGCGTCTTGAGGATGACCAGGGCATGGGTCTCGATGTCAATCGCCAGATAAATATGGCTGCGGTTGCTGCCATGCACCTCCCGCACGATCCGGTAACCGTCAAGGGTATCGCGTGCCTCCAGGAGGGGCGGCAGGGCCAGTTCAGGCACCCGCTGGTGAAGTTCCCTGGCATCGGCACTGGGCAATTCGTCGATGGCGACGATCTGCACCGTCAGGTTGTCGTGGCTGCTGCGCTGGAAGGCCTCGTCCACGATGGCGCGGGCTGCCCGGTCCAGATCGCCTTGATCGCCCTTTTCCCCCCTTTCGCGCCAGACCACATCGGCGATGAAGGCGTCGTCGACATATTCGTACACCCCGTCGGACGCCAGAAAAAACACGTCGCCCTTTTCAAGCTGTAGGGCTTGGTAATCGATTTCGATCTGCGGGTTGAAGCCGACGGCGCGGCTCAGGTAACTTTGCCCCTCGGACACGCGCACGCGGTGGTCATCGGTTAGCTGCTCCAGCGCATCAGCGTGTACGCGGTAGATGCGCGTGTCGCCCACGTGAAAGATATGCGCGGTGGTTGACTTGATGATCAGGGCGCTCAGGGTGCAGACATATCCCCGGTCCTGGTCGTAGCGGTACTGGCTTTGCCGGGTGCGCGAATGCAGCCACGAATTGGTGGCGGTCAGCACCCGCTCGACCGACTTCTTGACCGACCAGGCCTCCGAGGTGCAGTAGTAGTCTTCCAGCAGGCTCTGCACCGCGAACTCGCTGGCAATCTGGCTGACCTCGCTGCTGCCAATGCCGTCGGCCAGGGCGATGGCGATGCCTTTGGCACTGAGCAGCGGCTCTTTGGGAACCAGCACGCCGTGGAAGTCCTGGTTGACCTCCTTGCGGCCCTTGTCGGAATGCTGGCCAACCGAAACGCGCAGGGCTTTCACAGTAGTCATGGCGCAAGCGTATCAGCCCCGTGCAGGACCGACGCGCCTAGCTTCACGCTGGTCAACCCTGGGCGCGCCTGGGGCCGGTCTTCACGTGGGTGGCGTATAGGGTCAGGCCAGTGAAGGTCAGGCCGCCCACCAGATTGCCCAGCACGGTGGGGATCTCGTTCCAGATCAGGTAGTCCATGATGGAGAAATTGCCGCCCATCAGCAGGCCCGACGGGAACAGGAACATGTTGACCACGGAATGCTCGAACACCATGAAAAAGAACACCATGATGGGCATCCACATGGCCAGCACCTTGCCGGTGACCGAGGTGGAAATCATCGCCCCCACCACGCCGGTGGACACCATCCAGTTGCACAACATGCCGCGCACAAACAGCGTCAGCATGCCGGCCGCGCCGTACTGTGCATAACCCAGGGTGCGCGCTTCGCCGATGCCGGCGATCACCTTGCCCACCTTGTCAGGCGGCGTCGAGAAGCCAAAGGTGAAGACGATGGCCATCAGCAAGGCCACGGTGAACGCGCCGGCAAAATTGCCGACAAAGACCAGGCCCCAGTTGCGCAGGACACCCCCCATCGTGACGCCCGGCCGCTTGTCAATCAGCGCCAGCGGCGTCAGCACAAACACACCGGTCAGCAGGTCAAAGCCCAGCAGATAGAGCATGCAAAAACCAACGGGGAACAGGATGGCGCCAATGATGGAGTAACCGGTCTGGACATTGATGGTGACGGCAAACACGGCGGCCAGGGCCAGGATGGCGCCCGCCATATACGCCCGGATGAGGGTGTCGCGCGTGGACATGAAGATTTTGGATTCACCCGCATCCACCATTTTTTTCACAAACTCTGAAGGCACTAGATACGACATTTAATTTCCTATGAAAATCGGCAAGGTTCAAAACCCGTCTGCCTGCATTGGTGCAAACGCAAACACAGTCACGCAAAATTCGGGCCAAAACCATTGAGCTTGCTTAGGATTGGTGCGATTCACGCATCGGTCAGGGGCAAAGCAGGGCAGGCAGGGGCGGCTTCGATGTATTGATGCACTGATTGCATGCGGCATCAGGCGTCTTGGGTTGCTTCAATTTAGGGCGGGTGGTGAGGTTTTGTGCCCGGCTATGGTGCGCTGCTATTCCGCTCTCAACCGCCCGTTCGGTATGGCTTTTCATGCCACGTCGCCATCAGTGGCTTCGTTTTTCAGCAAATCAATCAAGCGGTGGTTCAGATAGAGTTTTTCGCGTCCATTCCCTTGCAGTTGCAAAAGCCCGGTTTCGGCCAGTGTCTGCAAGTAAACCGCCGCCGTTTGCCGCTTGGCAATTTGCGCCTGCACGACATCGGCGGTGCGGCAATAGGGCAGGCGAAAAATGAGTTCTACCAAGCCTTTCTGGTTGCCCAGTTTGGTGTCGCGCTGGATTTGCTCGTGCGTGTTTTGCATCAGGCGCGCAATCGCCTTGATTTTTTCCAGGGTCCACACCGCCGTTTCGCGCACCGCCTCCAGCATGTACAGCAGCCATTTCTGCCATGCTTCAACACTGCCTTCACGCGACACAGCCAGCAGCAGCGCGTAATACCGGCTGCGATGGTTCAGGATGTAGCGCGACAGGTAGAGCACCGGCGATGTCAGCAGCCCCTTGTCCACCAAATAGAGCAGGTTCAGCACCCGCCCGGTGCGGCCATTGCCGTCCAGAAAAGGGTGGATCGCCTCAAACTGGTAGTGCAGCACGGCCATGCGCACCAGCGGGTCGATTTCGCCGCCGCGCACGCCATCACCTTCTTCCGCGTGGCAAAAACGTTCCCAGTCGGCCAGTTTTTCGCGCAGCAGCGCCTCGCCTTGGGGTGGCGTGTAAATCGTCTCCTGCGTGCGCGCATTGACCAAGGCTGTGCCCGGAACCCTGCGCACATGCATCTCCATGCCCTTGGTTTTGCTGCAAATCTCCTCGATCAGGGTGGTGGCAAGCGGGCGTGAGCGCAATTGGCCAAGCCCGTGGTAAAGCGACTCGCGGTATTGCAGTGTCTCTTTGACGGCCAGGTCGGCCTTGGCCGGGTCTTTGGCTGCGTACTGGAACAGTTCATCTGTCGTGGTGACGATGTTCTCAATCTCCGAACTGGCCTTGGACTCCAGCAGCACCAAGGAGCTGAGCATCACGTCGGGGTTGGGCAGCAGCGCTGCGGCCTCTTTCAGCGCTGCCAAAGCTTTGTTGGCCTTGATGCAGGCCCGAAACACGTCTGCGCTTTCCCATTCGCCCATGGGCACACTGCCGCGCAGGAGAGGCGGCAAATCAAAGGGCCGCTTGGGGTCAAACATCAGCATGCCTCGGGTTAAAACGCCTAAAATCCGCCGAAATTTGGCTTTTAAAGGCTTATATGTCGATTAAAATACAAATCATAGCGTGAATTTTTAGACATGTCGATAATATTAAAAATATTCGACAATACTTCCTCAACGTGTCGATTGAATCGACACGTCAAAGGGGAAGTGTCGAATAAATCGCAAAACATCGACATATTTATCCCGCCGAAGCGATGTCCAACTGCCCCGTGACGGCGGCGGTGATGAGGGCGGCGCGGTATTCGGTGAGACGGGCGATGGCGGTTTCGACACTCGTCACAGACTGGCCATCAACCCGATCATTTATTCCGAACTGTCATTGACGTTCTCGACGGGCGAGGCATTGGATCAGGCCATTAACGACTTGGGGCTGCCCAACTTGCCCGAGCGTCTCAACCTGGCGCTCCAGGGCGGTGGTGCGCACGGTGCGTTCACCTGGGGCGTGCTGGACGCCTTGCTTGACGACCCGCGCATTCAGTTCGAGGGCCTGAGCGGCAGCAGCGCCGGGGCCATGAACGCGGTGGTGTTTGCCAACGGCTGGATGCGCGGCGGCGAGAAAACGAACTCAGTCTGGACGTGTTGCTGGCATCGAGTTGCCTGCCCAAAATCAGCCGTCCGGTGGAGATTGACGGCGAGCCGTATTGGGACGGTGGTTACTCGGCCAACCCGACCGTGTCGCCGCTGTTTTATGGCTGCGATTCGACCGGCGTGCTGCTGGTGCTGCTGAGCCCGCTACAGCACCAGGACACGCCGAATTCGGTGGAGCAGATCGACTCGCGCATTGCCGAGCTGGCCTTCAGCGCCAACTTCATGCGCGAAATGCAGATGTTCACGCAGGTGGCCGACTACTCGCGCCCGGCCTTTCTGAGCCGCGACAAATTTGCGCGGCGCTTGCAGAAAATGCGCTTTCACATGATTGATTCGAGCGACCTGACCAGCCTGCAACGCACCGAGACCAAGCGGCTGGCGCATGGGCCGTTTCTGGAGATGCTGCGCGGCCAGGGGCAGGTGCGCGGCAAGGCCTGGTTGGAAAGCTCGGCACATGCCGTGGGGCGGCGGTCAACCGTCGATGTGAAGCAACTATTTGCCTGAGGGCGACGCGCAACGGGCAAAGGGCCAGGGTGCTTGATCGCGCCAGCGTTTAGCGCGCCGTCTGCATGCGCAGGCGCCGTGCGGCGTCTTCGGCCCGCGCGTCGTCAATCTCGCGCAAGACGCCTCCCACGTCTGCGGCTTTGGTGTTGCGGGCGAATTTGCCGCTGAGTTTGACCTCGGGGTCGAGCACGCCGCGCACATACAAATCCCAGATTTCGGGGCCAAAGTCGGTGGCCAGCAAGTCGGGCGCGAACTGGCCAAAGAAGTCGCGCAGGTTGGCCACGTCGCGCAGCAGCATGCGCTGGGCGTGGTTGTTGCCGGCCGCGTCAATCGCCTGCGGCAGGTCGATGATGACCGGGCTGTCTTTGCCGTCGTGGTGGCCGAGCAGGATGTTGAATTCGGACAAGTCCCCGTGCACCACCCCCGCGCACAACATGCGCACCACTTCGACCAGCAAAGTGGCGTGGTGGGCGCGTGCCTGATCGGGCGTGAACTGCACGTCATTCAGACGCGGCGCGGCGTCACCCTGCGCGTCGGTGACCAGCTCCATCAGCAACACGCCTTCAAAGAAGTTGTAGGGTTTGGGTACGCGCACGCCGGCCGCTGCCAGGCGGTACAGCGCATCGACCTCGGCGCTTTGCCAGGCGGCCTCTTGCGCCTCACGGCCAAACTTCGTGCCCTTGGCCATGGCGCGCGCCTGGCGGCTGTTTTTGACCTTTCGGTTTTCGGTGTAGTCCACCGCCTGGCGAAAGCTGCGGTTGCTGGCTTCTTTGTAGACCTTGGCGCAGCGAGTTTCGTCACCAATGCGCACCACGAATACGGTGGCTTCCTTGCCACTCATCAGCTGGCGCACCACTGTGTCGATCAGGCCTTCTTCAATCAGGGCTTGCAGTCTTTTGGGGGCTTTCATCCGGGTATCAGATCAGTAAACGGCATCGGGCAGGCCACAGGTGGCGTCAGGCTCAGCGGCAAGGGCTGCTGGAAAGCGAAGCCGCCGCGCTGCGGGTCGGTGACCAGCACGATGCGGCGGTGTTTTGGCAGCGTCAGAGGCAGCAGGCCATTCACATCCTTGACAAGGGTGATGCTGGCATGGGCGGCATCCCGCGCCATGGCCCGGTGTTGCGGCGCGCGGATGAGCTTGCGAGCCGACTCAAGGGGCGGCAACAGTTCGTCCACGGCTTTGCGATGCAGGCCAAGCGCGGCCTTGAGGCCCAGCACGCGGGTGACGGCTTCGTCAACCCGCGCCTGGCTCAGGCGCCCATCGTCCAGCGCGCGCTGCAGGTGGGCAAAGTCGGCTTCAAACGGGCTGGGGAACAGCAACATGTCGCAGCCA
>JANMVT010000032.1:0-11991 GCA_031392945.1 Rhodoferax sp. | reverse complement strand
GCGGCAGGCTGCAGCAGCAGGGCACTGGCCACTGCCATGACAAGCGGGAGGGTGCGAAAACCAGAGATGGAACGGGCAAGCATGATTGGATACCTTTAGTGTTGGGTTGTGTTGTGGGGGTGGGCAGGCGCAGTATCCACGCGCGTTTGCGCGGCGTCGCGGGCTGTGCGACGGAATGCCGATCAGGCGGCACCAGATGCAAAAAAACACGCGCGAACGGGCCAGGTACTACCGCCGCAGCAGAGTTCGGAGTGATTTTGGTGGTGTTTTAGGGCTGTAGCCCTCGTGGGATATGCGTAATTAGCTATTAAACAGATAGCGTATTGAGCATGAATTGAGATGGGTGAAAGGTGTTCAGCTTGTGTTGCCCGATTGAATACACTGCGTCCATGCCTTACCACCACACCATCGGCTCCCGTGGTTTCGCCTTTGCGGACCTGCGCACGCTCATGGCGCGGGCCAGCCCCCTGCGCTCGGGCGACCAGTTGGCCGGCACCGCTGCCGCCGATGCGCAGGAGCGTGTGGCGGCGCAGATGGCCCTGGCCGAAGTCCCCTTGTCTGATTTTCTGAACCAGGCGGTTGTCCCTTACGAGGCCGACGCCGTCACACGACTGATCCTGGACACCCACGATGCGGCGGCTTTTTCCGCAGTGCGGCACCTGACGGTCGGGGATTTCCGCAACTGGCTGCTGGGTGATGCCGCTGACACCGCCGCACTGGCCGCGTTGGCGCCTGGCCTGACACCGGAAATGGTGGCGGCGGTCAGCAAGATTTGCCGCTTGCAGGATCTGGTGCTGATCGCCCGCAAGTGCAGCGTCGTCACCCGGTTCCGGGGAACCATCGGTTTGCCCGGACGCCTGTCCACCCGGCTGCAGCCCAATCACCCGACCGACGACGCCCGTGGCATTGCCGCCAGCCTGCTCGACGGCCTGTTGCAAGGCAGCGGCGATGCGGTCATCGGCATCAACCCTGCGACGGACAATGTGCCGCAGGTGATACGCCTGATGCGCCTGCTGGACGAGGTCATCACCCGCCATCACATTCCGACGCAGTCGTGCGTGCTGACCCATGTCACCAACACCCTGCAGGCCATGGAACAGGGTGCGCCGGTGGATCTGGTGTTTCAGTCCATCGGTGGCACCGAGGCCACCAACCGCAGTTTTGGCATCGACCTGGGGCTGCTCGAAGAGGCGCGACAGGCAGCGCTGTCCTTGCGCCGCGGCAAAGCTTTCGACGGCGGTGCGTTGGGCGACAACGTGATGTACTTTGAAACCGGCCAGGGCAGCGCCCTGTCTGCGGGTGCCCACCATGGCTGTGACCAGCAGACGCTGGAGGCACGGGCCTACGCCGTGGCGCGGCATTTCAAGCCCCTGTTGGTCAATACCGTGGTGGGATTCATCGGGCCGGAGTACCTTTACGACGGCAAGCAGATCATCCGCGCCGGACTGGAAGACCATTTCTGCGGCAAGCTGCTGGGCGTGCCCATGGGCTGCGACGTCTGCTACACCAACCATGCCGAGGCCGACTCGGACGACATGGATGCGCTGCTCACGCTGCTGTGCGCGGCTGGGTGCAACTTCATCATGGGCGTGCCCGGCTCGGACGACATCATGCTGAATTACCAGAGCACGTCGTTTCATGACGCTATGGTGATGCGCCAGATCATGGGCGTGCGGCCCGCACCGGAGTTTGAGCAGTGGCTTTTCGACATGCAGGTCTTCCGCCCTGGCAGCAACCAGCTGGCCGATGCGCCCGCGCCCGCGCTGGGACAGAGCCTGTTGGCACTGACGGGTGCGCCATGAGCACCAATACGGCGCCCCATACCCCTTATACCCGGCAGCCCTGGGACGGGCTGCGCCGCTTTACCGATGCGCGCGTCGCTCTGGGTCGCGCCGGACACAGTCTGCCCACGGCTGCGCATTTGCAGTTTCAACTGGCGCATGCCCAGGCGCGCGATGCGGTGCATGTGGCGCTGGACACTGCCAACGTCACGCAGGGTTTGCAATCGTTGGGGCTTCAAACCCTGTCGCTGCACAGCGCCGCAGTCGACCGCGCTGTCTACCTGCGCCGGCCAGACCTGGGGCGTCGCCTGGACGAGTCTTCAAGCCGCGCGCTGCAGCTGCGGCGCTCGCAAGAGGCGCATTCGATACTTCCGGATGTCTGTCTGGTGCTGGCCGACGGTCTGTCGGCACTGGCCATCCACAGCCATGCCATTGAATTTCTGCAATGCCTGCTGCCGCATTTGCAAGGCGATGCCAGACCGTGGACGATGACGCCGGTGTGTGTCGTCGAGCAAGGCCGCGTGGCCATTGGCGACGCCATTGCCGGGCACTTGCCGGCGCAACTCGTGGTCGTGCTGATTGGCGAGCGGCCCGGACTGAGTTCCCCGGACAGCATGGGCATCTACATGACCTGGGCGCCGCAGGTCGGCTGTACCGATGCCCAGCGCAACTGCATTTCCAACGTGCGAAGCGCTGGCCTGGCGCCAAAGGCGGCTGCGCTGCAACTGCACCAGCTGATGAACCAGGCACGCAGCCTGAAGTTGTCGGGCGTGGCATTGAAGGTCGGCCTGCGGCATGCCGGCACGCATTTGGCCGTGGAGTGACAATGAAATTGGCCTATAGCCCTCGTGGTATATGCGTATACAGCAATCATTTATATAGCAAATAGGCTGTGGATTCTGGTCTGGTTTGAAGCCGGGCCTGTGCCGGTTAGGGTTGGATGCAGTCACGCCCAATCCAGCGTTGCAAGTCAAAAGCATATCCATGTTTCTTCCTGCGAATCTGCCTGCATCCCGGGTCAAAGCGAAGTGGCCTGGCACAGCAACGCGAGCGCCAATCAGGCCAGTTCGCCCGTTGCGGGTCGTCCTCAAGCACGCCCACCAGCCCATGGATGCTAATCTGGCGGCATGTCCCCTTCACATCCTGATCTTGCCCAAAACGTCGAAAGCATCGAACGCGCCACTGTTGCCGCCGTGGCGCCAGACGCCGTCACCGAAATCCCCGGCTGGCTTTTGCCATTTGACGGCGGCACCGTGGGGCGCGCCCACAGCGCTGTGCCTTTGCGGCACGACGCCAGCATTCTGGCGGCTGATGTCGCCGCCATCGTGGCCCGCTACCGCGAACGCGGCTTGGCGCCCAGCTTGCGGGTGGCCGATGTGCCGGCGCTGGCGCACTTGGCGCCCGCCCTGGCTGCGGCGGGGCTGGTGCGCACGCAGCCCACGTTGACGTGTGTGGCCCGCGTGGCGGACATCTTGTCCCGATCCGCGCCGCATGATGGCGATGTCGGGGGCGGTGGGGGCGGTGGGGGCGCTGCGTCCGTTGCCGTCTTGCCCGCGCCGGACGCAGCCTGGAGCCAGGTGTATCTGGGCGAAGGGTTTGACCCGGTGGATGGGGCCCACCGCGTGCGCGCCCTGAGCCGCGCCGCAGGTTCGTTGTATGCGCGCGCCTCGGCGAATGGCGCTGGCCATGTGGCCAGTGGCGTCGTCGCAACGGGCGTGGGCAGCCTGGGCAATGGTTTGCTGGGCATCCATGGCATGCGCACGCTGCCCGGCCACCGCGGGCAGGGACACGCCTCGCGCATCCTGCGTGCGCTGGCCCAGCGGGCGCAGGCACGTGGTGTGGAACGGGCCTACCTGCAGGTGGAAGAGGGCAACCACACAGCGCTGCGCCTGTACGAGTCTTTGGGGTTTGGAGTGGCCTGGCGCTACATCTACTGGCGACCGAGTGCAAAACAGTAACCCAGTGACGCGGCGGCAGCCAACTTTGTACAAATTGCATTTCCGAATTGCAATCCGTACAAAACATTGATTTGAATATATTGAGGGTATGCCATCACTGGCCGCGATCAATCTGCTTCAATAGCGCCATGGAAACCAAATGGCTCGAAGACTTTGTCAGCCTGGCTGAAACCCGCAGTTTCAGCCGCTCGGCGCAATTGCGCCACGTCACCCAGCCGGCCTTCTCGCGGCGCATCCAGTCGCTGGAAGCCTGGGCCGGCACCGACCTGGTGGACCGCAGCAGCTACCCCACGCGCCTGACGCCCGCAGGCGAGACGCTGTACGGCCAGTCGCTCGAGATGCTGCAAAACCTGCAAAGCACCCGCGCCATGTTGCGTGGGCACACATCGGCCGCGCAGGACGTGATCGAATTCGCCGTGCCGCATACGCTGGCGTTCACGTTTTTTCCGTCCTGGGTGTCGTCGCTGCGGGAGAACTTTGGCCCCATCAAAAGCCGCCTGATCGCGCTCAACGTGCACGACGCCGTGTTGCGCATGGTGGAGGGCAGCTGCGACGTGCTGATCGCCTACCACCATGCCTCGCAACCCATCCAGCTTGACGCCGACCGCTACGAAATGGTGAGCCTGGGACAGGAGGTGGTGGCCCCTTACGTCAAGCCGGACACCAGCGGCGCGCCCCTGTTCAAGCTGCCCGGCCAGGTCGGCCAGCCCCTGCCCTACCTGGGTTACGCGCCGGGCGCCTACATGGGACAGATGGTGGACTTGATATTGAAGCAGTCCGCCACCGCCATCCACTTCGACCGGGTGTATGAGACCGACATGGCCGAAGGCCTCAAGGCGATGGCGCTGGAAGGTCACGGCATCGCGTTTTTGCCGCGCAGCGCCGTGCAGAACGAGTTGCGCGCGAAGCGCCTGGTCAGCGCGCACCCGCCCGGGATGCCGTGCCTCGAAATCACCATGGATGTGCGGGCTTACCGCGAGAAGCCGGCCCGCAAAGAAGGCCCGCGCGGTGCGGCGCCGACGGGCAAAGGCACAGCGCCGACGGGCAAAGGCGCAGCGCAGGCGAGCAAAGGAACAGCGCAGGCGCTGTGGGACTTCTTGCTGGCCCAAGCCGGCAAAAAGTAGCCGGGCGGGCCCTGCGCGCCAGTGGCGCAGCGCTTTTGGGACAATGGCGCCATGACAGACGAAATCACCATCACCCGCCCCGACGACTGGCACCTGCATGTGCGCGACGGCGACGCCCTTGCCACCGTGGTGCCGCACACCGCGCGCCAGTTTGGCCGCGCCATCATCATGCCCAATCTGAGGCCGCCCGTCACCACGGCGGCGCAGGCGCTTGAATACGCCCAACGCATCCGCGCGGCCGTGCCCGAAGGCGTCGATTTTGAGCCGCTGATGACGCTCTACCTCACCGACAACCTGCCAGCCAGCGAGATCCAGCGTGCCAAAGACGCGGGCGTGGTGGCGCTCAAGCTCTACCCCGCCGGTGCGACCACCAACAGCGATGCGGGCGTGACGGATTTGCGCAAGACCTACAAGACGCTCGAAGCCATGCAGCGCGCAGGCTTGCTGCTGCTGGTGCATGGCGAAGTCACGTCGCCCGAAATTGACCTGTTCGACCGCGAGGCGGTGTTCATCGACAGCCAGCTCATCCCCTTGCGGCGCGACTTCCCCGAGCTGAAAATCGTGTTTGAACACATCACCACTCGGGAGGCTGCGCAGTATGTGCGTGACGCGGACCGGTTCATCGCGGCCACCCTCACCGCGCACCACCTGCTGTACAACCGCAACGCCATCTTCACTGGCGGCATCCGCCCGCACTACTACTGCCTGCCAGTCTTGAAACGTGAAAGCCATCGCCTCGCTTTGCTTGAGGCTTCGGCCAGCGGTTCCCGCAAATTCTTCCTTGGCACTGACAGCGCCCCGCACCCCGCCCACCTGAAAGAACACGCCACGGGCTGCGCCGGTTGTTACACCGCGCATGCCGCCATCGAAATGTATGCTGAAGCCTTTGAAGCAGTCGGGGCGCTCGACAAACTGGAAGCCTTTGCCAGCTTCAACGGCGCGGATTTTTACGGCCTGCCGCGCAATGTGGGCGCCATCACCCTGAGACGCCAAAGCTGGACGCCGCCTGAGAGTTTTGCCTTCGGCCAGGCTGAACTCAAACCCCTGCGATCCGGTGAAGCGCTGCCGTGGCGCATGCTTTAGCCGCCATCGACTGGCGCCAGCCCTGGCTTGCGCCCCTGGCCGCCATCGGCCAGCCGGTGGCGGCCAATATCTGCAACGGAATGGCCTGCAACCAGGCCCTGAACACCTGCGCACAAGCGCCCGTGCACTTCGTGCCGCAAGCTTGCCTGCCGCCGGGCGAAGCCTACGAAAACTACATTTTCAATAGCGGAAACTGCCCAACCCGCGAGGGCTTGCATGACTTTTTCAACGGCTTGTGCTGGATCCGCTTCCCGGCCACCAAAAAACGCCTGAACCAGTTGCAGGCGGTGCAAATCGAGCGTGACGGCATCAACCCGGAGCGTGGCGCCGTGCGCGACGCGCTGACCGTGTTCGACGAAAACGCCGCCTTTCTGCAAGCGCCGCAAGTGCTGTGGGACGCGCTGGCAGCCAAAAACTGGCGGGCGCTTTTTGTCGACCTGCGCCCGCTGTGGCAAGAGGCCCGCTTGACCCTGTTCGGACACGCCCTGCTGGAAAAACTGGTTTCACCCAGAAAAGCGATCACAGCCCATGTGTATCAAGCGCATGCAGCTATCGAATCAATATCATCCCAAGCCGCGATGGCCCGGCTTGACGCCTGGATGGCGGCCGATTTGAGCGCCGAGAAGTTGGCTGGCAAACCGTTTGCGCATCTGCCCATGCTGGGCGTGCCGGGCTGGTGGCCGGCCAATGAAGACCCTGAGTTTTACGAAGACCCGGCTGTTTTCAGGCCGCCGAAGCCGCCAAACAATACCCACGGCAATACCCCCAGGCAAAACCGGTGAAACCTTGAATTCGTGGCATTTGCCCCTAACATCTGCGCCAACGGCCCATCGGGTTTGGGCTGTCTTTGAAGGAAACCATGAAACGCATCTTCCTGTTTGTCTTGACCAATGTGCTGGTCGTCACCGTTCTTGGCGTTGTGGCCAGCCTGCTGGGCGTCAACCGCTACTTGACGCCCAACGGCCTGAACCTGGGCTCCTTGCTGGGTTTTGCACTGGTGATGGGGTTTGGCGGCGCCATCATTTCTCTGCTGATCAGCAAACCCATGGCCAAATGGACCTCGGGTGTGCGCGTCATCAACCAGCCGCAAAACGCCGACGAAGCCTGGATCGTAGAGACCGTGAAAAAACTGGCCGACAAGGCCGGCATCGGCATGCCGGAAGTTGGCATCTTTGAAGGCGACCCCAATGCATTTGCCACCGGGGCGTTCAAGAACTCGTCTTTGGTCGCCGTGTCCACCGGTTTGCTGCAAGGCATGACGCACGATGAGATCGAAGCTGTCATCGGCCATGAAATCGCCCACGTGGCCAATGGCGACATGGTGACCATGACCCTGATCCAGGGCGTGATGAACACGTTTGTCGTGTTCCTGAGCCGCGTGATCGGGTACGCCGTGGACAGCTTTTTGCGCCGGGGCGACGACCGTTCCGGCCCCGGCATCGGTTACATGATCACCACGGTGATTCTGGATATCGTCCTGGGCTTCGCGGCAGCCATCGTGGTGGCCTGGTTCTCGCGCCACCGCGAGTTCCGCGCCGATGCCGGTTCCGCCCACCTGCTGGGCCGCAAACAGCCCATGATCAACGCCCTCGCCCGCCTGGGCGGCATGGCCCCGGGCGAGTTGCCCAAGAGTGTGGCTGCCTTCGGCATCGCTGGCGGCATCGGTCAGCTGTTCTCGACCCATCCGCCGATTGAAGAGCGGATTGCCGCGCTGCAGGCGGCAGCCTAGGCGCGCGGCGCCAATTCAGCAGCGCTGAGTTGGCCCGCGAGGACTGTGGCTTTTTGTCAACGAGGCCTTACTTCGCACATCCAGTCAATCGGCTTAGTGCTGGGTACAAAAGCGCAATTTTTTTGCCTGCAGTCGTCCAGGCTGCACGTGGTCATCTCGATCGCTCCTCTATGATCAAACCATGAACAAAGACCAGCTCAAAAAACTAGAAGCCGACCTATGGCGCGCCGCAGACAGCCTGCGTGCCAACTCTGACCTGAAAGCCAGCGAATACTCCACCCCCGTGCTGGGCCTGATCTTCCTGAAGTTTGCCGACAACAAATACCGCCAGTTTGAAGCCGCCATCCTGGCCGAGTACCAGAAGCTCAAGGGCTCGCGGCGCGAATAGAAACTGTCCGACATCGCCATCGAGCAATGTGGCTTTTACCTGCCCGACCACGCCCGCTACGGCCACCTGCTGAACCTGCCCGAGAAAGAAGACATTGCCAAGGCCCTCAAAAAGGCCATGGAGGCCATCGAGGAATACAAGCCCGAGCTGGAAGGCGTATTGCCCCAAGACGAATACTTTCGCCTAACCCGATCGGCCCAAAACAAGGGTCTGGCGCAACGCCTGCTGAAAATTTTCTCCGACATTCCGCTGGATGCAGGCGGCGACTTGTTCGGCAAGATTTACGAGTACTTTTTGGCCAACTTCGCCATGAGCGAGGGCCAGGGCGGTGGCGAGTTTTTCACGCCGCGTTCGGTCGTCAAACTCATGGTGGAGATCATCGAGCCCCACGGCGGCAAGGTGTTTGACCCGGCCTGCGGCTCGGGCGGCATGTTTGTGCAGTCGGCTGAGTTCATTGCCGCGCACCGCGATGACCATGCCGCGCAGGGCAAAACGGAGGACAGCATCTACGTCTATGGGCAAGAGAAAACGCTGGAAACCGTCAAGCTGGCCAAGATGAACCTGGCCGTCAACGGCCTGCACGGCAGCGTGATGCAGGCCAACACCTACACCGAAGACCCGCACGGCAACGTAGCAATAAACAAAATACCGCTTGCCACGAACCAAGCGTGCTGTAACTTCACCTTGAACCCAAAGATTGCCGACTACCGCTTCGTCTATCACTATCTCAAAGGCAGCTACAGCAACTTGGTCGGGCTAAAGCTTGGAGGGTCACAGCAAAACCTCAATGCGGCCACCCTCAAGGCATTTCCAATCAACGTGCCGTCGCTAGAGACCCAGCACAAAATCGCCGCCATTCTCTCGTCCTACGACGACCTGATCGCCAACAACCAGCGCCGCATCACCCTGCTGGAGCGCATGGCCGAAGACATCTACCGCGAATGGTTCATCCGCCTGCGCTTTCCCGGCCATGTGAACGCCACGATTGAAAAGGGCGTGCCACAGGGGTGGAGCGTGCAGAAGTTTCGCGACGTGGTTCAGTTCTACATCGGTGGCGGTTGGGGCGAAGAGGTATCAAGTCCAATCCACAGGTATCAGCAACTACCAGTTCGAAGCGTTTCTGAACTACCAGACCGTCTTGCTCCCTCCGCTAGATTTGCAGGCAAAGTTCGACGCAACGGTCGAGCCAATGCTTGAGCTGAAAGATGATATTGCGTTGCAGACGGTCGTTCTGCGCAAGACCCGCGACGCCCTCCTCCTCCGTCTGATCTCCGGCAAGTTGTCCGTGGACGCGCTGGATATCCTTTTTCCGCCGGGAATGACAACTCGAACTGGATAAAAAATCAGCAATTCAATACCCCCACATCTAGAATTGGCACTCCAAAGCTTTTCACTCAAACATTAACCTATGGGTTAACATCTTGAAAATCCTGTCGATTCAGAAAGCAAGGTTTCACGTCGGTGCCGTTGTCCAGGAAAAGGGCGACGGGTCGCTGGCTTGCCCTCTGTTCGACGATTTCAACGAAATTGAGGCTACCCATGAAGCATCCAGAAACCGCATATTGGCGTATTTCAAGCAGGTGTCGCAGGGCGGGCCACAAGCGCTGAACTCTGCGCAGTGCCATCAGGTTGACGCCAACAACAAGATTTACGAATTCATCGCAGGCAGGTTGCGCGTGCTGTTTTTTCAAAGTGCCAAGGGCAATTTGGTGATTTGCACACACATGTTCTTGAAGAAGACCCAGAAAACGCCACCTAAAGACGTGACTAAAGCCATCAAGGCGAGAAAAGAATACGAGCAAGCCGACAAAGCAGGCACCGTAGATTGGAGAGATGAAATATGACCAAGAAAAGTTTTGGGCAGTTGTACGCCAAACTGGAGTCCACCCCTGCCTATCAATCGGAACAATTGGCGGTTGCGTTCCTGGCTGAGCTCAACGCGTTCATGCAGGCGCATAAGTTGTCCAATGCGGAGTTGGCCCGCCGCGCTGGCGTGTCCCCCGCGTACATCACCAAGGTGTTTCGTGGGCCTTCCAACTTGTCGATAGAAACGCTCACCAAGTTAGCCGACGCCGTGGGTTGCAAGGTGCATTTGCATCTGGCGAACCACGATGCAGATGTGCGTTGGTTCGACGTATTCCAGCAGTCGCGCACCTATCAGCGAGAGATTGACCCAAGTGCTGCCCAGTTCATGCGCGTGATGAATCAGCTTCAGCCCATCAACCAGGAAACTTTCAATGATGAGAAGTTCGCCCTTGCGGCTTAAAGAACTCTTTTTCCCGCTGGTGGCTGTCAAAGCCCTGGTTCCAGTGGCACCAGAGAAATCAGAGCGCGAGCTGGATCTGGACTCTTTGGCTATCAGCTTTGGGCTTGATTTTGCGGTTGACGGCAAAACCGCGAGTGCGGGCCTGAAGATTGCCAGCAAAGATGCGTCTGCCGATTCGACGACCAAAGGTGCGCTCTACCAAATCCAGATTGACGCATTCGCCAACTTTGATGTTGTCGGCCCGGAGCATCAGGATGCGATGGCCGTCTACCTCCGAAAGTTTGCAGCAGCAGCAGCGTTAATCGGTGCCGCCCGCGAGCAAGTCGCGTTGATGACGGCTCGCGGCCCCTGGGGTGTGGTGATGTTGCCGATCATCAGCATGGACAGGGTTGTTGGGCCTCCGCCCAAGAAGGTGGCCTTGCCTGACACGGAGGCCAAGAAAATCACCAAGGCGAAGAAGTCTCCCGCCAAGCTAGCTTCCGCCTGATCTCTGGCAAGTTGGCCGTGGATGCGCTGGACATTCGTTTTCCACCGGGGATGGCGGTTGCAGGCTGGCCGGTTACTATATTTTTAATAGCTTCTCACGCTTATCTGACGAGGGCTACAGCTCATTTTGACAACTATTTTATCGCCTTTTGGCACGGATGACGCGGCTGGGGTCAACGGCCACCCGAATCTGGGGCCTGCAGCCAAACAACAGAGCCGCTTGACGCTGTCACAGTTCGTATATACAAATGGTGTAAAATAGTCATTCTGCAGGGAGCGCTGATTGCAATGAAAAACCTGATCGTCACCGACAGCATCAAGGCCAAACTAAAAACCAAGCACAGGGTTGACTTCAGAGAGGTGGAACAGTGCTTTCACAACAAGTTCGGGCGTCTGCTTACTGACAACCGGGTCTTGCACAAGACCGACCCGCCCACACTCTGGTTTATTGCAGAAACCAACAAAGGGCGTATGCTGAAGATTGTGTATATACAGATTGGGATGGAAATTCACCTCAAAACGGCTTATGAGCCCAATGAGGAGGAAAAGCAGATTTACCGCCTGCACGGGCAGCCGTTGTAGGCCTGCTTTTCTTTATTGTTCAATGAATCACTGGAGAAGCCGAAATGGCAAGCACCAAAAAGAAATATGGCCCTGATGCATGGGACACCGGCGAGCTGGGCCGTGATGAAAAATACGCCGTCGTTGCAGATGCCTCGCACGACGTTGCGCTGGACGAGGCATTGGGCCTGCAGTCCATATCGATCCGTCTGCCCAAGCAATTGATCAGCCAGTACAAGCTGATTTCGCACTTCCATGGCGTGGGCTACCAGCCGCTGATGCGCGATGTGTTGCAGCGCTTTGTGAAAGGTGCAATGAAGGAAATTCTGGAAGACCAGATCAAGGCGGCGGATGCCAAGGCAGCTAAAGAGCCGTTGGCACCTTTGAAACAAGCTGCCTGACCCGGCCGGGCCATGCACAACTTCATCTCCGAAGACCAGATTGAGCAGGCGCTGCTGCAGCGCTTGCAACACATCTGCGGCTTTGATGTGCTGGACTGCCTTACGGCGGATCCGGCGGATTTGAACGATGGCTCGGGCCGCCTGGACAAGCGCGATGTGCTGCTGCCTGCGCGCCTGAAAGCGGCTGTGCTCAAGCTCAACCCGCATATTCCCG
>JANMVT010000031.1:0-14152 GCA_031392945.1 Rhodoferax sp. | reverse complement strand
GTGGCCTACATGCTGGTGGGCCGCTCTCACAACGAATCCGGCAACAACACGGGCGGCGGCACGCTGGAGGAATTGCGCGACCAGATCATTGCCGTCGCACTGGACCGCGCCTTTCTGCTGGAGCCGCTGCCGACCAACGAGGCTGCCTTCAAACGGCGGATCGAAGAGGGCCGGGGGCGCCTGACCCTGATCGCCAACGAAGTGGCCCGCCTGGCGGCCGGCATCCTGGTGGAATACGCCACCGCCGCGCGCAAGATCAAGGACACCAAAAATGCCCCTGAGGCCACCACAGATGCCGCGCATCAACTCCAGCGCCTGATAGGCAAACGGTTTCTGATTGAATCGCCCTGGTCCCAGTTGCCGCACTTCGTTCGTTACCTGAAAGCCATCACCCTGCGCCTGGAAAAATACCGCGCAGACCCGGCCCGCGATGCCGGCAAAGTCGCCGAATTGCGCCCGCAGGAGCAGCGCTACTGGCGCCTGGTGGCCGAGCGCAAAGGCGTGGTTGACGAGCGCATGGCCGAGTTCAGGTGGCTGCTGGAGGAGTTGCGGGTGAGCTTCTTTGCGCAGGAACTGCGCACGCCGCAACCGGTGAGCATCAAGCGGCTGGACAAGGCCTGGGCGCAGTTGGGCTGATGCAGCGGGTCCTGGCACAGCGAGCTCGAAGACAAGGCCGCCAAAGACTGCTAACCTCGACGAAAAGCGCTACCCACTTCGCCACCTCGCCATCTCGCCGTACTGTGTGCGGCGAAGCGCACCCACCAGAGAGAATCCATTGATGCGCAAAGGCTTGCACAGACGCTTCACCCTGACCCGGCACCGTGTGGGCCGGTTGGATCCGACCATGCAGGGCCTGCTTTGGACTTCGGCGGCCGGCGTGATGTTTGTCATTCTCAACGCCCTCATGCGTGGCCTGGCGATCCAGCTCAATCCCTACCAAGGGCAGTTTTTGCGCTATTCCCTGGGCTTGGCGGTGATGCTGCCCCTGATCTGGCGCGGCGGCCTGCGCGCCTACCTGCCGCAAAAAATGGGTGGCCAGTTTGTACGGGGCGCGGTTCACACGCTGGGCCTTTGCCTGTGGTACATCGCCCTGCCAAAAATTCCACTGGCTGACATGACGGCGATCGGGTTCACGGGCCCGATCTTCATCATGATCGGCGCGGCCTGGTTTTTCAAGGAGCGCATGCACTGGGAGCGCTGGCTGGCAGCCTTGATCGGTTTTGCCGGCGTGCTGATCGTGGTGGCGCCCAAACTCGGCGGCAGCGGCGGGTATTACAACCTGGTCATGCTGGCCTCGGCACCCATTTTCGCCGCCTCCTTTTTGCTGACCAAGGCCTTGACCCGGTATGAAAGCGCCCAGGTCATCGTGGTCTGGCAATCCATCACAGTCAGCCTGTTCAGCCTGCCCATGGCCCTGATCCATTGGCAGGCGCCAAGCCCCTGGCAATGGGGCGGCTTCCTGCTGTGCGGCCTGCTGGGCAGCGCATCTCACTATTGTTTGACGCGTTCATTTGGCGTTGCCGATATCTCTGCCACACAATCCATCAAATTCCTGGATTTGGTGTGGGCGGCTCTGTTTGGCTGGCTGGTGTTCTCGGATGTGCCAAGCCAGTCAACCCTGGTTGGCGGCGTCGTGATTTGCGCGTCCACCGTGTGGATCGCGCGCCGGGAGTCGCGGCGCTCATTGCTCAATGCAGACCAGTCGCCTTGAAGGGGAGGAGCCACCATGGACCGCCGCAGTTTTGTCGAAACCTGTGCCGCTGGCGCGAGTTGCCTGACGCCCTGGCGGCCCGTGTTCGCCGCCGATGCCCGCCCCAGGCCTTATGCGCGCGTGTTGCTCACCGATGAGCAGGGCGGCGCGCTGAGGGCGTCAATGCTCAAGGCCCGGACCAACTATGTTTTCCACTACCCGTTTGAGGCAACCCCGGTCTTTCTGCTGCAGTTGGACCAGGCGGCCCTGCCGCAGCGTTTGAGCACCAAAACCCTGGCAGCCTACGCCTGGCCCGGCGGCGTGGGCCCCAAGCGCAGCCTGGTGGCTTTCAGCGCCATTTGTGCGCACCAGCTGGTCTATCCGACGCCCCAGGTCAGTTTCATAAGTTTCAGAAAGACCAAGGCCCTGGGGGGTTTGCAGGACAACACCATCCATTGCTGCGCCGACAACAGCCAGTACGACCCTGCCCAGGGCGCCAAAGTGCTGGGCGGGCCGGCCGAGCAGCCGCTTTGCGCCATTCTGCTGGAGCACGACGTCAAAACCGACAGCCTGACGGCTTACGCCACCTTGGGCGGCGAGCTGTTTGACGAGTTTTTCCGAAAATACGAATTCAAGCTCAGCCTGGACGTGGGCCCCAAAGCCAAAAACACCGTGAGCGGGCAGGCGCCAGTGCGCGAGCTGGACAAATATTGCCGCAACGCGATCCAGTGTTGAGCCGATGCCCGAAGCTGAACGTCATGGCCGAGGGGGTCGAGCCGCAAGCGGATGGGGACACGCTGGCGGCCTTGGGCTGCAGGCTGGGGCAGGGGTTCTTCTATTCCGCAGCGGTGCCTGCGCGGCGGCGCTTCAGATTTTGGCCAGACGCTGCAAGGCCAGATTCAGGGTGTCGTCTTTTTTGGCGAAACAAAAACGCACCACGCGCTGGTCGAACCCGTCGCCGTAAAAGGCCGACAGAGGAATCGCCGCCACGCCGATGTCAGAGGTGAGCCATTTGCAAAAATCAGCCTCGCCCAAATCGCTGACGCCCGAGATGTCCACACATTGGAAATACGTGCCTTCGCTGGGCAGCAGCCTGAACTTCGTGCGCTTCAAGCCCTCGCGGAACAAGTCGCGCTTGCGCTGGTAGAACGCCGGCAGTTCGAGGTAAGGCCGGGCGTCGGCCATATAGGTGGCCAACCCATACTGCATCGGCGTGTTCACCGTGAAGACGTTGAACTGGTGCACCTTGCGGAATTCGGCGGTGAGTGACGCCGGGGCGGCGACATAACCAATCTTCCAGCCGGTGACATGGTAGGTCTTGCCGAAACTTGAGACGATGAAGGCGCGCGCCGCCAGCCCGGGAAAGCGCGCCGCGCTCATGTGTTGCTGGCTGTCGAACACCATGTGTTCATAGACCTCGTCGCTGATCAGCAGCACATTCGTCGGCGCCAGGATGTCCTGCAATTTCAGCATGTCATGCTGCGTCCACACCGTGCCGCTGGGATTGTGCGGCGTGTTGACGATGATGGCGCGGGTTTTGGCGGTGATGGCCGCTGCGATCTTGCCGAAGTCCGGCCTGAAGCTGCCGGGCGTCAGGGGCACTCTGACCACCACGCCGCCCGCAAGCTCGATGTTGGGCACATAACTGTCGTAACACGGCTCCAGCACGACCACCTCGTCGCCGGCATGGACCACGGCAAGAACAGCGGTAATGATCGCCTGGGTGGCCCCGGCGGTGATGGTTATTTCATCCGCAGCCCTATATTCATGGCCGTAGAGTGCTTTGATTTTTGCAGCGACCATGTCGCGCAGCAGGGGCACGCCGGTCATGGGCGGGTACTGGTTCAGGCCCTGCGCCATGGCCGCGCCGACATCGGCCAGCAGTTTGGGGTCGCAATTGAAATCCGGAAACCCCTGGCCCAGGTTGACGGCGTTTTTTTCGGTCGCCAGGGCTGACATCACCGTGAATATGGTGGTGCCAACCGCTGGCAATTTGGTTTGGAGCGTTGGCGTCATGGTTCGGTCCTGCGCCAAGGCAGGGGTGCGCCTCGCCGGTGCGCGCCTGCCAGCAAGGTTTTAAAGCTCGTAGTCATTGGCATGGCCGGTCATGGCCTGATGGATGAAGCTGCGGTTCAGCCGGTCGCTCAGCAACTCGGCGAAGGTGTAGACGAAATTGCGCAAATAGGCGCCGCGCTTGAAGGCCACCCGTGTCACGTTCTGGCCGAACAACTGGCCAGCAGGGCGCACCACCAGGTCGCTCTTGGCGCCGTCCGCCACCACGTCGCGCACGGCCATCTCGGCGGCGATGCCCACGCCCAGGCCCAGGCGCACATAGGTCTTGATCACATCCGAGTCGATCGCCTCCAGCGCGATGCGCGGCTGCAACTTGCGGGTGGCAAAGGCCTGGTCGATCTTGGTGCGGCCGGTGTAAGACGGGTGGTAGGTGATCAGCGGCTCCTGCGCGATGTCCTCCAGCGTGATGTTTTCCTTGGCGCACAGCGGGTGGTTAACCGGCAGCACAAGCACATGCTGCCACTCATAACACGGCAGGGTGACCAGTTCGGAATAATTGGCGAGGGACTCGGTCGCGATGCCGATTTCGGCTATCTCGTCGATCAGCATGCGCGCCACCTGGTCGGGTGAACCCTGGTGCAGGCTGACGTTGACCTTGGGGTAGGCAATGCGCAATTTGGCCACCGAATCGGGCAGCACATAACGCGCCTGGGTGTGGGTTGTCGCCATCGACAGAGTGCCGCTGTCTTCCGCGCTGAATTGCTCGCCGATGCGTTTGAGGTTGCCCAGCTCCCGCATGATGACCTCGATGCTTTTGAGCACATGTTGCCCCGGCTCGGTGATGCGTTTGAGGCGCTTGCCGTGGCGGGCGAAAATTTCGATGCCCAGTTCTTCTTCCAGTTCAATGATGGCTTTGGACACGCCTGGCTGCGAGGTGTGCAGGGCCTTGGCCGCCTCGGTGAGGTTCAGGTTGCGCCGTGCGGCTTCCTGGACGAATCGGAATTGATGCAGGTTCATTTCACAATTCGGTCCGCGGTTAAAAACGCATTCCGAACGCGATCAACAACTCGTTGTAGACGAAGCTGTGCGACGCCTTGTCGCCCTGCGAGCTGGTCAATACGTCGGGCAGGTTGACGTAGCCGTATTTATAGGCAGTCCGGAAGAAAAAGTCCTTGTAAAAATCGATCTCCAGCCCCGCGCCAATGCCTGCGCTGTAGCCGGCGAGATGGAATTCATCGTTGCGGGCGCGCCCCAGCATGTTCAGCGTCACATTGCTTTTGGGCAACACGATGCCAAGGCCAGCCAGCGCGAACACCCTGGCCGGCAGGTTGGGCCCGAACCAGCCCACTGGTTTTTGCTTCTCGATCTCAAGGCTTAGGATGTTCAGGCCGTCAGTGTGCTCAAAATTCAAATAATTGGTGGCCAGGGTCTGGTTGCCCGACTGGGCCACGCCATTGATCTGGCCGGTGATGGCCACCACCTGGTCCGGCATCATCACGTATTTCATGTGGTCCAGGTTCAGGGCGAAGGCGGTGTCAGGCGAGTACTGGTAGGCGATCCGGAAATTGGTCTGGGGGATCGTCATTTCCGCTGGGTTGAGGTAGGTGCCAAACAGGCCGCCGCCGTCCAGATCCGCCTGCAAATCGGTGGCCTGGACGTTTTTCAGGTTGAAGTCGTGGTCGGCACCCCAAAAATGAATGTCGCCGTTCGAGTAGCTGGACCGGTTCCAGCCCCAGTAAACCGACCATTTTTTGGTTTGGGAAGCCGTTTTTGCCAATGTCAAAGCAAGGCCGGTCGCGCCTGCCGGGGCTTGGGCCACATCCGTCTGGTTGGGGCCGCTGGAAGATTGCGCGAAGGCGGCTGAAACGATGAAAGGGGAAAAAAGCCCCAAAAGGGCGCCCCGAAGGCCTGTCGATAAGTGAGTGTTCATGGAAATGATTGTAGAAGACACCCTCAGGGTGGCGCCGAGTCCAGCGGCAAGTCCAGCGGCAAGGGGTAGAACCGCCTCAGGATGGCCCAGGCGATCAAGCTGCCCACCAGGGTGACTGGAAATGCCCACAACACGTCGGTGAGCCAATGCGCGCCGACTGAAATGCGCGCAAAACCGATGATGGCGCCCGCGCCCACGCCAATCGCGATCCAACGCCGGCGCCATGCCCGGCGCCGGTCAAGCAAGATCAAGCTTGCGAAGAAAAACCCGTCGGCCGCGTGGCCGCTGACAAAGGCGCAGTTGTCGTCGCATTGGTTGCTGACCGCCAGCGCGGGGGAGAACTGCCGCATGCCGCCAAACTCGGTGACGTGGAACGGCCGCGCCCGCAGCGTGTGGTCTTTTAGCGCGCCCACCAGCAGGCCAGGCCCCATCAAGCCGGCCAGGCCGATGAACGCGACCGCCGGAACCCAATGGCGGTACTTGGGCAGGCGGGCCATCACCAGCCAGGCCAGCAGGCACGAGACAACCAGCGTCCGGAAAACGGTGGGCACGTGTTCGTTGACCAGTTCCACCCACAGCCACTGGGCCGGGTGCACGGGCGCGTTGTCCTGCAAAAAGTAGCCCGCGACGGCGAAGTCCAGCGCAGGAAACAAAGCCGGCGCGAGGGCGACAAGGGTGGACAGCGCCAGAACGCCCAGATAGACACGGGAAGTGCGCATGTTTGTCATGGATCAAGTGACATTTGCGCAATCATTTCCACAAATCGCGCGTCGTCGCCGATGGCTGGGCGCAGGTTGAACGAAATCCCGGGGAATCTGTTTTGCAGGTCTTGGGCCATGCGGGGGAGATCTTCGCGGGCGTGTTTTCCAACACCCAGAAAAAGCGGAACGACACGGATGGCGGCCACGCCCAGCGCCGCCAACTCCGCCACGCAAGCCGCCAGATCCGGCTCGGTCAACTCAAGGTATGCGCAACGCACCAGCAGCTTGGGATCAAGTTGGCGGACACGCTCGGCGATGGCCTCCGCCGGCCGGCGCCAAAGCGGGTCGCGCGACCCATGGGCAAAAAAAACCATGGCCTGCCGGGAAGCTTGTCGCATCGCCGGCACGCCTATCGCCTCAGGACCAGCCATCCAAATGCCCCCAGCGACAACAAAGAATAAATCAGGCCCGGCAGGGCGGCCGTGAGCCAGGGTTGCCAGTGCCGCAGTTCTCCGACGTAACCCGAAACGTTGTTGAGGAAAAAGAAGCTGATCCCGGCCATGACGCCGCCAAAGACATAGCCCGAAATGCCCTCCGACCTGAAATGCAAATACGCGAATGGCAGGGCCAGCACTACCATCACCAGGCAGCTCAAGGGGTAAAAGACTTTTTTCCAGAATTCGATCTCATACCGCTGGGCGGATTGGCCGTTGGCGTCCAGGTGGCGTATGTACTGGAACAGATCAATGGTGCCCATGCGATCCGGTTTGAGCACGGCGGTTGACACCATCTCGGCGCTCAAATCCGTCGGCCAACGAAACGTCGCCAATTTGCTGCGGTCGATGCGCGGGTCTTTGGCGCCCTCAAAAACAAATTCGGTGCGGTCGACTTGGACCAAAAGCCATGCGTCGTCGCGGCCGAATTCTGCCGATTCCGAGCGCGTCATCGACACCAGCCGCCCCTGGTTGTCAAATTCAAAAATCCTCAACCCCAGCATGCGCCCGTCAGGCGCGATGGCGTTGACGTTGACGGCGAACTGGCCATAACGCTGCTTTTCCTTCAGCCACGCGCCGGTTTGCCCCACCGTGATATTGCCGTCATAACGCGCCTTCAGCAACTGGGCGGCCCGGTCCGACCACGGGGCCAGGTAGTCACCGATGGCGAATGTCAAAAACACGAACCCCGCGCCTGCCGCCAGCAGCGTGCGCAGCGCGCGCCAGGGGCCCAGGCCGCTGGTGCGCAATATCGTGAACTCCGAACTCTGGGCGAATCGGGCCATGACAAAGATGGTTCCGATCAGCACCGTGATCGGCAGCAATTCATACAGATGGCTGGGAACCAACAGCGCCACATAGGTCAGCGCCTGCGGCAATTCATACCCTTTGGAATTTGGCCGCCCGATCGACTGAAGCTGGTCGACCAGGTCAAAGAAAGCGAACAAGGCGAGGAACCCGACTGTCACAAAAATGACGGCATAGAAGACTTCACCAAACACCAGGCGTCTTATGGTTTTCAATTACGCAACCTTGTTTTCCTGCGCCGGGCCGGCGCGATGCAGCCGCAAGCGCCAATTGTTGTGCCGCTTGGCCAGCCACAGCAGACCCACCGCCAGCACGCCGCCATGCAGCAAGACCATGAATTGCAATGCGCCAATTGCGCCGGTTGATATCCAGGTCTGGCCCAAATTCAAGAGGTTGAGGTAAATTTGAAAGGCGAACATCGAAAACACAAGGTTTCCGGTGCGCCCCACCCTGGGGTTGATGCGCGATGAGGCGATTGCAATGATCATCAAATTCGCTGCCGCGAGCGCGAACCCGACACGCCATGACAGCTCGCCCCAACTTCGAAGCGAGGGCTGCACCACCAGGTCAAGGCTGGACACGGCATTCAGCGGCGCATCCTCTGAAAGGCCGGTCTGGCTGGAACCGATTTTTGCGCCGTATTCCACGAATTCGCTGATTTTCAGGTCCAGCTTGTCGATTGAATTTTCCAGCCGTTGCCCGTTGTTGAGCAGCAAGAACTGGTCATTGCCCACGTTTTTGACACTGCCGCCGCGCGCCGAGGTCACGGTCTGCTTGCCGTTTTCGGTGGTCGCAATGAACACATTGTTGCCAGAGCGCTGGTCGGTCTGGCTTTTTTCCACAAAGAAAACCCGGCTGCCATCGGCGGACTCCTGGAACCGCCCGGGTTCAACCCGCTCAAGGTCGCCGCGTTTCTCATAGTGGTCCCGGATCCCCTCGATTTGGCTGTTGGCCCATGGCAGCGCGAACAGCGCCAGGCCAGCCACCGCCAAAAGAATCGGCCAGGCAAAGCGGAACAGCGGGGCCAGCAGGCTGGCCAATCCCATGCCGCTGCTGAACCAGATGACCATTTCGCTGTCGCGGTACAGGCGCGTCAGCGTCGCAACCGTCGCGATGAACAGGCCCATGGTCATGATGTTGGGCAAAAAAGTCAGCAGGGTGTAACCCATCACCATCATCACGTCGGAGGGGTTGAAACTGCCCCGCGAGGCCTGGCCCAGCGTGCGGATCAGGGTCATCGTCATCACAACGGTCACCAGCACGATGAGGGTCGCGCCAAAACTGCGGGCCAGCTCCTTGCGGAGCGAAGAATGGAATAACATCGGATTGAAGGAAAAGCAGAATTATGAACTTTGAATTGAAGCTTGCCAGCCAGGCGCAGGCGATTGCTGAAAAATATGATGCGCTCCTGGTCTTGGTGCCGCCATTGTTCGCGCCTGGAGCGGACAAATTGTCCGGCGTGATCGCCCAGGCGCTCAAATCCGGCGACCTGGAGGCCAAAGCCGGCAAATTGCTGCAGCTTTATGCGGCATCAGGCGTTGCGGCGCCCAGGGTGGTGCTGGCGCATTGGGGCGACGGATCGGCCAAACAGACGCGCCTGGCGGTCGCCGCAGCGATTGGCGCCGTCAAGTCCTCCAAAGCCGTCAAGAAGGTGGCGCTGGTTTTCGCCACGGCCGGGCAGATTTCCGGCGAGGCGCTGGCCTTTGCCATCGTGGCAGCCGCCGACGCCAGTTACCAATACACAACGACAAAGTCCAAGCCAGAAGGCCGCAGCATAGCGTCGCTGACGCTGTTGGTCGCCGATGCGGGCGGGCTCACGGGCGCCTTCGAGCAGGCCGTCGCCACGGTTCGCGGCATTGAGCTGGCCAAGGAATGGGGAAATCGCCCAGCCAACCATGCAACGCCGACCTTGCTGGCGCGCGCCGCCAAATCGCTCACCAAATTTGAAAACATCAAATGTGAGGTGCTCGGCCCCAAACAGGTGGAGAAACTTGGCATGGGCTCGTTCATGGCTGTTTCAGCAGGGTCGCACGAGGAGTTGCGTTTCGTCGTTTTGCGCTATTCCGGGGCAGGGGCCGGATCAACGGCCACCCAGCCGCCTGTGGTCCTGGTGGGCAAAGGCATCACCTTCGACACCGGCGGTATCTCCATCAAGCCGGCAGCGGAAATGGACGAGATGAAGTTCGACATGTGCGGCGCCGCCAGCGTGTTGGGTGTTTTTCGCGCGTTGGCTGATTTGAAGCCCGCAATCAATGTGATCGGCCTGATCCCCACCTGCGAGAACATGCCGGGCGGGCGCGCGCTGAAACCGGGCGATGTGGTCGCCAGCATGAGCGGGCAAACGATTGAAGTGCTGAACACCGATGCGGAAGGCCGGCTCATCCTGTGCGACGCGTTGACTTACGCCGAGCGCTTCAAGCCAAGCGCTGTCATCGACATCGCGACCTTGACGGGTGCCTGCGTCGTGGCGCTGGGCGCGGTGCGCAGCGGCATGTTTGCCAGCACCGACGAATTGGCCCGCCAACTGCAAGCGGCGGGGGATTCGTCATTGGATCTTTGCTGGCGCATGCCGCTGGACGATGAATACGCCGAAGGCTTGAAAACCAATTTCGCCGATGTCGCCAATGTGGCGGGCCGAGCGGGCGGCGCCGTGACGGCGGCCAAGTTTTTGCAGCGCTTTGCCGGCAAGTTCGCCTGGGCGCACCTGGATATTGCCGGCACCGCCTGGAAAAGCGGCGCTGCCAAGGGCTCAACCGGACGGCCGGTTGGCCTCTTGCTTGCCTTTTTGCTGGCGCAAGCTGCGGGAACGGCTGAAGCGGCCGAAATGGCCAAAGCGGACGCCGCGTCAGCCCCCGCAAAAACGGTGAGAACCAAAAAGAAACCCAAACTGGCGGGCGCCTGAGTTGACTGAAATCTCATTTCATTTCAATGCGCCGGACAAAGTGGCCTATGCCTGCCGTTTGCTGCGCAAGGCGGTCAACGGCGGCGCCAAAGTGTTTGTCACCGGCGAGCCATCATCCTTGAGCCAGCTTGACGCTGCTTTATGGACTTTTTCGCCGCTGGATTTTGTGCCGCATTGTTTCCAGAGCAGTGATGCCAGGCAACTGGCCGCGTCGCCCGTGGTATTGGCCAGCGCCCCTGCGGCGGTGTCGGTGGCGCACGCGCAGGTGATGCTCAACCTCGGCGCTGCGGTTCCCGACGGGTTTGAGCAGTTCGAGCGACTGATAGAACTGGTCGGTGTTGACGACGGGGATCGCGAACTCGCGCGCCAGCGCTGGAAGCAATATGCCAAACGAGGTTACGCCATAACCCGCCATGATCTGGCGCCCGCTGGCACAAATTGATGCCCAACACAGCCAAAGCCCTGCCACGTTTCATTCCAACCCTGACCGAGGTGGTTCAGGCGCCATCCGCAAGCCATGCGCCAGCGCCACACGGGCCGGGCGGCGGCGGGCCGGCTTCGCCTGCGATGCCGGATGAGGTCCGGCAACGGCTTGATGCCGCCCTGCGGCCACAACTTCGAAGCCTGGTCGATGAAATTGTTGCAGGCCAGTTGGCCGAAATGCGCCCGCGCCTCGTCACCGAAATTGACCGCCTGTTACAACAAAAACTGAGCGAACTTGTCGCGGCCGGTCTGGCAAATCCAGGTGCTGGCTGAAAAGCCTGCAATTTCCGTTTTTGCGTGACTTCCCTATGGTGAAGCGCTCAAAATTGCGTTATCGTGCGGCCTGTGGAGAGTTTGAATTCACATCGCGTTTTTCACTAGTTTAATTTTGGAGTTGTTTATGCAAATTCGATTGAAAGTCTCGGTTGCCGCCGCTCTTGCCGTGGCGGGCGCCGCAGGCGCCGGACTGGCTTGTGCGCAGGACATGGTCGTCAGGATCGGGCACGTCGCGCCCATCTCAGGCGCCCAGGCCGCCTACGGCAAAGACAATGAAAACGGCGCACGCATGGCCATTGAAGACCTCAATGCGCAAGGCGTCTTGATCGGCGGCAAAAAAGTCAAGTTCGAGCTGGTCGCTGAAGACGACGCTGCCGACCCGAAGCAGGGCGCGGCCGTAGCTCAAAAACTGTGCGACGCCAAAGTCGCTGGCGTGGCAGGCCACCTGAATTCAGGCACCACCATTCCGGCGTCCAAAATCTACAACGAATGCGGCATTCCCCACATCACCCCCTCGGCGACCAACCCCAACCTGACCAAGCCCGGTTACAAAACCACCTGGCGGCTGCTGGCCAATGACAATGCGCTGGGCGCGGGCCTGGCGTTTTACGCGGCTGATGCCTTGAAACTCAAACGCATCGCCGTGATCGACGACCGCACCGCCTACGGCCAGGGTGTCGCCGATGTATTCAAAAAGACCGCCGCCGCCAAGGGCATAACCATCGTTGACGAGCAGTTCACCACGGACAAGGCGGTTGACTTCATGTCCATCCTGACCGCCATCAAATCGAAAAACCCGGATGGCGTTTTCTACGGCGGCATGGATCCGCAGGCCGGCCCGATGTTGCGCCAGATGGAGCAGCTTGGCCTGACCAATGTCAAATACTTCGGCGGCGACGGCATCTGCACCAATGACCTGATCAAACAGGCGGCCGGCGCCAAAACGCTTGACAACGTGATCTGCGCTGAAGGCGGCGCGTCATTGGCCAAAATGCACGGCGGCGACGCCTGGATGAAGCGTTACGAAGCCAAGTACCCCAAGCAGTTCCAGGTCTACAGCCCCTACGTGTATGACGCGGTGTTTGTGCTGGTGGACGCCATGAAACGCGCCAACAGCGCCGACCCCAAGGTCTACGGCCCCATGATTGGCGCGACCAACTTCAAGGGCATCACTACCACGGTGCAGTTTGAGACCAACGGCGAGTTGAAAAACCCGGCCATGACCCTGTACACCTACAAGGGTGACAAGAAGATCGCCTTGAACTGAAACATCCCGCCCGGGAAAATGAGCCGCCTTCGGGCGGCTTTTTTACGCCAGCATTTCCAGCAACACCGGATGCCACAATGCCTCGTTGATTTCACCCATCTTTTTGCCCAAGCGCAGCTTGTCCACACACCGAATTTGATCGAGCAGGATTCGCGCTGATTTCTCTTGAAACGTCACTTCGGGACGGCACCCCATCGCTTGCCCGGCACTGGTGATGGGCGCGATGGTCACGCGGGCAAGGGCTGTGTTCATGTCGTCAGGGGACACGACCAGCGCAGGCCTTGTCTTCTGGATTTCGGTGCCTACGGTTGGATCCAGGTTGACCCAGTAAACCTCTCCTCTGCGCACACTGCGTTTCACCATTGCCACTCACTGTCATCTGCGATGGGTGTGTTGTCCCAATCCGATGCAGCAGCGTCCTCGGGCGGCTTCGTTTTTGTCGGGCTCTTTGTTGCTTTCGCAAACCATCCCTGGCGCAACACCCGCGCGATGGGTTTGATGACAATGCTGCCATCTTTCAGGCAAATATCAATCTTGTCTTCTATCTGGCATGACGCCAGAAACGCCGCCGGAATCAAGACGCCACGAGAGTTGCCGATTTGACGCACTGTTGTAAGCATTGCCAACTCCAAAATAATAACTTTATTATAACATCTGGAGATTGTCCGCAAAGGAGATCACTTTGACCCTATCGTGGCACTTGCCGGAGTCGCTGCAAACCTCGGCTAAAATACGAAGTTCCGGAGAGGTGGATGAGCGGTTTAAGTCACACGCCTGGAAAGCGTGCGAGGGGTAAAACCCTCCGCGGGTTCGAATCCCGCCTTCTCCGCCAGAAATAGGTTTTTAGACATCCAATAAGAACCCCTAAAAGCCCCGTAAGCCTAGTGTTTACGGGGCTTTTTTGTTTTTTACCGTCCAACGAGGCCTATTGCCAACCATGATCTAAAGGGGGTATGGTTGGGGGTATCGGCAAAAGCTTATGGGGGTATCGCCTCCTGGCGACCGAAAACAGAGGGATTCATGGCAACCACCTCAGGCACCTTCAGCGGCAGTTCCTCCGCAATCCGCAAAGCCAAACCTCGGGGCGCATTGACCGACACCACGGTCAGGCAGTCCAAGCCCGCCGATGCAGCCTACAAGCTCGCCGACGGCAATAGCCTGTACCTCATGGTCAATTCCAGCGGTTCGAAACTCTGGCGCTGGAAATACCGGGTGGGCGGCAAAGAAAAGCTGATGGCCTTGGGCGCTTACCCTGATGTCAGCCTGACCGAGGCGCGTGAAGCCCGCGATGCGGCCCGCAAAAAGTTGGCTGAAGATATTGACCCCATGATGGAACGCAAAACCATCAAACGGACGCAAATGGTGGCCGTTGGCAATTCTTTTGAGGCGGTCGCACGGCTCTGGTGGCAGCACTGGAAAAACGACCGCAGCGACAGCCATGTTGAATATGTCATGCGGCGGTTGGAGGCCGATGTGTTCCCTGCAATCGGCACCCAGCCCATTGACCAGGTTCAAGCCCCGGCCCTGGTGCAAATGGCCAAAGCCATCGAGAAACGCGGTGCGCTTGACATTGCCAAACGCGCCCTGCA
>JANMVT010000005.1:0-1618 GCA_031392945.1 Rhodoferax sp. | reverse complement strand
CACCGAACTCAAGTTCTTCCCCGCCATGCAGGCCGGCGGAACCGCGATGCTCAAGGCCTGGTCCGGGCCGTTTGGCGATGTGGCGTTTTGCCCCACGGGCGGCGTGACACTGCAAAACGCGCCGGAGTTGCTGGCCTTGCCCAATGTCCTGTGTGTCGGCGGCTCCTGGCTGGTGCCTGCGGACGCGCTGGCAAAAGGCGATTGGGCGCGCATCACCCAGTTGGCGAAAGACACGGCCCAATTGCGCAAACCTCTTGCAGAGTGATTGCTATATAAATAAAAGCAAACTGTTTATATTCCACGAGGGCAATCGGCACGATTGATTGGAATTCTCGGGAATGTTGCGGTTTGCACCGCCGCTCACGGTGGACATCAGGCCTTCAGCGCAAGCCGACGCCCAAGGCGTTTTCCGCGCGCTCAATCAGCTCAATCTTGTAACCATCCGGGTCGGTCACAAACGCGATCACGGTGGTGCCGCCTTTCACCGGTCCGGCCTCGCGCGTGACATTGCCGCCACTGGCCTTGATCTTTTCGCAAGCCGCGTAAACGTCTGGCACACCCAGGGCAATGTGGCCGAAGGCGCTGCCCATGTCGTAGCTTTCAACGCCCCAGTTGTAGGTGAGCTCGATCTCGGCGTGTTCGGGGTTGGGGCCGTAGCCGACGAACGCCAATGAGTATTTTTGCGACGGGTTTTCGCTGCTGCGGTTGAGCGTCATGCCCAGCACCTTGGTGTAGAAGTCAATTGAGCGCGCGAGGTTGCCAACACGAAGCATGGTGTGAAGAAGGCGCATGGTGCGGGGTTTCCGGAATGTCAAAACGCCGATTGTGGCCGCAATCGGGCGGCTCTGCGCCCGGCCCTATTTTTTGGGCATCTCAAACACCAGGCAAGTGGTGGTCGCATGCGCGTACAGCGTGCCATCCGGCCCGACCAGGCGCGCCTCGGCCGTGGCGAGCTGGCGGCCGCAATGCAGCACCGTGCCAATGGCCCGCACGCGCTGGACTTTGGGTGTGATCGCCTTGACGATATTCACGCCCAGTTCGGCCGTGGTGTAGCCGCGTCCGACGGGCATCATGGTGTGCACCGCGCAGCCCAGGGCTGAATCGAGCAGGGTCGCGTACCAGCCGCCATGGATGCCGCCCATCGGGTTCATGTGGGACATGCCGGGCCTGCCTTGAAACACGGCGCGCCCTGGCCCGATTTCCACCAGAATGTAGTCGAGCGTCGTGAAAATCGGCGGGGCGGGAAGCGCCGCATCCAGCAGGGCCTGCATCATTTCAAGGCCGGTTTTGCCGGCGACCTGGTCCGCGCGGGAAACGCCCGTGCCGACGCCGTCCTGGATGCGCTGGAGGATGCGGGTTTCGTCGGCAATCCAGGCGTCAAGCTGGCTGGGCGGTGTCATGGCAAGGCTCCACAAAGTTTGACAATTGTATATGCAAATATTGCAGGTACAATCATGACCATGAACGCAGCACTGGCTTTTTGCCCGACAATCCGGCCATGACAAACCCGGACGCCAGCCTGGCCAAGCCCCAGGGCTGCACCAATCTGCAATTGCGCCAGCTCATGCGCCGGGTGGCGCAGCATTATGACCGCGAGGTCGGCAAGACGGGGCTCAGG
>JANMVT010000263.1:0-23231 GCA_031392945.1 Rhodoferax sp. | reverse complement strand
AGCGGGAAGTGAAGCACCTGTCTGATAGGTTTCAGTAATAGAGGTACGGCAAGCAGAGCCCGCCAAAATCACTTCAGACACTTTGGCGCGCACGGTGTAATCCTGGTAAGCCGGCAAGGCCACAGCCGCCAAAATGCCAATGATGGCAACCACAATCATCAACTCGATCAGGGTGAAACCCTTTTGCATAGAACGCTTCATCAGTAGCTCCTTGGTTAAATATTAAAAACAACAACTAGACGATGTAGTAATGCAGGTTCTATGCCAGGCGCATAATTCACAAATATGCTTATTTAGTAGGCAAGTCCTCTTATTTTGCGACTACATCAGGGGTTTGACGTAGGAAGTTGACGGGTTGCTGACATTTTTGTCACGCCATTCTTGTCACTGCGCCGTCGCCCGTCGCTGCTTTGTCACTTGATGCAGACGGATCTAACCATCTTGATGTCGGTCAAACCCATCATGATTTTTTCCATGCCGTCCATTTTCAGGGTGCGCATGCCACCTTCGACGGCGGCGGAGAAGATTTCGGAGACGCGGGCACGCTCCTGGATGAGCTTTTTGATGTCATCGTCTGCGATCAGCAATTCATGCAGGCCGATGCGGCCCTTGTAACCGGTCTTGTTGCATTTGTCGCAGCCGACGTGGCGGAAGAATTTGAGCTGGCCGTCCTGCCCATAGGTGTCTACCCAAGTGTCGAGCAGCTTTTGCGTTTCACCTTCGTAATCGGCTTTCCAGGCCTTGGAATGGCGCAGTTCTTCGGCGTATTCGGCCAGGAACTTTTTCAGTTCCGAGCCGTCGGGCACGTAGGCTTCTTTGCAGTCGCAGAGTTTTTTGGCCAGGCGCTGCGCCAGGATGCCCAACAGCGCATCGGCGAAGTTGAAGGGGTCCATGCCCATGTCGAGCAGCCGGGTGATGGACTCGGGCGCAGAGTTGGTGTGCAGGGTGGAGAACACCAGGTGGCCGGTCAGCGAGGCCTCTACGCCCATCGACACAGTTTCCTTGTCGCGCGACTCGCCTACCATGATGATGTCGGGGTCGGCCCGCAAAAATGCGCGCATGACCAGGGCGAAGTCAATGCCGGCTTTGCGGTTGATTTGGACCTGGCGCAGGCCTTTTTGGGTGATTTCAACCGGGTCTTCGGCCGTCCAGATCTTGGTGTCAACCTTGTTCAGGTGCTTCAGGATCGAGTGCAGGGTGGTGGTTTTGCCCGAGCCAGTGGGGCCACAGACATAAAACAGGCCATAAGGCTTTTCGATGGTCTGGATGACGCGGGCTTTGTTGTGCGGCGTCAGGCCGAGTTTGTCCAGGGGAATCGGCTCGCCCGCCGCCAAAATCCGCATCACCACGTCTTCAACGCCGCCGGCTGACGGGATGGTGGCCACCCGCAGTTCGATGTCGAGCGGGCCGTATTTTTTGAACTTGATCTTGCCGTCTTGCGGTTTGCGGCGCTCTGAAATGTCCAGGTCGCACATGATTTTCAGGCGCGTCACCATGGCTTGCCGGAAGTGGGCCGGCACTTCGATATAGGGCATCAGGCTGCCATCGATGCGAAACCGGATGCCGGTTTTGAACTTGCCGGGCATGGGCTCGATGTGGATGTCGGACACCTTCTGGTTGTGGGCGTCGATGATGACCTTGTTGACGAACTTGACGAGTTCGTTGTCGGCGGCGGCGGATTCCAGAGAATCGTCGTTGGAGCCGTCGTCAATGGGGCCGCCGTCCATGTCGGCAAGCAAATCATCGATGGAGCCGCCTTCAACTCCGGCGCCAAAGATTTGCCCCAGGGTTTCGAGAAACTCAGTCTGGGTCGTGACCCGGTAAGCGAATTTGTTGATCCGCGGGAAAACCTGCGGCACCACACGCGAACCGCGCACGGCTTCGGGATCCACACACATGATGACCAGGCCTTCAGGCGACTCCTCCAGCGGGATCCAGCCTTGGCCGACCACGTAGTCGCGTTTGAGCGGGCCATGCAGCATTTCAGAGCGGATGCGCCCCGGGTTGAACGGCTCATAACCAACGCCAAAAAATTTGGCCAATGACGCCCCGATAAGCGCCGGCTTGATCTTGTAGTTGGCCATCAAGGTGTGCTCCACCGGCTTGCCGTCCTCGCGCGCGTCTTGCAGGCACTGCTGGAGCTGCAGCCTTGAGAGCACGCCGTCGGCCACCAACCCGTCGTACCTGGTAGCGACTTTCTTCTGGCTGTCCTGCGCCTTTTGCACCCGCTGGCGGATCGCCGTCGCCAGCGTCTTGCAGAGTTGGGAGACGCCTTCGACCTCGATGTCGCTGAAGGCCTGGTTGCTCTTGTTGTTGATCAGCTGGAGCACGCCATGCAGGGTGTCGCCTTCAAGGATGGGGGCCACCAGCATTTCGCGGGTGCGGTAGCCTGAGCGTTTGTCCACCTCTTTGAGGAAGGTCAGCGCTGGATGGATCAGCTTGAGCGCCTCTTCGTCGTAGACATCGGTGAGATTGAGCAACTTGCGGCTGTAACCCACGTAACCGGCGATGCTTTGGGGCGTGATCGGCAGCTTCAAGTCGCGGCTGCTGTTCAAACCCGTCTTGATTTTCGAAACAATGGCGGTTTTGTCGTCATTGATCGCATACAGGGTGAGCCGGTCGGCATTGAAGAGCTTGCAGATGTCCTGGCTGGCTTCGAGCATGATCTGATCGAGATTGTCCGTCTCGTGGATAAGGGCCGTCACCTGCTGGAGCTGGCGGTAAAAAAGCGCCTCGAACGTGGTGCCGCGCTTTTCGGCCGGCAATTGTTGCGAATCTCTGAAAGCCTTATCCTTGGGCTTTTCGGCGTCAGCGGGTTTCATGAGGGCATTCATATCTCAAACTCCTGGCCGGCGCGCAGCCAGCGGATGTCATGGCTGACATTGGGCCCGTTGACGGCGGTTTCATCAAATTTCTGGATTTCCGCCATGATGAGCTCGGTTTCCGCCGGTTTGGTGTGGGTGATGTAAATCGGATATTTCTTCTCACGCGAAATGCAATCCAGCTCGCTGGCCAACACCACTGGCGAAAGGTGAAGGCTGATTTTGGCAAGGTCTTTTTCACGGTTGCTGAAAGCGGTTTCAATCACCAGCATGGCCACGTTGAGTTCGTTGACCCTTTTCCAGAACGCCGGGTTGCGCTCGGTGTCGCCCGAAAAGACCCAACAGCCCGTGCCGGCGGTGACGGCATACCCGGCAGCAGGCACGGTGTGGACGGCTGGCAACACCTCGATCAGTTTGCCTTTGAGCTGAAGCGTCTGTCCGGTCTTGATTTCATGAAACGAGATGAAGGGCGCGTCCGGCGTCGGGATTCGGCTGAAGTCGGGCCAGATGACGTCGTTGAAGATATGCGTGCGCAGCGCCTCAATCGTTCCTGCAAGCGCGTGGATCTGCAAAGGGGCGCTGCGCCGGGCGGCGCAGGCATCGACCATCAGGGGCAGGGCGGCAACATGGTCCAGATGCGAATGCGTCAGAAAGACCTGGTCGATGCCGCGCATTTCATCAAGCGTCAGGTCACCGACACCCGTGCCCGCGTCGATCAACACGTCCGAGTCGATCAAAAACGACGTCGTCCGGCAGTCTTTGGCGATGGCGCCCGAGCAGCCGAGCACGCGTACTTTCATTGCGCTTCCTTATTTGGTATCAAAATTCGTCGCGCCATCCCATTCGGGGTCAAATGGCAACATGCGCATGGAGGCTACACGCTCTGAATACAGTTGGTAAAGGTATTTTTTTGCGTTTGCCCGCGTCAAATTGATCAATAGTACGTCAGATTGATCCCAATCCTGGGCGCGATAGGCCTTGATAAAGGCGCCCCAAGTCTTCAATTCCGATGTGATTTCGGGCCCGACCTGGCCCGCCTGCGCCAAGGGGTAATAGATGGCGACCGCCTGTTCCTTGCCCTTGACGCGAACTTTGTCGAGCTCCTGCCAGATGAAATCGGGTGCCAGCTTGCGGGTGGATTCACTCACCACGATGTCCACGCCGTAGGCTTTGGACAGGCCCTCCAACCGCGAGCCCAAATTGACCGAGTCGCCGATGACGGTGTAGCTGCGCCGGATGTTGGAGCCCATGTCGCCGACACACATGCTGCCCGTGTTCAGGCCGATGCCGATGCCGATTTCAGGGATGCCCTTGCCTCGGTGCTCCTGGTTGATGTCGTGGATGGCGTGGGCCATTTCCATGGCCGCCTTGACCGCCATCTGGGCATGGTCACTGGACTCGACCGGCGCGCCCCAAAATGCCATCACACAATCGCCCATGTATTTGTCAATGGTGCCCCGGTTGGAGCGGATCAGGCTTGTCAAGCGGCTGAAAACGCCGTTCAACAATTCCTGGAGCTGCAGGGGCTCCATTTTTTCCGACATTTTGGTGAAGCCGCGCATGTCGCAAAACATCACGGTTAGCTCCTTGTTGCTGGCTTTCATGGTGTAGCTGTCAGGGTCTTTGACCATCTCGTCCACCAGCTCAGGCGGCACATAGGTTCCAAAAAGAGCCGCCAGCTCGCGCTTGGAGCGGCTTTCCACAAAGTACCCGTAGCTCATGTTCAAGGCGAACGCCGCGGCGGCCATCGTCAGCGCCGTGGCCAGCGGCAGCACCAGTCCGAACGACTGGTACATCCAGAAATTGAGGGCGATCAAGCCCAACACCACGCCGGCGCTGAGCAGAATGGCGCGCGAGGCCGACAGCAGGGGCAGCGCAAAGGCCAGCGCCAGCCCGGCCAGCACCAGCATCACCACGTCGTAGCCGATGGCGTAGTCCGGCTTGACAAGCACCTTGCCGTCGAGCAGGCCGGAAATCACATTGGCATGGGTCTCGACGCCAGGGTAGGTCTCGCCCACCGGCGTCACCCGCAAGTCCACCAGGCCGGGCGCCGTGGTGCCCAGCAATACGATCTTGCCCTTGAGGCTGCCGGCCGTGACCCGTTTTGCCAAAACGTCCGCCGCAGAAATGTATTTGAAAGAGCCGCCGGCAGCGCCGCCATAACCGCGGAACGGCACCAAGGCTGACACCCGGTCGTCCACCGGAATGGCAAGGGTTTTTTTGTCGTCAAGCCTGAGCAGGATGCTCTCCAGCCCCTGGTAATTGCGGCTCAGGAACCGGTCCCTCGGAAACCCGGGTGAGACCGACGGCATGCCCGCCAGGACGCGGAACATCGCCAACGACAAGGATTCGTAGTATTTGCCTTTGTGCTCGGCGATCAGGGGGAGCGAGCGCACCACCCCGTCGGTTTCAGTGATTGAGTTGAAGAAGCCCGCCAGAGGCGCGGCCCGGGCCAGTTGCTCGATGTTGGAGCCATAGCCGTTCCAGGCCGTGAACCGGATCGGTTTGCCCTGCAAAGCGTCCTTGGCCATCACTGGCTGCGGCAACACGCCTGACGACCTGCCATCGCGGTCGCTGGTCAGGTAATAACCCATCACGATGGGCCGCTTCTCCAGCGCCTTGGCAAAACTCGCGTCATAGTCCAGCGTGCCTTGCAGGTTTTTGAGCCTGTCGGCGAACCCGGCCTGGTCGCGCAATTCATTTTTGGCCAGCTCATTGAGCCGCTTCAGGCCGGAGCTTTCGTCCACTTCGGCGAAAACCACGTCGAAACCCAGCAGGGCGATTTTATGTTGCTCAAATAGCTCGTCCGCGAGTTCCGCCAGCCGGTTGCGCCCCCAAGGCCAGCGCCCGACCTCGGCCAGGCTTTTCTCGTCAATGTCGATGATGACGATGCGTTCATCGAGCGTTTTGGGCATCGTCGCCCTCAATCGCGCGTCGTAAATGATGTCGTCAAGGCGTTGCAGCACGCCTATATTCACCACGCCCACCGCATGCAGCAGGGCGAACACAAGAGGCAGCAATGTGACAGCGATGCGGGGCCAATGTTTCAGAATCGATTCCATGAAATCCCCGAAATACAAGAAGCTGCTGTCTCCGGCGCGAAGACAAGCCTGGAGCGCGGCTCAGGTCTGGATGAACTGCATCTGCGTGCCGGCCAACTCGATCAGGTCGCCGTTTTTCAGGGAGACCGGATCGACGCCGATGGGAGACCCATTGAGTGTTGGATTGCCCGCGCCTTCGACGTGGTGCACCACAAAGCCATGATTGCGTTTGGTGATGGCAGCCACCGCGACGCCTGGCTTGCCGATGGTGGTGACCACTTTGGTCAAAGGCACCTCACGGCCGGACGCCGCCCCCGACAACACCTTGATGGACGCGCGGGCGGTCGAGCCAAACCCGGAATCGGGCAACACAGAAACCGGATGGGCGGCGCCTTGCGCGGCCGATGCCGCCAAAGCCGCAGCCACGCTGGGCCGGACCATCTGCGTCTTCTCGAAGCCTTGGTCGGCCGCCTCATTGACAAACTTGATTTTGTATTTGCCGACCTCGACCACATCGCCGTTTTGCAGCAACTGCTTTTTCGCCGCCTTGCCATTGACATAGGTGCCGTTGGTGCTGTTCAGATCTTCAAGGTAGACCTCGGCGCCGTTCATTTGCAAAACGGCATGCTCGCCGCTGACGGCCAGGTTGTCGATCACGATATCATTGTAGGGTCGCCTTCCCAAGGTCGTGCGATCCTTGGTTAGCTGGACTTCCTTGATAACCACCCCGTCAATCGACACGATCATTTTCGGCATGACCGACTCCTGTTCCTAAGATTTGTAATTGGATAATACATTGGTAACTATTTTCTCAGCAATCGGGAGATCAAGCCACGCTTTTCCGCGCCGACGCTGACTTGAACCAGCAACACCGAGATATTATCCCGGCCGCCGTGCTCATTGGCAGCCGCGACGAGCTGGTCGGCCTTTTGGTCAAGCGTCGCCTCACTATCGAGGATACTCGCAATTTCCACGTCGTCGACCATATCCGAGAGCCCGTCCGAGCACATCAAATAGAGATCCCCGGCAAGCACCTCGTGCTCATTGAGCTCAAGCATCACGGTGTCATCGACCCCCAGCGCGCGCGTGACCAGGTTTTTGTAGGAAGACGTGGCCGCCTGCTCCACCGTCAACAAACCAGCGTCAATCTGCTCCTGCAGCAAAGAATGGTCTTTGGTGATTTGCTCGAAACTACCTTCCCGCAGCCGATAACAGCGCGAGTCGCCAATGTGCCCCAGCATGGCCTTGGCCCCCTGGAAAACGGCCACCACCAATGTGGTTCCCATTCCAGAATACTGGGAGTTTGAGTTGGCCGCGTTGTAAATGGAACGGTTGGCGTTGTCCACGCAAATTTCCAGCGCGCGCCGGATTTCCCGCGTCTTCGCTTGTTTGCCCGCCTCGGACAGCCACCTCGCCATTTCGGACTTGATGAAGGCGGTGGCCATGCCGCTTGCGATCTCGCCTGCGTTGTAGCCCCCCATGCCATCGGCCAGAACGCCCAATTGCGTGGCATTGTCGTATGCCACTGAATCTTCATTGTTCTCCCTGGCGCGGCCCGGATCGGTTTTCGTGCAGAACGTGTAAATCATTGCGTATGGGCTATATCTCGATGTCTGGGACGGAGCCGTCTGAGGCGGGCTTTTTTCCCTCGGCGCGTGAATGGACGACGGTTTTCTCAAACGCAACCGCTTGGGTTGGCGTATGAACCACGGTTTTGGCAAAATTGTCCGCGGCACTGTTGGCGGGATTCAGAATGGTCGTCTTTTCATCGCCCGAAAAATGCCCGGCTGCCGCCGAACCGCCAGAGATGGATGCGGACACCGACGAGCCGAAATCGCCCCGCAAGTCCGCCAGCACGGCCTTGAGGTCGGCGGAAAACTGGTTGCCATCCTGGTAGCGGGTTTCTGGCCGCTTGCTGAGCGACAGGGCCACCAGATTGGCCAGGCTTTCCGGCAACTCGCTGCGGATCAGGCGAATGTCCGGCGCATCTTCATTGGCGATTTTGAACATCAACTCAGCCATGGAATCGCCTCGGAACGGCAAAACGCCGGCCAGCATCTGGAACAACATGACCCCCAGGGAATACAGATCGGAACGCCCATCCACCTTCTTGCCAGCCAGTTGCTCGGGCGACATGAAGCTCGGTGTTCCAAGCACCATGCCGGTTTTGGTCTTGCTGGAGTCGGTGATGCGGGCGATGCCAAAGTCGGTCACTTTGACGGTGTCGGTGGCGCCGTCAAACATGATGTTGGCGGGTTTGATGTCCCGGTGCACCACGTTTTGCTTGTGCGCATAGGCCAAGGCTTCGGCGACACGCGCCACGATGGACAGCACCTTGGGGACCGGCAAGAGTTGGCCGTCTTTGCAAGCGTCGGCCAGGTCTTTGCCTTTGAGAAATTCCATGGCGATATAGGCCAGGTCATGCTCTTCACCGGCGTCGAAAATCGTGACGATGTTTTGATGTTGCAGGCGGCCCGCCGTTTCAGCCTCGCGGAAAAAACGCTCGCGCGCGTCGACCAGCTCATCACCTTCGAATTCCTGGCTCAGAGCCATGGTCTTGATGGCCACGACGCGTCCGATTTTGGGGTCTTTGCCAAGGTAAACCACGCCCATGGCACCCTTGCCGAGCTCTTTTTCGACCTGGTAACGCCCAAGCATGGGTTTTTCAACCGCGCCGCCGTCCAGCAGCATGGTGCCGCCCGGATGCGCGCCGCCGCCGCCAAGCATCACCGTTTCCGAGAGGTTTTTGGCCCGGTTGCGCTTGGCTTTGATGTCTTTGTAGTCCGGGTTGAAGGCCGCCATGTGTTCGTACACGGCCTGTGCCTTGTTGAACTGGCGCTTGCGTTCAAAATCAAGCGCCAGACTGTACAGATTGCCCATGACGGCTTCATTCATCGGCACCCGGCGGAAGCGGTCGAATGAGGCATCCAATTGCCCCTGCCCTTGCAGCGCCAGACCCATCATGCGGCTGGTTTCGGCAGACTCTTCGTCGGATTTGATCTTGCCGGCTTCGGTCATCAAGAAGCGTTTGGTGGTCAGCGCCAAATGCCCCAGCGCCAACAGGGTGGCCGGAAAGACCAGCTTGATCCACAAAGCGGCCCCTGACAGGAAGCCAAACTCGGCCACCAGGAGCGCGACAAACAGCGCCAATGTAATGCCTGCCGCCATGCCGGCAGAAAGCCGGGGCAAGGCCACAACCACATAAGCCGCGACCAGCAGAAAGACGGCGAATGTCGCCCAAACTGCCCAGTTGGGCTGCACGATGAAATGCTCGCCAAGAATGCTCGACGTGATGTGGGCGATGGTTTCCGCTGGTGACAGGCCAGGGTGGCCCGGCACCGGAAACTGCGTGCCCACACCCGCCGCTGTGGCGCCGATGATGACAATCTTGTCCGCGTATTTGGAGGCCGGGATTTTGCCGTTCAAAACGTCATAGAAGGAATCCACCACAAATGCCGGTTTGCCGTCTTTGCCCTTGTAAAACTGGGGCAGCATCAAGGCGGACTCATCGGTCTTGATGCGCAATTTCCCGATTTGCACCGAGTCGCCGGCATTGAGCTTGATGTCCGACGACGCCAGGTTCAGGCTCTTGATCGCCGCCAGCAGGGCCATTGACGGCACCGCCTTGCCGTAATAGTTCACCAGCAGTGGCTCCTGGCGCACCGCGCCGTCCACATCCTGCATCTGGTTGAGGTGGCCGATCCCGGCCGCCGCTTCGCCAATCGCTTCCAGCGGCTGTTGCCCCTTGCTGGCCGGCACCGAGAAACCGGCGGCTTCGTCCAGCGCGCTCTTCAGGGCATATGCGGGCAAGGGGCTGTCCGGCTTGCCCTGGGGCTCGGCCAGCACAAACACCGACGGCACAAGCACATTGCCGGCATTTTTCATGCTGGCGGCCAAAATGGCATCGGTGTCCAGGGCGATTTCGGCTTCGGAGATGATCTTCTCCAAACGCTCGTTGGTGCTGGCCTGGGCGCTGCTGGCATCGGACGGCGGAGCGCCAGCCGGTTTGACCAGCAAATTGCGCATCTGCCGGATGAAGTCCAGGCCCCGGTCCACCTGCGGCTCAAAAAAGAAAACCGTGTGGACGATGGTCTTGGCCTTGGCCGCCGCCAATTGGTCAATCAGCTTGGCGTGGATGTCACGGGGCCAGGGCCAGCGCCCGATATTGGCGATGCTTTGGTCGTCGATGGCGATGACCGCGATCCGGTCGGACGGCTGGCGCGAGCTGCTGGTGCTGGCAAAGTCGTAAAACCGGCGCTCCAGCGTGCCAATGAAGTCGGTCGCCCAATGGAATGAGACCACCGCGACGACAACAACGAAACCTGCGAACCAGTCGGATCGCCAGAACTGCTTCTGCCCGGAGAATGAAAGTTTTGCCACGTCCTGCCCAAACTGAAATTACCTGCCCGTTTCGGGCTGGCAAACCTCACCCCGGGCAACGCACCAGGATGAACCATGAGGCAGTGACGTTAGCAGACAGCGCCCCTGCCGACAAGAGACTTGTTCACGCGTGCGTGTCGTTTTTTTGCGAATTCCGGCGCGACCTGCACAAAGCCAGCGCAATCATCTCAGGCCGCCGAGTTCTGCGCGGCATTGCGGCGCTGGATGAATTTGCCGACAGCGATCACAAAGGCCGCACCAACCGCCGCCGCCAGGTAAAACTGCAAGGAATGGTCCGGGAACCAGGCGCGCAGCACCTTGTCGCTGGCAATGGCCTCGCCGGCCACCCAGCCGATCAAGCCCGCGCCCACCGTCACGATGATGGGGAAACGCTCCATCAGTTTGATCATCAGGGTGCTGCCGAAGATCACGATCGGGATGGCGATGGCCAGGCCGATCACCAGCAGGGTGACATTGCCATTGGCGGCAGCGGCAACGCCGATGACGTTGTCCAGGCTCATGACCAGGTCGGCGATCAAAATGGTACGGATCGCCGAAAACAGGCTGCCGTGGTGCTTGGACTCGCCCTCGCCGCCGTCGTCGTCGCCCAGCAACTGCACGCCGATCCATAGCAACAACAAGCCGCCAACAATCTGAAGATACGGTTGCTCCAGCAATTTGGCCGCGACCACGGTCAGCGCGACGCGCAAAAAGACCGCCGCCGCCGTGCCCCAGAAAATCGCCTTGCGTTGCTGCTCGGGCGGCAAGGCCCGCGCGGCCAGGGCGATGACTACGGCGTTGTCGCCCGACAAAATGATATTGATCCAGATGATTTTGAGCAGGCCGATCCAAAACTCGGTGCCTTGCATCTGTTGCAGGATGTCCATCAGTCTCTTTCGTTTTTTGAATGGAAAAAGCGCCCAAAACCAGCTATTTAGAGCGCTTTTCAGTGATGCGTTAGTTTAACGAGCCAAATTGGCCCCGCCTGTTGGTAGTTTTGCTTACAGCAGCGCCTTGAGCAGTTTGGCCATTTCGGACGGGTTGCGCGTCACCTTGAAGCCGCATTCTTCCATCACCGCCAGTTTGGCATCGGCCGTGTCGGCGCCGCCGGATATCAGCGCGCCCGCGTGGCCCATGCGTTTGCCGGCTGGCGCCGTCACCCCGGCGATGAAGCCGACGATGGGTTTTTTCATGTTGGCCTTGCACCAGCGCGCGGCGTCGGCTTCGTCCGGGCCGCCGATTTCGCCGATCATGATGACGGCGTCGGTGTCCGGGTCGTCATTGAACATGCGCATGATGTCGATGTGTTTGAGGCCATTGATCGGGTCGCCGCCGATGCCCACCGCGCTGGACTGGCCCAGGCCAATGTCGGTCAACTGGGCCACCGCCTCGTAGGTCAACGTCCCGGAGCGGCTGACCACCCCGACGCGCCCCTTGCGGTGGATGTGGCCCGGCATGATGCCGATCTTGATCTCTTCCGGCGTGATCAGGCCGGGGCAGTTCGGGCCCAAAAGCAGGGTCTTTTTGCCGCCTGCGGCCTCTTTGGCGCGCATTTTGTTGCGCACTTCGAGCATGTCGCGCACAGGGATGCCTTCGGTGATGCAAATCGCCAGATCCAGATCGGCCTCGACGGCTTCCCAAATGGCGGCGGCCGCTCCGGCGGGCGGCACGTAAATGACGGAAACGGTCGCGCCGGTTTGACTGGCGGCCTCCTTGACCGAGGCGTAGATCGGGATGCCGAAGATCGCTTCGCCCGCTTTTTTCGGGTTCACCCCGGCGACAAAGCAATTCTTGCCGTTGGCGTATTCCTGGCATTTCTCGGTGTGGAACTGGCCGGTTCTGCCGGTGATGCCCTGGGTGATGACGCGGGTGTTTTTGTTGATCAGGATGGACATGGTGTTTCCTCAGGCGTTGACAGCGGCGACGACTTTTTGCGCCGCTTCGGCCATGGTGTCGGCGCTGATGATGGGCAGGCCGCTGTCGGTCAGCATTTGCTTGCCCAGGGCCTCGTTGGTGCCCTTCATGCGCACCACCAGCGGCACGCTCAAGTTGGTGGCCTTGCAGGCCGTGATGATGCCGGTGGCAATGGTGTCGCACTTCATGATGCCGCCGAAGATGTTGACCAGAATGGCCTTGACCTTCTTGTTTTTCAGCATGATCTTGAAGGCTTCAGTGACCTTCTCGGGGGTCGCGCCGCCGCCCACGTCCAGAAAGTTGGCTGGCTCGGCGCCAAACAGCTTGATGGTGTCCATGGTCGCCATGGCCAGGCCCGCGCCATTGACCAGGCAGCCGATGTTGCCGTCCAGGCTGATGTAAGCCAAATCGAACTTGCTGGCTTCCACTTCCGCCGGGTCTTCTTCGTCCAGGTCGCGGTAAGCCACGATTTCGGGGTGGCGGAACAGGGCGTTGGCGTCGAAGTTGAACTTGGCGTCCAGCGCCTTGATGTTGCCCGGCTTGCCATCCACGGACCCTTCAAGAATCATCGGGTTGATCTCGACCAAAGAGGCGTCCGTCTCCATATAGACCTTGTACAGCTTTTGCAGCACGTCCACACATTGGGCGGTGGACGCGGCCGGCACGCCAATGCTGTCCGACAGCTTTTTGCCCTGGGCGGCGGTCAGCCCGGTGGCCGGGTCGATGATTTCGGTGACGATCTTCTCCGGCGTGTCGTGCGCAACGCCTTCGATGTCCATGCCGCCCTCGCTGGACACGATGAAGGCCACGCGCTGCGAAGCCCGGTCTGTCACGGCGGAAACGTAATATTCTTTTTTGATGTCGGCGCCGTCCTCAATCAGCAAGCGGCGCACTTTTTGGCCCAGTGGCCCGGTTTGGTGGGTGACCAGCTGCATGCCCAAAATCTCGCCAGCCAGTTTTTTGACCTCGTCGATCGAACGCGCCAGCTTGACGCCACCGCCCTTGCCGCGCCCGCCGGCGTGGATTTGCGCCTTGACGACCCAAACCGGGCCGCCGAGCTTCTGGGCCGCTTCCACAGCCTCCTGGACAGTGAATGCAGGAATGCCGCGCGGGGTGGGCACGCCGAATTGACGCAAGATTTCCTTGCCTTGGTATTCGTGGATCTTCATGAGGTCTTTCTCAGGAACGCAAAGGGGGGGATCGTCTGGCAGAGATATCGCGGCGGCTGGAATCAATCCGATGCGAAAACCTCATTGGACAACGCAGCGTGGGAATGTATCATGTTGCATTGCACCAATCTTTTTCCAGGCTTACAACCAGCTTTGACAAAGCAGACAGAATTTCCCATGCCAAAAATATTCATTGACGGCGAAGCGGGCACGACGGGCTTGCAAATTCGCGAGCGCCTGGGCGGCATGCCGCAAATCGAGGTGGTCAGCATCGCGCCCGAATTGCGCAAGGACGCCGCCGCCAAACGCGCCTTGATGGCGCAAGTGGACTTGGTGGTGCTTTGCCTGCACGACGCGGCAGCTATTGAATCTGTAGCTGTTATCGATGGCATGGCGAGGGCCAGCGGCAATAAAGGCCCAAAAATCATCGACGCTTCCAGCGTGCACCGCGTCGCGCCCGGCTGGGTTTACGGTTTTCCCGAAATCTCGGTCGAACAAACTGCCGCCATTCAGAATGCCAGCCGCGTCGCCAATCCTGGCTGTTACCCGACCGGCGGCATCGCCCTGTTGCGCCCCCTGGTCAACGCCGGCTTGGTGCCCGCCAGCTATCCCGTGGTGATGCAGGGCTTCTCGGGTTATTCAGGCGGCGGGCGCCCCATGATCGAGTCTTATGAGGTGGCAAAAACCGCGCCGCCGCTGGACGTCTACGGCCTGGGCCTGGACCACAAACACGTGCCTGAATTCCACAAGTATTCGGGCTTGGCGCGCCGCCCCATCTTTGTGGCGGCGGCCGGCAACTTCTACAGCGGCATGCTGGACCAGATCAGCCTGCATTTTGATTTGCTCAACGGCGTCAAAAGCATCAAGCAGCTCGACGAAGCCTTGCGCGCGCATTACGCCGGCAGCGAGTGGGTGCGTGTGGTCGCGGCCAACGCGAACGGGCGGGTCGAGCCGACGGCGCTCAACGGAAGCAACTTCATCGAGCTCAGCGTTTATGGCGATGACGCCTTGGGCCAGGCCGTGTTGATCGCCAAATACGACAACCTGGGCAAGGGCGCCAGCGGCGCTGCGGTGCAGAACATGAAGCTGATGCTGGGCTTGTGAGCCGGAAACCGGCCGCTTTGGCCGCTTGAGCCGCCCAATCGCCCGTTTCTTGAGTTTTTCCAATGAAAACGGGCGTTTTTCCTCGTGGAATATAGATAGTTAGCTACTTAATTAGTAGCAACCTTGTTTTGCGCCCGCCGCGCAAAACCGCATGGACGCGCCCAGATCAGTGGTGCTGATGCCCGCGCGGCACGACCGGGCGATTGGGGCATTTGTCCTTGGTGCAGTTGGCGTAAAGGCTCAGGGCGTGGTCGGCGATGGCAAAGCCCTTGGCCTTGGCCACGCTGTGCTGGCGCTTTTCAATCTCGGCGTCAAAAAACTCCTCCACTTTGCCGCAGTCCAGGCACACCAGATGGTCGTGGTGCTGGCCTTCATTGAGCTCAAAAACCGCCTTGCCGCTCTCAAAATGGTTGCGGCTCAAGATGCCGGCCTGCTCGAATTGGGTCAACACGCGGTACACCGTGGCCAAACCGACGTCGGAGCGCTCCAGCAACAAAACGCGGAACACGTCCTCGGCCGTCATGTGCCGCTGCGCGCCTTTTTGGAATATTTCCAGAATCTTCAGGCGCGGCAACGTGGCCTTCAGGCCGGTGCTTTTGAGTTCGTCGATGGTATCCATGCGTGTTTTCCGGGGCGTTGCGCGCGTGCCGGCGCCCGCTCTCATGGCGGGGACCCTGCCGTTACAATGGCCTGATCATATCGCCACCTTAGAGCGCCCCCCATGTTGCACAAACTGCCAAGCTTTCACCTTCGCCCGGCCGCCTTGGGCTTGGGCCTAGCGGCCTGCGCCGCCCTGGCGGCTTGCAGCAGCATCGACGGCGCCAGCAGCCGCATCGTGACCATGGTGTCGCCCTACAAAATCGACATCGTCCAGGGCAATTTTGTCTCCAAGGAGCAGGCGGCGGCGCTGCAAAACGGGATGAGCCGCATCCAGGTGCGCGACATCCTGGGCACGCCGTTGCTGACCAGCCTGTTCCACGCGGATCGCTGGGATTACGTTTTCACCTTCAAGCGCCAGGGCCGTGAACCCCAGGCGCGCAAAGTCACGGTGTTTTTCAAGGGCGACGCGATGGAGCGGGTTGAAGCCGACGAATTGCCGACCGAGGCCGAGTTTGTCGCCTCGCTCGATTCCGGACGCCGTGCGGTCCAGGTTCCGGTGCTGGAAGCGTCCGAGGAAAGCCTGGCCAAATTCAGCGCCGCCAAGGCGGCGGCGTCCGCCGCCGATTCCGGGGTTGACGCCAAAGCGCCCGGCGCGCCGCAAGCCAAAGTCCTGCCGCCGCTGCCCGACAAATACCCGCCGCTGGAGCCGTCCGCCCGCTGAGAATTCGAAATCGGCAAACCCGTCACTTTGAACCCTTAGCCATGAGCCAGAACAAAATCGCTGTCGCCGGTGCCTCCGGCCGCATGGGCCAAATGCTGATCGAGGCGATCCGCGCCGCGGCCGACTGCGAACTGGCCGGCGCCCTGGACATTGCCACCAGCCCAGCGCAGGGTCAGTTTGCAACGGCTTTTCTAGGGCAAGCCAGCGGCGTGAAAATCACGTCTGATTTGCGCGCCGGCTTGGGGCAAGCCCGGACCCTGATCGATTTCACGCGGCCCGAGGGCACTTTGGCGCATCTGGTCATGTGCCGCGAACTGGGCGTGAACATGGTGATCGGCACCACGGGCATCAGCGAGGCCCAAAAAGCAGACATCGCAGCGGCGGCCAAGGACATTGCCATCATGATGGCGCCCAACATGAGCGTTGGCGTGAATGTCACCTTCAAGCTGCTGGAGATGGCGGCCAAGGCGCTGTCCACCGGTTATGACATTGAAATCATCGAAACCCACCATCGGCACAAAGTCGACGCGCCTTCCGGCACGGCGCTCAAGATGGGCGAAGTCATCTCTGAGGCGCTGGGGCGCGATCTCAAAGGCCACGCAGTTTTCGCGCGCGAAGGCATCACCGGCGAACGCGACCCATTTGCCATTGGTTTTTCAGCCATCCGCGGTGGCGACATTGTGGGCGACCATACCGTTCTTTTTGCGGGCACAGGGGAGCGGATCGAAATCACCCACAAATCATCCAGCCGTGACAGTTATGCGCAAGGCGCCCTGCGCGCCACGCGGTTTCTGGCAGACAAGAAAACCGGCCTGTACGACATGTTTGATGTCCTTGGCCTGAAATGAACTTGGCTGGCCTGTTCTCCCAGGGTGACTTTGTCACCAAAGCAGTGGCGTTGTTGCTGTTGTTGATGTCGGTCGGCAGCTGGGTGGTGATCCTCTGGAAGGGCTGGTTGCTGCACCGCGCGGCGGGCGACGTGGCGCGCAGCACGCGCGCCTTCTGGCAGGCGGCATCGATTGAAGACGCGCGCCCGAAAATTGAGGCATTTGACCGCTCCGTCCTCGTCATTCCTTTGATCAACGCTATTAAAACAGAAGCTGTTGGCACCCTCGCGGCGGCTGGCGACAAATCCCAGCAGTTGACGCGGGCGCTGCGCGACGCCTTGCACGCGGTATTGCAGAAATTGCAGTTCGGCCAGGTGTTGTTGGCCACCGTCGGCTCGACTGCGCCTTTTGTCGGCCTGCTGGGCACGGTCTGGGGCATCTACCACGCCCTGATCGGCATTTCCAGCGCCGGACAGATCACCATCGACAAGATCTCCGGCCCGGTCGGCGAATCCCTCATCATGACCGCCGCCGGACTGGCGGTGGCGATTCCCGCCGTGCTGGCCTACAACGTGCTGGGGCGCGGCATTGGCCGCATCGAGGCCGACCTGGAAGGCTTCGCGCGGGATTTGCGGGATGTACTGGCCCCCACGCTCGGCACTGGCGTGTCCTCGCTGCCCCCCGAGGGGGCTAATTTCCCTAGGGGCGGCCCGTCGGGAAATTCCCCTTTCCACGCCAAAGGCTGATCAGCATGGCTTTCGGTCGATTGGAACGGGACAAAGGCGCGCCGCCCATGAGCGACATCAACATGACGCCCCTGATCGACGTGATGCTGGTGCTGGTGGTGATCTTCATCATCACCGCGCCCCTGCTGGCCAGCACCATCCGGCTTGATTTGCCCAAAACCGATGCAGCCCGGCCCAATGAGGCCCCGCGCTTCACCTTGCTGGTATTGGACAAGGCCGGGCAAGCCTTTCTCAACGACAAGCCGGTCACGCGTGAGGATTTGGCCCTGCAACTGGCCAAAACCGCCGCCGCCAACCCCGATGCCGAACTGCAGCTGCGCGCCGACGAAGCCGTGCCGTATGGGCGTGTGGTCGAGCTAATGGGTGTGGCCCAAAAGGCTGGTTTGAGCCGCATCGGTTTTGTCGCGGACGCCAGGCCCAGGCCCTGAACTGGCGCAGCGGGCACTATCCTTGCCCCCGCAGCCCATCCAGCGCACCTACAATTTGCCAATGCAAGACAAATACGACCACCAGGCGGTAGAACAGGCCGCGCAAGCCCAGTGGGCCGACGCCGACGCCTACCGTGTGCGGGAAAACGCACTTGACGCGCAGCACAAGCCCAAGCCGAAGTTCTACGCCTGCTCCATGCTGCCTTACCCCAGCGGCAAGCTGCACATGGGCCATGTGCGCAACTACACCATCAATGACATGCTCACGCGCCATCTGCGCATGAAGGGTTACAACGTCCTGATGCCCATGGGCTGGGACGCGTTTGGCCTGCCGGCCGAAAACGCCGCCATGAAAAACGGCGTGCCGCCGGCCCAATGGACGTTTGACAACATCGCCTACATGAAGCAGCAGATGCAGGCAATGGGCCTGGCCATCGACTGGAGCCGCGAAGTCGCCACCTGCACGCCCGGCTATTACAAATGGAACCAGTGGCTGTTTCTCAAGATGCTGGAAAAAGGCATCGCCTACCGCAAGACCCAAGTGGTGAACTGGGATCCGGTGGACCAGACCGTGCTGGCCAACGAGCAGGTGATCGACGGCAAGGGCTGGCGCACCGGCGCGCCGGTCGAAAAGCGCGAGATCCCCGGTTATTACCTCAAGATCACCGATTACGCCGAAGAACTGCTGGGCCAGGTGCAGACCCAGTTGCCGGGCTGGCCCGGGCGCGTCAAGCTGATGCAGGAAAACTGGATCGGCAAAAGTGTGGGTGTGCGCTTCGCCTTCCCGCACGACATCCGCGACGCCCAGGGCAAGCTGATCCAGGACGGGCGCATGTACGTCTTCACGACACGCGCCGACACACTCAAGGGCGTGACCTTTGTGGCCGTGGCGCCGGAGCACCCGCTGGCCGCGCGCGCGGCCGAGTTGTCGCCCAAACTGGCGGCGGCCATCGCCGCGCTCAAGTCGGGCGGCACCACCGAGGCGGAACTGGCCACGCGCGAAAAAGAGGGTGTGGCCACCGGCCTGTTTGTGCGCCACCCGACCAAGGGCTACAACATCGAAGTCTGGGTCTGCAACTACGTGCTGATGGCCTATGGCGACGGCGCCGTGATGGGCGTGCCTGCGCACGACGAGCGCGACTTCGCCTTTGCCAAGAAATACCGCCTGCCAATCCAGCAGGTGATCCTGGTGGACGGCGAGCATTTCGACTACGAGCGCTGGCAAGACTGGTACGCCGACAAGGAGCGCGGCATCACCGTCAACTCCGGCAACTACAGCGGCATGAGCCACGACGACGCGGTGAACGCCGTGGCCCACGAGTTGCAAATGCGCGGCCTGGGCGAGAAAAAAACAACCTGGCGCCTGCGCGACTGGGGCGTAAGCCGCCAGCGTTATTGGGGCACACCGATCCCCATCATCCACTGCGACGAGCACGGCGCCGTGCCGGTGCCTGAAAAAGACCTGCCCGTGGTCTTGCCGCTGGACTGCGTGCCCGACGGCTCGGGCAACCCGCTGAACAAACACGAGGGCTTCCACGCCGGCGTGGTTTGCCCGGTCTGCGGCGTGCCGGCGCGGCGCGAAACCGACACGATGGACACCTTTGTCGATTCCAGCTGGTATTTCATGCGTTATTGCGACCCGAAAAACGACCAGAAAATGGTCGCCGAAGGGGCTGATTACTGGATGCCGATGGACCAGTACATCGGCGGCATCGAACACGCCATCCTGCACCTGCTGTATGCGCGCTTCTGGACCAAGGTCATGCGCGACCTGGATCTGGTCAAGGTGGACGAGCCCTTCACCAATCTGCTCACCCAGGGCATGGTGCTGAACCACATTTACTCGCGCAAAGACGGCCAGGGCGGCGGCACTGCGTACTTCTGGCCCAGCGACGTGGAAGACCTGCACGACGAGGCGGGCAAGATCACCGGCGCGCGCCTCAAGGCGGCCAGCGGCGGCCTGCCTGCGGGCACACCCATCACCTATGAAGGGGTGGGCACCATGAGCAAGAGCAAGAACAACGGCGTCGATCCCCAGGATCTGATCGAAAAATACGGCGCCGACACGGCCCGCCTGTACACCATGTTCACCGCGCCGCCCGAGGCCACCCTGGAATGGAACGACGCGGCAGTGGAAGGCTCATACCGGTTTTTGCGCCGCGTCTGGAACTTTGGCGTCAAGCTGGGGGCGATTGAATCGGTGGCGGCCCTGACCTGCGTGGTCGGCGCGGCCAGCCTCAAGGGCATGAAATTCGGCAAGCCTGAGAAGGCGCTGCGCTTTGAGCTGCACAGCGTGCTCAAGCAGGTCGATTACGACTACCAGCGCATGCAATACAACACGGTGGTGTCGGGCGCGATGAAGATGATCAACGCGCTGGAAGACTTCAAATGGCCCGGGAAGGCGGCCGGCGCCGAGCGCGCGGGCGCCAATGTCGCCCTGATAGAAGGCTTTGGCATCCTGCTGCGTTGCCTGTACCCCGCCACGCCACACATCGCCCATGCCTTGTGGACGCAGTTGGGCTACGCGGCCCAGTTGGGCGACATTCTGGACGCGCCCTGGCCGGTCGTCGATGAGGATGCGCTCCAGCAGGACGAGATCGAGCTCATGCTGCAAATCAACGGCAAGCTGCGCGGCGCAATCCGGGTGCCCTTCGACGCCAGCAAAGAGATGGTCGAACGCGCGGCCCTTGCCAACGAGATGGTGCAAAAACAGGCCGGCGGCGGGGCGATCCGCCGCGTCATCGTAGTGCCGGGGCGGCTGGTCAATGTGGTGCTCTGAATATTGCCCCCAGGCTCCCCTTGGGGACGAATTTGGCTGCGCCGCTCTTCGAGAACCCTTGGGGCGGCCCGACGGGAAATTGCCTGGGCATTCGATGACGATGCGGCTTTCCGCCACGCTGCTGCTGGCAATCGCTCTGATGCTGACGGCCTGCGGCTACAAATTGCGCGGCGCGCCCAGCTTCGCGTTTGACACCATCACGGTGGCGGCGGCGCAAGGCGGGCCGGTGGCCGCCGAGCTGCGCCGGGCGCTGGGCGACAGGCTGGTCGCCAGCGCCCCCGCCGCCCCCACGGCTGCAAGCCACGTGACGATGGACATCCTGCTGGAACAGCGCGAGAAAACCGTGGTCGGCGTGAACGCCGCAGGCCAGGTGCGTGAATTCCAGCTGCGCATCCGGGCACGCTTCAGGTTGCGCAACGACAGCGGCAAAGAGTTGATCGAAGAATCCGAAATCCTCCAGCAACGCGACATCTCGTTCAACGAGTCCGCCGTGCTGGCCAAAGAGGTCGAAGAGGGCCTGCTGTACCGCGACATGCAGTCGGATATCGTGCAGCAGCTCATGCGCCGGCTGGCGGCGGTCAAAAGCCCCAACTGACGGCCATGCAGCTCGCAGCGAACCAGCTGGCGGCCCACCTGCAAAAAGGCTTGCGCAGCCTTTACACCCTGCATGGCGACGAACCGCTCTTGATCCAGGAAGCGGCTGATGCCATCCGGGCGGCCGCGCGCGCCCAAGGCTTTACCGAGCGCAGCTCGCACACCGTCGCCGGCGCGCATTTCGACTGGAGCGAAGTGCTGGCGGCGGGCGGCTCTTTGAGCCTGTTCGCCGACAAACAAATCCTGGAGCTGCGCATCCCCTCGGGCAAACCGGGCAAGGACGGCAGCGTGGCGATACAGCAATTGGCCGGGCAGGCCAAAGGCAACGATTCGGTCTTGACCATCGTCATACTGCCGCGCCTGGACAAGATGGGCAAAACCGGCGCGTGGTTCAGCGCGCTGGACGGGCACGGCATGACGGTTGAAGTCCAGCCGGTGGAGCGCAACGCCCTGCCGCAGTGGATCGCCCAGCGCCTGGCGCTGCAAGGCCAACGCGTGGCCGCCGGTGAAGAAGGCCAACGCACGCTGCAGTTTTTTGCCGACCGGGTGGAAGGCAATCTGCTGGCCGCGCACCAGGAGATCCAGAAGCTTGGCCTGCTGTTTCCAGCGGACGCGCCGGACGCGCCGGGTGGCGTGCTGAACTTCGGGCAGATCGAGGGCGCCGTGGTCAACGTCGCGCGTTTTGACGTGTTCAAGCTGTCTGAAGCTGTGCTCGCCGGGCAAACGCTGCGGGTACAACGCATGCTCGACGGCCTGCAGGCCGAAGGCGAAGCCGAGGTCCTGGTGCACTGGGCCTTGAGCGAAGACATCCGCGCCCTGAAACGCGTCAAGGACGCGATGGGCCAGGGCCGCCCACTGCCCATGGCCCTGCGCGAGCAGCGTGTCTGGGGTGTGAAAGAGCGGCTGTTCGAGCGCGTCCTGCCGCGCCTGACCGACGCCACGCTGGCCAACCTGCTGCAGTCCGCGCACCTGGTGGACGGCATCGTCAAGGGCCTGAAACAGCCCGACTGGCCCGCCAACCCCTGGCAGGCCCTGCACCGGCTGGCCATGGCCTTGTGCCGGGAGTGCATGGCGCAGTCCGTTCGCCAGAACAGCCAAAACGCGTCTTTGACCACCATTTTCCAATGAAAACGGGCAATTTCCCTTGTGGAATATGCATAGTTAGCTTCTTTATTTATAGCGATTGATCAGTCTACCAATCCCGGAATTCAGTTCGCTTTTGAACCCAAGGTCGGCCAAAACCAGACGCTACATCTGATCGGCGACCGACATTTTGCCCTTTGCGCAGTTGGGTTGCGGCATGGCAATAACCATCGACCGCATAACCATCGACCGTATTGACGTTTGACAAAAAAGCGGCCAAAGTTGAACCGTTGCCAACGGTTGACCTGTGGGCGCAAGGAGGAATCAATGCCATGCAAAACCATTCGCCATTGGACGCAGACTCTCGTGGTCGCTGCCGGGCTGTTGACGATGGCGGCCGCGGCCCAAGCCCCGCTGGACGTGCGCGTGGCCCTGGTCATCGGCAACGCCGCCTACCTGGGTGCCGCAGCACTGGCCAACCCTGCCAACGATGCGCGGGCCATCGCCGACACCTTGAAGCAGCTCGGCTTCACCGTGGTCGAGCTGCGCGACAGTGGCAAAGCTGAAATGTCCGAGGCCATCATCAAAGTGCGCGAGGCGCTCAAAGGCAAACAGGGTGTGGGCATGTTGTATTACGCCGACCACGGCCTGCAACTGGACTGGCGCAACTACATGGTGCCGGTGGACGCCAAAATGGCCAGCGCGGCCGATGTGCCCAGCCAATCGATCGATGTCAACACGGTGCTGGATGCGTTCAAGGGCGCGGGCAACCGCATGAACATCCTGGTGCTTGATGCCTGCCGCGACAACCCGTTTGCCTCCAGCGCTTCCGGCAAGGGCCTGGCACAGGTGGATGCGCCGCCGGGCACCTTTCTGGCCTACGCCACGGCGCCGGGCAATGTGGCCGAGGATGGCGATGTGAAGGGTGGCAACGGGTTGTACACGCAATATCTGCTGGAAGAGTTGAAGAAACCCACAGCCCGCATCGAAGACGTGTTCAAGCGCGTGCGCCTGAATGTGCGC
>JANMVT010000255.1:0-17561 GCA_031392945.1 Rhodoferax sp. | reverse complement strand
CAACTAATCAGAGACTCCTTATGGCAGGTTTACAAACCGGCGCGCCGACGCCGCTGGACATGACGGCGCACAGCCAATCGCGCGTGCTCGAAATCAGCTTCTCGGATGGCAAGTCCTTTCTCATTCCGTTTGAGTTGATGCGGGTGTATTCGCCCTCGGCCGAGGTGCAGGGCCACGGGCCGGGGCAAGAGGTGCTGCAAACCGGCAAACGCGATGTGGGCCTTTTCCAGCTAGAGCCCGTCGGCAACTACGCCGTGCAGCCGACCTTCACCGACGGCCACAGCAGCGGCATTTTTTCCTGGGATTACCTCTACTTTTTAGGCTCCCAACAAGACAAGCTCTGGGCCGACTACAGCGCCCGCCTGGCAGCTGCCGGGGCCAACCGTGATGCGCCGATGGCCGACAAGGCCGGCCACGCCTGCGCCAGCCATTGACCGCCTACCCAAGCCTGGTTCGCCGGCCGCGCTGACGCTTGGACATTGCGATTGTTAGATTGCTATTGTTAATATAGCTAACTACGCATATTTCACGGGGGCAATTTCCCATTTTCATTGGAATCGCGACATATTCCCTTGCGTGCGAAGGGTTGTCGGCCATGGCGGCCTGATTCGCGGCTAGCATATCTCCCTATGACGACAACCCATTTTGGCTATGAATCGGTGGACGCTGCCGCCAAGGCCGGCCGGGTCAAGGGCGTTTTCGATTCCGTCGCGCCCAAATACGACGTGATGAACGACCTCATGTCGATGGGCCTGCACCGCGCCTGGAAGGCCTACACCGTGCTGGTGGCCGATGTGCGCGAGGGCCATCAGGTGCTCGACATCGCCGGCGGCACAGGCGACCTGGCGCTGGCGTTTGCCAAAAAAGCGGGCAAGTCGGGCCGGGTGGTGCATACCGACATCAACGAGGCCATGCTCAGCGTCGGGCGCGACCGCCTGCTTGACGTCGGCGTCGCGCTCCCGACCGTGGTCTGCGACGCGGAGAAACTGCCCTTTGCCAGCAATCATTTTGATGTGGTCAGCGTCGCCTTTGGCCTGCGCAACATGACCGCCAAAGACGCCGCCCTGGCGGAGATGAACCGCGTGCTCAAACCTGGCGGCAAGCTGCTGGTGCTGGAGTTCTCCAAAGTGGCCAAACCGCTGGAAAAAGCCTACGACTGGTACTCGTTCAAGGTCTTGCCGGCCTTGGGCAAACTGGTGGCGGGCGACGATGCCAGCTATCGGTACCTTGCAGAATCGATCCGCATGCACCCGGAGCAGGACGCCTTGAAGCGCATGATGCAGACAGCCGGCTTCGGGCATGTGGACTGCCACAACATGACCGGCGGCCTGGTGGCCCTGCATGCAGGGATCAAATGCTGAACGGCCGAACCGCTGGACTGGCTTGTATTTTGAAGACAGAGACCCACCTGACGATTATTCTGGAGACCTTATGAAACTATTGACCCTCATCCTGACCGTTGCGCTGTCCGTGACCGGTTTCAACGCCGAGGCCAACCGCCTTGGCGGCGGCAAATCGGTCGGCCAGCAGTCGAGCAATGTGACCCGGCGCGACGCCGCGCCTGCTGCTCCGGCCGCGCCAGCCAATGCGCAAAACGCGGCCAAACCGGCAGCGCCCGCTGCTGCGCCGGTGGCGCCCAAACGGCCTTGGGGGGCGATGCTGGGCGGCCTGGCGGCCGGCCTGGGCCTGGCCTGGCTGGCGCACTCGCTCGGGCTTGGCGAGGCCTTTGGCAACATCCTGATGTTTGGCCTGCTGGCCCTCGCTGTGATGATGGCGTTTGGCTGGTTCATGCGCCGTCGCGCAGCCCAGTCCGCCAACCCGCCCGGGCGTGCGCCGTTCGCCTTTGAAGGCGCGTCTGCCGGTGGGGCGCCCACTTCCACCCCGCCGGTCTACCGGCCGGAAAACGTCGGCAACGACGCCTCCGCCCGCCCCTGGGAGCGCAGCGCGGGCGTGCCGCTGGACGCCGCCGGGCAGCCAGGTTCCGGCTCAATGATCGGGTCAGGCGTCGGTTCAGCCATCGGCTCAGGCCTGGCCGGTTCGCAAAGCTGGAGCGTGCCGGCTGACTTCGACTCCGAGGGTTTCCTGTCCGCAGCCAAGGGCAACTTTGTCACCTTGCAGGCGGCTTGGGACAAATCCGACATCGGCGCCCTGCGCGTGATGATGACGGACAACATGCTCAAGGAAATCCAGACCCAGTTGAGCGAGCGCGAGGTGCACACCGGCGGCCCGTCCAACCACACTGAAGTGGTGATGATCGACGCCAAACTGCTCGGCATCGAAGACCTTGGCGACGACTATGTGGCCAGCGTCGAGTTCTCCGGCATGATCAAGGAAGACCCGTCCAGCGGCCCCAGCCCATTCCGCGAAGTCTGGAACATGACCAAACCCAAGAGCGGCGCCACAGGCTGGCTTGTCGCGGGAGTGCAAGCGCTTCAGTGAGTTGCGGCGCAAACAGGGAATAATCGGGGGCTATGGCAACACAGTCCCCGTTTTCTTTGGCGCCGCCCGAGTGGGCGATTGACGAAATCCGCCGGCGGGTGATCCTGCTGCTCAACCATGTACTGATGCAGGAAAAAGCCGCCACCAGCCGGCTTGTTCGGTCAAAAGGGCAGATTGCCCTCGTCAAATGGCGCTCTATAGCTCTTAAAATTATAGTAACACCGGCCGGCCTGCTGGATCGGGCCGACGCGGCCGCCACCCCGGACTTGACCCTGGCCCTGACCCAGGATTCTCCCCTGGCGATTTTGCAGGCCCTGTTGAAAGGCGACAAACCCACCGTGCACGTCGAGGGCGATGTCCAATTGGCGGCCGAAGTGAACTGGCTGGCCGACCACGTGCGTTGGGACATTGAAGAAGACCTGGCCCGCGTCATCGGCGACGTGCCCGCCCACGCCTTGGGACAGGCCGCGCGGCGCATCGGCGAGGCCCTGCGCCAGTTCGCCGGCAGCAGCGGCCCGTCCGCCCGGCCAGGCGCCCCCAGCGGCAACGCGCCGCCTGCGGGTGGTGCGCCGACATGAGCCGGTTTTTCCGCGGCGCCTTCATCGTCTGGACGGTCCTGCGTTTCGGCCTTGACGAGCTGGTGCTGACCAGTTTCCAGAAGCCCTGGCTGCGCATGGTTGCGCGCATCGTGTCGGTCGGGCGCGACCTCAAGGCCCCGCGCGGCCAGCGCCTGCGCGAGGCGCTGGAACACCTGGGGCCCATTTTCGTCAAGTTTGGCCAGGTCCTGTCCACGCGGCGCGACCTGATGCCGCTGGACATCGCTGACGAGCTGGCGCGCCTGCAGGATCGGGTGCCGCCCTTCAGCTCCGACGTGGCGGTGGCCATCATCGAAAAGGCTTTCGGCAAACCGGTGGGCCGGATATTTTCATCGTTCGACCGGGAGCCGGTCGCCAGCGCCTCGATCGCCCAGGTCCACTTTGCCAAACTGGTGAACAAACAAGGCAAGGAGATCGACGTCGCCGTCAAGGTTCTGCGCCCCGGCATGTTGACCGCCATCGAGAAAGACCTGGGCCTGATGCGCATGATGGCCGGCTGGATCGAAGGCCTGTCGGCCGACGGCAAACGCCTCAAGCCCAAAGAGGTCGTGGCCGAATTCGACAAGTACCTGCACGATGAGCTGGACCTGGTGCGCGAGGCGTCCAGCGCCGCCCAACTGCGGCGCAACATGGCCGGGCTGGACCTGGTGCTGATCCCCGAGATGTATTGGGACTACTGCACCAGCGACGTGATCGTGATGGAGCGCATGGTGGGCATCCCCATCAGCCAGACCGCCAAACTCAGGGAGGCGGGGGTGGACATCCCCAAGCTGGCCCGCGACGGCGTCACGCTGTTTTTCACCCAGGTGTTCCGCGACGGGTTCTTCCACGCCGACATGCACCCCGGCAACATCCAGGTCAGCATCGACCCGGCCACTTTCGGGCGTTACATCTCGCTCGATTTCGGCATCGTCGGCACCTTGACCGAGGTGGACAAAGAATATCTGGCGCAAAATTTCACCGCCTTCTTCCGGCGCGACTACAAACGCGTGGCCGAACTGCACATCGAGTCCGGCTGGGTGCCCGCAGGAACGCGCGTCGATGAACTGGAAAGCGCCATCCGCGCCGTGTGCGAACCGTATTTCGACCGCCCGCTGAAAGAAATCTCGCTCGGCCTGGTCTTGATGCGCCTGTTCCAGACCTCGCGGCGCTTCTCGGTTGAAATCCAGCCGCAACTGGTCTTGCTGCAAAAAACCCTGCTCAACATCGAGGGGCTGGGGCGCCAGCTCGACCCGGAGCTTGATTTGTGGCAAAGCGCCAAGCCCTTCCTTGAGAAATGGATGATCGAGCAGGTCGGGCCGCAAAAATTGATCAACCAGCTCAAAGACCAGGCGCCGCGTTACGCCACCCTGTTGCCGGAATTGCCGCGGCTGTTGCATGACTTTCTCAAACAACGCCCGGCCAACCAGCAAAACCGGCTCGACGAGCTGCTGGCCGAGCAAAAACGCACCAATAAATTGCTGCAGGCCCTGATCTACGCCGCCCTTGGCTTCGCCCTGGGCCTGATCGTCATGCAAATGGTGGTGCGTGTGCGTTTGTTCTAGACAGAGGCGCGCGGGCTGCGGCCTTATAATCGAGGGCTTTGCAACCTGCAGAGCAATCCCCCCTGGACGCCCCGACAACCATGCCAATCTACGCCTACAAATGTGAAGCCTGCGGGCACGTCCAAGACGTGTTGCAAAAAATGTCCGATCCGCTTTTGACCGTCTGCCCGGCCTGCGGCGCGGCGGTCTTCAAAAAACAGCTCACCGCTGCGGGTTTCCAGCTCAAGGGCTCGGGCTGGTATGCGACGGATTTCAAGGGCGCGGGTGCTGCGGCGACCGCGCCTGCGGGCGATAAATCTGACGCCGCAGGCGCGTCAAAAAGCGACGCGGCCAGTGAATCCAAGGGCGACTCGAAGGGCGACTCCAAAGCAGATTCGAAAAGTGACGGCAAAAGCGGTGCGGCCAAGACGGAGTCCAAATCCGCCGCCCCGGTCGAAGCCAGCAAGCCGGCGGGCAAACCAGCCGGGGGCGGCGCCTCTGCGGGCGCCAGCGCGGACTGAAGGGAGCGGTGATGGCTGCGTTTCGCAAATGGCTGCTGGCGGGTCTGCTGGTGATTGTTCCGGTCGCCACCACGGTCTGGGTGCTGGAGTGGATCATCAGCACCTTGGACAAAACCTTGCTGATCCTGCCTGCAGACTGGCAACCCGACAAGCTGATCGGTTTTCACATCCCCGGTTTCGGCGTCTTGCTGGCGTTGGCAATCTTGCTGGTGCTGGGCGCCACGGCCAGCAATTTCTTTGGCAACAAAATGCTGCGCTGGTGGGACGCCCTGCTCAACCGCATCCCCATCGTGCGTTCCATCTACTCTGGCGTCAAACAGGTGTCGGACACGCTGTTCTCGGAGTCCGGCAATGCCTTTCGCAAGGCCGTCCTGGTGCAGTGGCCGCGAGAGGGCGTCTGGACCATCGCTTTCGTGACCGGCGCGCCCGGCGGCGACGCGGCCAACTACCTGCACGGAGACTATCTCTCGGTGTACGTGCCGACCACGCCCAACCCTACCGGCGGCTATTTCGTGATGCTCAAGACCAGCGACTGCATCGAACTCAAGATGAGCGTGGATGAAGCGCTGAAATACATCGTCTCCATGGGGGTGGTTGTGCCGGAGCCGGTGCGCCTGTCCCTCTCCAGCAAATAACCGGGCCCGTTTTCGCGGCCGGCCCCTGAAAAGAGAAATTTATGGCCATGCGTTCCCACTATTGCGGTCTGGTGACCGAAGCCCTGTTGGGCGAAACCGTTTCCCTGTGCGGCTGGGTGAACCGCCGGCGTGACCACGGCGGCGTGATTTTTGTCGACCTGCGCGACCGCGAGGGTTATGTCCAGGTGGTCTGCGACCCTGACCGCGCCGCCATGTTCAAGGCCGCCGAAGGCCTGCGCAACGAGTTCTGCATCCAGGTCAAGGGCCTCGTGCGTGCGCGCCCTGAAGGCACGGCGAACGACGGCCTCAAGAGCGGCAAGATCGAAGTTTTGTGCCACGAGCTGGTCGTGCTCAACCCGTCGGTCACGCCGCCTTTCCAGCTTGACGACGAAAACCTGTCCGAGACCACACGCCTGACGCACCGCGTGCTCGACTTGCGCCGCCCCTACATGCAAAACAACCTGATGCTGCGCTACCGCGTGTCGATGGAGGTGCGCAAGTTCCTCGACGCCAATGGTTTTGTTGACATCGAGACGCCCATGCTGACCAAGTCCACGCCCGAGGGCGCGCGTGACTACCTGGTGCCCAGCCGCGTGCACCCTGGCATGTTTTTCGCGCTGCCGCAAAGCCCCCAGCTGTTCAAGCAATTGCTGATGGTGGCGGGTTTTGACCGGTATTACCAGATCACCAAATGCTTCCGCGACGAAGACTTGCGCGCCGACCGCCAGCCCGAGTTCACGCAGATCGATATCGAAACCTCGTTCCTGGATGAGGAAGAGATCCGGGCCATGTTCCAGGGCATGATCACGACGGTCTTCAAGAACGCCATCAATGTCGATCTGGGCGATTTTCCGGTCATGACGTTTGAGCAGGCCATGCAGGTCTACGGTTCGGACAAGCCGGACTTGCGCGTCAAGCTCGAATTCACCGAAGTCACCGATGTGATGAAGGATGTGGACTTCAAGGTCTTCTCGGGCGCGGCCAACATGAAGGGCGGCCGCGTGGTCGCGCTGCGCGTGCCGGGCGGGGCCAAAGAGCAGGGCGGACTGAGCCGGGGCGACATCGACGCCTACGCCGAGTTTGTCAAAATTTACGGCGCCAGGGGCCTGGCTTACATCAAGGTCAACGATCTGGCCGCCGGCCCGGGCGACAAGGCCCTTCGGTGGCCGGGTTTGCAGAGCCCCATCGTCAAGAACATCCACGACGCCGCAGTCAAGGCGGTGCTGGAGCGCAGCGGCGCGCAAAATGGCGACCTGGTCTTCTTTGGTGCCGACAAGGCCAAAATCGTCAATGACGCCATGGGCGCCTTGCGCGTCAAGATCGGCCACAGCGAATTCGGCAAAAGGAACGGCCTGTTCGAGAAAGGCTGGCGCCCGATGTGGGTGGTGGACTTTCCGATGTTCGAGTTTGACGAAGAAGCCCAGCGTTACACCGCCACCCACCATCCGTTCACCGCGCCCAAAGACGGCCACGAGGACTGGATGGTCACTGCGCCCGAGAAATGCATCTCCAAGGGTTACGACATGGTTTTGAATGGTTGGGAGATGGGCGGCGGCTCGGTGCGCATCCACCGGGCGGACGTGCAGCAAAAAGTCTTCGACGCGCTCAAGATCACACCGGAAGAGGCACAGCTCAAATTCGGCTTTTTGCTCGACGCCCTGCAATATGGCGCGCCACCCCATGGCGGCCTGGCCTTCGGGCTGGACCGCATCGTGACCATGATGACCGGGGCCGAGTCCATCCGCGACGTGATCGCCTTCCCCAAAACACAACGCGCCCAGTGTTTGTTGACCCAGGCGCCAAGCCCCGTGGAGGAGAAACAGTTGCGTGAGTTGCACATCCGGCTGCGCGGCGTGGAGCCGGCCCAAACCGCCTGACGGCGGGCGGTACAAGGCCCCGGGCTGCGTCTTGGAGCAGAATGAAAGGGCGCAATGCTTGCACCCCTGCCCATTTCATGCCGCCAATCTTCAAAATCCCCGAATCTGTGCTGGTGGTGATCCACACCCCGGCGCTGGACGTGTTGTTGATCCAGCGCGCTGACGTGAGTCCGTCAGACGGGCCGTTCTGGCAGTCGGTCACCGGCAGCAAAGACCGTGCTGATGAGCCTTTGCACCAGACCGCCGCGCGCGAGGTGCAGGAAGAAACCGGCATAGCTTTCGCGTGCAACATACCTTGCGCCTCTGGCGCGGCCTTGCAAGGCGCGCTGCGCGATTGGCATCTGCAGAATGTCTACGGCATCTATCCGCGCTGGCAACACCGCTACGCCCCCGGCGTCACGCGCAACACCGAGCACCTGTTCGGCCTCTGCGTGCCTCCGGGCACGCCGGTTGTGCTCAACCCGCGCGAACACACTGCGTTCGCGTGGCTGCCCTGGCGCGAGGCGGCGCGCCAATGTTATTCGCCGTCCAACGCCGAAGCCATTCTGATGTTGCCCAGGTTTGCCCAATGACCCAAGCGACAAACCTGCTTCGGGTGGCGACCTACAACATCCACAAGGGCGTGCAGGGCATCGGGCCGCGCAAGCGCCTTGAAATCCACAACCTGGGCCATGCCGTGGAGCAGTTTGACGCCGACATCGTGTGCCTGCAGGAGGTTCGCAAAGTCAACCGCCAGCAGGCCGCGCGCTTTCGCCACTGGCCTGACCAGGCCCAGGCTGACTATCTGGCGCCCGAAGGCTACGAGGCGATTTACCGCACCAATGCCGTCACCCGCCACGGCGAGCACGGCAATGCCATGTTGTCGCGCTGGCCGGTAGTGGCGCACCAGCATGAGGACATGTCCGACCACCGCTTCGAGCAGCGCGGCCTGCTGCACTCGGAAGTGCTGTTCCACGGCGTGGCCGTGCACGTGCTGGTGGTGCACCTGGGCCTGATCCGCGCCAGCCGGGTGCGCCAGCTGGCGCAGTTGTTGCGCTTCGTCGAGCGCGAGGTGCCCGTCAACGCGCCCCTGCTCATCGCCGGGGACTTCAATGACTGGGGTGGCCTTGTCCAGCAATCGCTTTCTGCTGTTGAGTTGACAGCATTCCAGGAGTCCCGTTACCCCACCTACCCGTCGCGCCTGCCCCTGGTGCAGTTCGACTATGTGTTCGCGCGCGGCTTGAAACCGGTTGGCGTGCACGTCCCCAGCGGAGCCATCTGGTCGCGCATGTCCGACCACCTGCCCCTGATCGCCGAATTCGCCGTGGCCGCCCCGCCCGGGCAGGAGGCGCCCGCGCAATGAGGCTGCCCCCATTGCAAGACGGCCACAATGTGCGGCTGCTGCAAGGCGGGCAGGATTTCTTTCCGGCGCTGGTGCAGGCCATCGACGAAAGCCGGCATGAAGTCCGTCTGGAGACCTACATCTTCAACGTGGACGAATCCGGCCAGGGGGTGGCTGACGCGCTGACGCGCGCTGCCGCGCGCGGCGTCGCGGTCCGCATGGTGATCGACGGGGCTGGCACGCCTGACTTGCCGCCCGCCCTGACCGCGCAACTCGACCAGGCGGGCGTCCAATGGCGCATCTACTCGCGCCTGGCGGGCCTGGGCTGGATGGTCCCGACCCGCTGGCGCCGCCTGCACCGCAAACTGTGCGTGGTGGACGGCGCCATCGCATTTTGCGGCGGCATCAATGTGCTGGATGATTTCTACGACCCCAACCATGGCGCGCTGAAATCGCCCCGGTTTGACTTCGCCGTGCGGGTGACCGGCCCCCTGGTGCATGACGTGGCCCAGTCCATGACCCAGTTCTGGTGGCGGCTCAAGGCGGCCACAGACGCCCGCGAGCGCGACTTCCCGGCTGCCTGGGCGGCCTTGCAATCGGCCGTGCGCCTGAGTTTGGCGCAGGGCGGCCGGGCCGAGGTCCTTGCTGGCGGATTGATCGCGGCGCCAGCGGTCGCGGCGCCGGGCCACACCGCCAAAGCCGCCCTGCTGCTGCGTGATAACCTGCGCCGGCGCACGCAGATCGAGCGCGCCTACCGCAAAGCCATTGGCGAGGCGCGCAGTGAGATCATCATCGCCAACGCCTACTTCATGCCGGGCCGGCGCCTGCGCCACGCCCTGATCCATGCGGCCCAACGCGGCGTGCGGGTGCGCCTGCTGTTGCAGGGCCGTTATGAATATTTCATGCAGTACCACGCCGCCAGGCCGGTGTTCGGCGCGCTGCTGGCCGCAGGCATCGAAATCCACGAATACGCTCCAAGTTTCCTGCACGCCAAGGTGGCCGTCATTGACAGCCACTGGGTGACGGTGGGGTCAAGCAATTTGGACCCCTTGAGCCTGCTGCTGGCCCGCGAGGCCAATGTGGTGGTGCTCGACACCGCGTTCGCGCGGGACTTGCGCCAGCGCCTGGATGTGGCGATGCAAACCCAAGGCCGGCAGATGGACCCGCAAACCTATGCCCGGCGGCCGCTGCACCAGCGCTTTTTGGACATGATCGCCTTTGGCTTGATGCGGTTCATGCTGTTCCTGAGCGGCAATAGCTATTAAAATTATAGCTAACTACGCATGTCCCGCAAGGGCAATATGCCAAAAACCCTATACATCAAAGGCTGGTAACATGCCGCATGCTGATGAAAACCGATAGCCCTGCCGCCAACCCGCCAGCCCTGCTTCAGGCCGACCCCCAAGGGGATGCCGGCACGCCCGTGTCCGTCAAAATCCGCGAGCGCCTGCGGGCCTCGCGCAAGCGCTTCAACGCCAATGACAACATCGCCGAATTCGTCCAGCCCGGCGAGCTTGAAAAAATGCTCGACGAAGTCGAAGTGAAGATGCAAGGCGTGCTTGACAGCCTGGTGATCGACACTGCGCAAGACCACAATACCCGCAATACCGCGCGCCGCGTGGCCAAAATGTTCGTCAACGAGGTCTTCAACGGCCGTTATGTCACCCCGCCCAGCATCACTGAATTCCCCAACGCCGAGCACTTGAACGAGCTGATGATCGTCGGCCCCATCACCGTGCGCAGCGCCTGCTCGCACCACTTTTGCCCGGTGATCGGCAAAATCTGGATCGGCATCATGCCGAATGAACACACCAATGTGATCGGCCTGTCCAAATACGCGCGCCTGGCCGAATGGGTCATGTGCCGCCCGCAAATCCAGGAGGAGGCCGTGGTGCAACTGGCCGACCTGATCATGGAAAAAACCCAGCCCGACGGCCTGGCCATCGTCATGGAGGCCAGCCACTACTGCATGGCCTGGCGCGGCGTGAAAGACATGGACAGCAAGATGATCAACTCGGTGATGCGCGGCGTGTTCCTGAAAGACCCCAGTTTGCGCCGAGAATTCCTGTCGCTCCTACCCAAATAAGGCCAACCCCATGCTTGTCCGTTTGCTCTACGCCAGCCGTGCGGTGGATCCCAGCCCGGCGTCGATCGAGGCGATCCTGACCCAGTCGCGCAATGCCAACCCCAGCACCGGCATCACCGGCATCCTGTGCCACAGCGGCGCGATCTTCCTGCAGGCCATCGAAGGCGGGCGCATGGCGGTCAGCGACCTGTACGGCCACATCCAGAAGGACCCGCGCCACAAGGACGTGGTATTGCTGCACTACGAAGAAATCACCGAGCGGCGTTTTGGCGGCTGGACCATGGGCCAGGTCAACATGTCCAAGCTCAACCATTCGATCCTGCTCAAATACGCAGAAAAGGCCGAGCTCGATCCCTATGCCGTCTCGGGCAAAGTGTCCCTGGCCCTGCTGGAAGAGCTGATGGCCACTGCCGCCATCATCGGTCGCGCCTGAGCTTGCCCCCACGGTCGTTCACTGCGTGTAACTCCCTGCCCCCCGAAGGGGGCCGTGCCTTGCTCGGGAGCGGCCCGTCGCGGCGGCGAGGCCATCAATCCGATTGCCGGGCGCATTGCGGCGTTGCAAATCCTCGCAATGCTTGTGTATTGCTGCGGTTTGCGCCTTGCACTGCATCCCGGTAATCGAATTTCTGACCATGCAATCGCCTTTTTCTTCGGCCGCCTGCGAATCCCGCAAGGCGTTTTTTGCCTTTTGCCTTTTGCCGCGATGCCCGCTGACGCCCTTGCACTCGTCATCCTTGCCGGGCTGATCCACGCCAGCTGGAACATCGCCGCCAAAAAGGCCGGCGGCGACGTGCGTTTTGCCGCCTTCAGCGGCGTGGTGATGATGCTGTTCTGGGCGCCGCTGGGGCCGCGCCGAATGGTGGCTTGTGGCAGCTAGCGCCTTGCTGCACACCCTGTATTTCATCACCCTGCTGCGCGGCTACCGCAAGGCGGATTTGACCGTGGTTTACCCGCTGGCGCGTGGCAGCGGGCCCTTGCTGTCGTCCCTGATGGCAATCACCCTGCTGGGCGGCCAGTTGCTGGGCGAAGGCGCCCGCGTGGCGCGCCTGTTGGGCGCGTTGTTGATCGCCTTGGGCGTGATGGCGCTGGCCTTGGGCTGATCGCCGATGGACACCCTGCTGTTGGTGGGCTGCGATTTCAGCAGCCGCCCAAGTTCCAAAAAGTCCATCGTGATGGCCACCGGGACGCTGGTCCAGGGGCGGGTTCAGCTATCCAGATTGGAGCAGCTCGAATCGGCGCAGGCGTTTGACGAATGGCTGTCGCGGCCCGGCACTTGGATCGGCGCGTTCGATTTGCCATTTGGACTGCCGCGCGAACTGGTCACCCGCCTGGGATGGCCTCTGGACTGGCTCGGTTGCGTCAACCACTACGCCAGTTTGAGCCGCGCGGAGATCCGCAACAGCTTCGCCGCGTTTTGCGACGCCCGCCCGGCCGGGCAAAAGTTTGCGCATCGCGCCACGGATCGGCCGGCCGGTTCCAGCCCGTCAATGAAATGGGTCAACCCGCCGGTAGCCTACATGTTGCACGCCGGCGTGCCGGCGCTGGTCCGGGCCGGTGTCTGCCTGCCTGGCCTGCACGCTGGCAACCCAAAGGATGTTGATCCACACGGCCAGCCAAAACGCGTCGCGCTGGAAGCCTACCCTGGCCTGCTGGCGCGCGAGGTTTTGGGCGGTGTGAGCTACAAGAGCGACGACAAGGCCAAACAGACGCCCGCGCGCCTGATCGCCCGCAAAGACTTGATCACCGCACTGGAGCACGGCCAGACCCGCCTGGCGCTGCGCCTGAAACTCAGCCACGCCCAGCGCGATGCCTTGATTGACGACGCCAGCGGCGATTCGCTCGATGCGGTGTTGTGCCTGATGCAGGCGGCGTGGGCCAAAGGCCGCCACGATGCGGGCGCGCCGCTTTACGGGCTGCCCGCCGGCATGGATCCGCTCGAGGGCTGGATCGTCACGTCAGAACCGTCTCTTCGAGCTTGAGCGCCAACGCCGCGATGGCGCGCCCGGCCGGGCAGCCGGGGCTGACCTGCATCAGCAACTGGCGGCGCATGATGGCCTGGCGTACGGTGGGGTCGGCCGGGATGTCGCCCAGGTGGTGCAGGCGCATCACCTGGCCCGGTTCGGTCAGCACAAAGCGGTCGAGCACCTGCTGCAATTGCGTCGTGATGGCGCGGCCATCGCCCAGGCGCGTGGTCTGGTTGACCACCAGGCGCACCATGCGGCGTTGCTGTTCGGTGAACAGCACCTTGACCGTGGCGTAGGCGTCAGTCAGCGACGTCGGCTCGGGCGTCGCCACCACCAGCACTTCGGAGGCCAGGGAGATCACAAACAGCACCACATCCGAAATGCCGGCGCCGGTGTCCAGCAAAATAACGTCGTACTGGCCGACCAGTTCGTTCATGATGCGCACGAAACCCTCGCGCATGGCCGAGGTCAGCTGCGAATACTCGGCCTTGCCCGATCCGGCCAGGATCACCGAGAACTCGCCCTTGGTCTGGACGATGGCGTCGGACAGGTTGGACTTGCCCGAGAACACGTCGTGCAGCGTGACTTTGGGGTGCAAATTCAGCACCACGTCAAGATTGGCCAGGCCCAGATCGGCATCGACCACCAGCACCCGCTGGCCGCGTTTGGCCAATGCGCAGGCCAGATTGGCCGAGAAAAAGGTTTTGCCGACGCCGCCCTTGCCGCTGGTCACCGCCAGCACCGTGGTTTGGCGCACTGACGCGGGCGCGTCGCCAAAAACCGAGTCTGGCATTTCAATTTGGGCGGTCGTAGGTGTGAAATTCACAAAAGGTGGATGCAATTCAGCGAACAAGAGTCTAGCAGAGACTGGCCGAAAAGCGATCCGCAAATACCCGGCAAATACCCAGCACTAACCGCGTGAACCGGCCCGGGCCAGGGTGCAAATTCCGTGGCGGGTGGGGCCAAATTGGCGCCATTGCGATTTACCATTGAAGGCATGGCGCGCCAACGGCATTCAAACCAGACCCGACCCGCATCGGTCTTGGCCGCCAGCGCCTTCTGCGCGCCTTCTGCGCTTTACCCTGGCTGGCTTGGCGCTTTTGTGATGGACGCCCGATGAACCGCATCGTGCAATGGGTTCCGCGCTGGATCACGGCGTACCAGCGCGGCAACCTGGCCCGCGATCTGATGGCCGGGCTCATGGTGACGGTGCTGGTGATCCCCCAGAGCCTGGCCTACGCCATGCTTGCCGGCCTGCCGCCCCAGGCCGGTTTGTATGTCAGCATCTTCCCGGTCATCGCCTACGCGTTGCTGGGCAGCAGCATGACCCAGGCGGTGGGCCCGGTAGCGATCACGGCCATCATGACGTTTGCCGCGCTGAGCCCGCTTGAAACGCCGGGCAGCCCGCCGTACATCGCGCTGGCCGCCAGCCTGTCGCTTTTTTCAGGGTTGCTGATCCTGGCGGTTGGCGCATTTCGTTTGGGCTTTCTTTCGCAACTGCTGAGCCGCCCCGTCATCAGCGGGTTCATTTCCGGTTCGGCCATTTTGATCGTCATCAGCCAGCTCAAACTCCTGCTCGGCGTGCCGGCCAGCGGCGCAAGCACCTGGCATGTGTTGCGGGCCCTCTTTGAAAACCTGCCCCGCGTGAACCACACGACGCTGCTGATCGGCGCTGCGGCCCTGGTCCTGCTCCTGGCTTCACGCCTGTGGCTTGGTAAGGCGCTTGGCCGCGCCGGCATGGCTTTGCCGGCGGCGGAGCTGGCGGTGCGGCTGATGCCGCTTTTGGTCGTGGCGGCCGCCACCGTGGTGGTGGCGTCCCTTGATCTGGACGTGACCCACGGCGTGGCCGTGGTCGGCGCCGTGAAGGAAGGGCTGGCCTCCTTCACGTTTTTCATCCCCAGCGCGGGCACGCTCAGGACGCTGGCCGTGCCGGCACTGATTCTGGCCTTTATCGGCATGGTGCAGAGCATCACCATGGCCCAGGCGCTGGCGATCAAACGGCGCGAAAAAATAAGCGCCAACCGCGAACTGGCCGGCCTGGGCGCGGCCAACATCGTGGCCGCTTTTTATGGCGGCATGCCGGTCGGCGGCGGCCTGTCGCGGTCGGCCATCAACGTGGGCGCCGGGGCCCAAAGCCCGTTGGCCGGCGTCGTTTCCGCCGTCAGCATGTTGTGCATCGTCGCCGTCGGAACCCAGTGGTTTGCCAGGCTGCCCCTGACTGTTCTGGCGGCTGCCATCGTGGTCGCCGCCATCAGCATGATCGACGTCCAGGCTTTTCGCCAGGCCTGGTCCTACGACCGCGCCGACGCGCTGGCCTTGCTCGGAACGGCCGCTGGCGTGCTCCTCTTTGGGCTGGAATGGGGCATCGCCCTGGGCATCGGCCTGTCGCTGGCGACCTTGCTGCTGCGCGCCAGCACGCCGCACATTGCCGTGATTGGGCGCATCGCAGGCACTGAGCACTTTCGCAACATAGAGCGCCACGGCGTCGAAACCATTCCCGGCGTGTTGTTCATCAGGATCGACGAGAGCCTGTTTTTCGGCAACCTCAGCGCCATCGAGGCCCGCCTGAACGCCGAGCTGGAGCACGCGCCCGGCACCCATGACCTGGTGCTGATCATGAGCGCCGTCAACCGGGTGGACACCACGGCCATGGAGGCGCTGACCGACATCAACCGCGACCTGGACCGCCGCCATGTCCGCCTGCATCTGGCCGAAGTCAAGGGCCCTGTGCAAGACCGCCTGGTCAAATCGCCACTGTGGAAGGCTTTGACCGGCAAGGTCTATCTTTCGGTGAACGGCGCATTTGAGGAATTCACCCAGGCCAGGCGGCCAGCGGCCGGGACCGAACCCGAGTGGAGATCACCATGACACGATTCCTGAATGCTATATTAATAATAGCTTTCTGTGCACATTCCGCCTTGGCTACAGGCCGAAAACACAGTCAAAACGAGTGGCAGGGCACGGTCACCCACGTGACCGACGGCGACACGCTCTGGGTGCGTCCGATTGGCGGTGGCGAGGCGGTCAAGATCCGCATGGATGGCATCGACGCGCCAGAGAGCTGCCAGACCTATGGCGGCGTGGCGCGCAGCGCCTTGGCGGCCCGTGTGCTGCATCAGACCGTCAACGTGCAGGCGCGCAGCCACGATGGTTACGGCCGCGTGCTTGGGCACATCCAGCTGCAGCGCGAAGACGTCGGGGAATGGATGGTCAGCCAGGGCCACGCCTGGGCGCACCACTACAAGCGTTACAAAAGCGAATATGGCGCGCAAGAATCGCAGGCCCGGGCCGCCCGGCGCGGCCTGTTCGCCGACGCAAACGCGCAGGAACCCGCTGTGTTCCGCAAACGCCATGGGTCTTGCCATTGAGGGTCGTCGTGGTCGTCGGCGCAGCGCCCCAAATTGGAATAAATCGCCGCAATGCCTGAAAATCCCAAGTTTAGTGATAAAAATAGGCGATTTCCCTTATGGAGTAAGGATAGTTAGATATTAATATAATAGCAACTGATTTGTCTCGATGCGACAGGCGTCGCAAGGTCGTGCCCTGAAAGGCCTCAAACGGCGGCTTGCGTCCCACAGCCGCAAACCGCGCAATCCCGGTCCCGCGACACGCGGATCTCATTCCATTCCATGCTGAGGCCATCGAGCATCAACAAGCGCCCGGCCAGCGACTTGCCCGCGCCACTCAATAGCTTGAGCGCTTCGGCTGCCTGCATGGCGCCGATGATGCCGACCAGGGGCGCCAGCACGCCCAGAGTGGCGCAGCGGGTTTCTTCAAACTCGGTGTCTGGCGGGAACACACAGGCGTAACAGGGGGATTTTTCAGCGCTAGCGTCGCCCGGTTCACGCATGTCGTACACGCTGATCTGCGCGTCAAAACGAATCGCTGCGCCCGACACCAGGGGCTTTTTGTGTTTGACGCAGGCGGCGTTGATGGCGTGGCGGGTTTGAAAATTGTCGGTGCAGTCGAGCACCACGTCGGCTTGCGCGACAAGGGCATCCAGCAGTGCACCATCAGCGCGTTGGGCCACACAAGTGACCTGGATCTCAGGGTTGATTGCCAGAATCGCCGCTTTGGCGGACTCGGTTTTGGGGCTGCCCACACGCTCCATGGTGTGGGCGATCTGGCGCTGCAAATTGGTGACGTCAACCACGTCGTCATCCACCAGGCTGATGTGCCCGACACCCGCCGAACCCAGGTACAGGGCGACCGGTGAACCCAAGCCGCCTGCGCCTATGACCAGCGCATGACCGTCCAGGATGCGCTGCTGGCCCTCAATGCCGATTTCGTTGAGAAGGATGTGGCGCGAGTAACGCAGAAGCTGGGAGTCGTCCATGCGGCAATCTTAGAAGACCAGGAAAATGCGGCCCCACGCCAAGCGAAGCGCAGGTTGGCTGCTTGGGGCAGGGAACCCCACGACGTGGGTGACCGTGGGGGCAATTCAACCGTCGAGGCGAGTCAATTCTCTTTGACTTCTTCCTTGCGCTCGATCATGGTTTTGCTGACCAAAACCGGGCGGCCCTTGAGCTTGTTGATGGCCTGGTTCAGCTGGAAGTCTTTGTCGCTGCCAAACTCGGGCACCTTGCGCTCGGCCAGCGG
>JANMVT010000248.1:0-16469 GCA_031392945.1 Rhodoferax sp. | reverse complement strand
CAGCGGCAAGGCAGAAAGATGCTCGCTGTCGAACTGCACCAAGGTATAGCCGTCGGCCGGCGCACGCTGGGAGGCTTCGATGGCAATGAAGCCGCCGCCGCCTGGTTTGTTGTTGATCAGCACCGGCTGGCCCCATAACTTAGACAGCTTCTCGGAAACCTGGCGCAGCACGGCGTCCGGGCCGCTGCCGGCGGGGAAAGCGGTGATGATGGTCACCGGTTTGGTCGGGAAACTGATCTGTTGGGCCGCAGCGGGCAGGCACAAGGCGGCGGTAGCTGCCAAAACGAGAGAGGTTGGATTAAAGGATTTCAAAAGTGGCTCCGGTGATTAAAGATAAAGTTTCAGGCATCCAACATGAAGCCGCCAAAAAACGCGGCCAGCGCCTCTGTGTCGCCCAGCGGCATGATGTGCGCGATGTACTGATCGGGGCGCACCACCACCAGGCAGCCGCGCTCGCGGTCGATGCGGCGCAGGGTATAGATGTTTTGATTCGCGCCCGCGTGGTTCGCATCATCCAGCGCACAGAACGCCTTTTCATAATCGCGCAGCCCGTAGCGGCCCTTGGGCGGGAACAGCAGTTCGGGCATGGCGGTGATGGCCAGTTGGTGGTGGCTCTGCTGGAACACGGCACGCACATCGAAGACGGCGTCCAGATCCGCGCCGACCGGGGTGTAGCGTCTGACGGGGGATTGGGGGGAATCGACGAGGTGGCTGCACAACTTGCCGACGGGGGATGTTGGTCCGCCCTCATCGCCCCGGGCCCCAAAGGCGATCAGGCGCCAACGGCCATCCGCCGCCAGAGCTTCGCCCAACTGCATCAGCTTGCCGTCGCCCAGGCGGATGACCTGCGTGGAATGGAAGCGTGTGCCGATCTGCAAGCCTTCAGCCAAGTGCTGATGGGTCGACGGGCCGGTAAGGAGCGCCGGTTTGTAATGCGTGGCGGTGCCGGCTGTGTAACGGCCATGTTGCACGAAGTAGCGAGGCACCTCGGCCGGGTCAACACCTGTTCCAGCCGGATCACCAGGTTTCTGCAATGGTGCGCTGAGCATCGCGGCCCATTCGCGGTCGAAGTCGATCAATTCTTTGGCCACCGCGTGCCGCTCGGCGGAATAGGTGTGGAGCAAGGTCGGCGGGCAGCGCCCCCGCAGCACGGCCGCGAGCTTCCAGCCCAGGTTGAATGTGTCCTGCATGGAGACGTTCATGCCCTGGCCGGCTTTGGGGCTGTGGGTGTGGCAGGCGTCGCCGGCAATGAAAACTCGCGGCAGGCGCGTGGCCATTTCTTCAGGCTCAAGATCGTCAAACCGGTCACACAGCCGCTGGCTGATTTCATAGACAGACCACCAGGCCACTTCTTTCACATCAAGGCTGTAGGGATGGAAGATGCGCTGGGCGGCGGCGATGATCTGGTCAATGCCGATGTTGCGGGCCGCAACGCGCTCATTCACACTGAGCTTGTCAAGTTCAACATAGATGCGCACGAGATACCCGCCTTCGCGCGGGATGAGCACGACACTGCCTTCATCGGCGGACTGGATCAGCGCCTTGAAACGGATGTCCGGGAAGTCGGTGACCACCAGCACGTCCATCACGCCCCAGGCATGGTTGGCGGAATCGCCTTTCAGCACCCGGCCAATCGATTGGCGCACGGCGCTGCGCGCGCCATCACAACCCACCACGTAACGGGCACGGATGGTCTCGACTTCACCGGTGTGTCCGGGATCCTGCCGCTCGAACCGGGCCACAACCGGGTAGTTTGACACGCCCTCGGGCACACGCTCAATTCCCACCAGCCTGCGCGCGTAGTGCGGCGCCAGGCGCGAGGGCGACCTTTGCATAATCTCGAGGTAAAAATCGTGCACACGCGCCTGGTTCAGGATCACGTGGGGCATGTGCGACAGGCCGTCCTCCACATCCTTGACGCGTCCACTGCGCACAATGCGGCTGCCGTCGCCACCATCGTCGTTATGGCCGGGCATCCAGAACGTGGTTTCGTTGACCCAGTAGGACTCCTTCAGCACCCGCTCGGCAAAACCGAAGGCCTCGAACATCTCCATCGTCCGGCAGGCGACGCCATCGGCCTGGCCCAACTGCAAAGGGCCGGGTTTCTGGTCCACGATCACTGTACGGATGTCCGGGAAAGCCGCCAGTTGCGCGGCCAGAGTCAGGCCCGCAGGGCCGCAGCCGACGATCAGTACGTCGGCGTCGGCGGAGAGGGTGTTGCCCGCAGGCCCTTCCGAAGCCGCCAGGGGCGGCACGGCAGCGTCTGGAAGCCCCGGGTCCCCGGTTCGAAATCCGTTGAGGTGAAATTGCATTTTGTTCTTTCCTTTGACACACGGGTTGCAAGCTGCGGAGATTGGTTCGAGGCATTGCAGAGCAGGCAAATATCGCCTGTTGCCACCACGAAATCTCCTTGGGTTGATTGATTTGCCTCAACTGTCGCAGGCTTGGACTATTGCGTCAAAGAGAAATGTCGAATACTTGGTATATTGTTTTGATATACAGCGATACACTGCCGCCATGGCAAAGCTTGACCTGGACTGGCTCAACGTCTTCGTTGAAATCTACAAAACGCAAAGCGTCTCGCGCGCTGCGCTGTCGCTGGACATGGAGCAAGCCAGCGCCAGCATCGCCCTGAACAAGCTGCGCCGGCACTTCGACGACCGGCTGTTCATCCGCACCTCACAGGGCATGGCGCCCACGCCCCGGGCGCAGGCGATCTACCCGGAGCTGTCGCAAGCCCTCCAGCACATTGAAACGGCGCGCGGCAAACCCGGCGCCTTCACCCCGGCTGACGCCAGGCGTGAGTTCCGCATTTGCATGACCGACATCAGCGAGATCATCCTGCTACCCCGGCTCATCAACCATTTGCAGCGCAACGCGCCGGGTCTGGTGGTGCAAGCCGACAAAATCACGCCCGATTCACGGCGCCAGCTCGAATCCGGCGATGCCGATCTGGCCATCGGCTTCACGCCCGATCTGGAGGCCGGTTTTTTCCAGCAGGCCCTGTTCGCGCAGGATTTTGTCTGCCTGGCCGCCGCCAGCCACCCCAGGGTGCAGGCCAGTTTGAGCCGGCGCGGCTTCTCGGCCGAAGGCCACATCCTGGTCAGCACTTTGGGCACCGGGCACGCCATCGTGGACAAAGTGCTGGCGCGGCAAAAGATCGAACGTCGCGTCGTCCTGCGTGTGCCCAGTTTTTTGGGGGTGGCGCGCATCGTGGCGCAGACCGAATTCCTGGTCATCGTGCCGCGTTTGCTGGGCAACGCGCTGGCGCGCCAGGAGCCGGTCCAGGTGCTGGAGCCGCCCGTGCCCCTCCCCGCCTACAAGGTCAAGCAGCATTGGCATGAACGCTTCAATGCCGATGCGGGCAACCTCTGGCTGCGCCGCACCCTTGCCGAACTGTTCACAGAAAAAAACATGGGTTTGTGACGCTTTATTCGGGTAAACACTGAGTTTCCAATGTCCAATTTGGCGCAAAATTGATTATTAAATATAACTTTAATCGGATCAATTCAATCATGTTCGCCAAACCCATCGCCACCTTGGCCGATGTGTCCGTGGAGCACCGCGGCGCCATCAGCATCATCCGCCTGACACGCCCGCAAAAGCGCAACGCCATCAGCGACGGCGTCATGGCGGCTATTGGCCAGCGCTTTGACGAACTGCCTGAGTCCACCAAGGCCGTGGTGATCGACGGTGAAGGAGATCACTTCTGCGCCGGCCTGGATTTGAGTTCGCTCAAAGAGATGGACGCCGTGGACGGCGTGCACCACTCGCGTTCCTGGCACAAGGTGCTCACGGCAATCGAGTTTGGCCGGGTGCCCATCGTCGCAGCCCTGCACGGCGCGGTGGTCGGCGGCGGGCTGGAACTGGCCACCTCGTGCCACATCCGCGTGGCCGACGACACCACGTTTTTTGCCTTGCCTGAAGGCTCGCGCGGCATTTTTGTTGGCGGCGGCGGCTCGGTGCGCATCACCAAACTGGTGGGGGCCCAGACCGTCATGGACATGATGATGACCGGGCGCGTCTACAAGGCCGCCGACGGCGTCGCCCGGGGGTTTGCCCAGTATCACGTGCCCGCAGGCCAGGCGCTGGCCAAGGCCATCGAACTGGCCGAGCGCATCGCACAAAACGCACCCATGACCAATTACGCCTTGATGCACGCCCTGCCGCGCATCGCGGAACAGACCGCCGACCACGGCTTCCTGATGGAAGCGCTGATGTCATCCGTGGTCCAGTCCGCACCCGAAGCCAAGGCGCGGGTTAGGGCGTTTCTGGACGGCACTGGGCCCAAAGTCAAACCAACCGGAATTGGCAATTAATATGTCCAGCCACGCAACCAACACCCCCACGTTCCGGGCGTTTGAATTCGGCGTGACCCGTGCGCGGGTCAATCAGGTCCAGGGCACGACTTACCTGGGTGCCGACCAGGCGTTGCTGCCCTACGCCCACCGCATGACGGACCGCCTGGCCCACTGGGCGAACACCACGCCAGACCGGGTCCTGTACGCACGGCGCGACCCGGCCGATGGCGGCGCATCCTGGAAAGAACTGACTTTCAAACAGGCGCTGCAAGCCGCCAGAAGCATTGGCCAGGCCCTGCTGGACCGTGGCCTGAATGCCGAGCGGCCGCTGGTCATCCTCAGTGAAAACAGCCTGGAGCACGCCATGCTGGCGCTGGGCGCCATGTATGCGGGGGTGCCGTATTGCGCGGTGTCGCCCGCCTATTCGCTGGTGAGCCAGGATTTCGACAAACTGCGCCACGTGCTGGACACGCTGACGCCCGGCCTGGTGTATGCGCCCGACTGGGCGCGTTATGGCCGCGCGATTGAAACCGTGGTCCCGCAAAGCACGGAAGTTGCTATTAATTTAGTAGCTGCCTGTCCAACAACGGCGAGGGCCATGGTCAATTTTGACCAGCTTTTGGCGACAAAAGCAACTCCTGCCGTCGACGCCGCCATGGCCGCCACCGGGCCGGACACGATCGTCAAATTCCTGTTCACCAGCGGCTCCACCAAACTGCCCAAGGCCGTCATCAACACCCAGCGCATGATCTGCGCCAACCAGCAGCAGATGGTGCAGTCGATGCCGGCTGTGGCGCAAGACCCGCTGGTGCTGGTCGACTGGATGCCCTGGAACCACACCGCCGGCGGCAACCACAATTTCTACATGGTGGTGCACAACGGCGGCACGCTCTACATCGATGATGGCAAACCCACACCTGCGCTGCTGAAAGAGACTTTGCGCAACCTGCGCGAAGTGGCCCCCACCTGGTATTTCAATGTGCCGGTCGGTTTTGAGGCGATTGCCAATGCCATGACCACCGACGCGCAGTTGCGGCGCAACTTCCTGTCACGGGTCAGGCAACTTTTTTATGCCGGCGCTTCGCTGGCCCAGCCGATCTGGGACAGCTTGTATGCCAGCGCTGAAGCTGAATACGGCGAAAGGGTGGTGATGACGGCCGGCCTGGGCATGACCGAATCCGGCCCGTTTGGCCTGTTTGTCACCACGCCGCACTCCAAAGCCGGCGACCTTGGCTTGCCCTGCCCCGCGCTGGAACTTAAACTGGTGCCCATGGGCGACAAAACCGAAGTGCGTTACCGCGGCCCCAACATCACGCCGGGTTACTGGCGCAACCCCGAGGCCACGGCAGAATCTTTCGACGACGAAGGCTTTTTCTGCACTGGTGACGCCGTCAAATGGATAGACCCGGACGACCATCACCAGGGACTGCGGTTTGATGGCCGCATCGCCGAAGACTTCAAGCTCAACACCGGCACCTTTGTCAGCGTCGGGCCCTTGCGCGGCAAGATCACCACCGCCGGTGCGCCTTATGTGCAGGACGCCGTGATCACCGGGCTGGACCTGCGTGAGGTCGGCGCCATGCTGTTCCCCACGGCGGAATTGCGGACCCTGAGCGGCCTGGGCGCAGCGGCTTCTATGGCTGAAGTGGCTGCCTCCGCGCCGGTGATGCAGTGGCTGCAGGAACTGGTCACCTTTCTGGCCAAATCCTCGACCGGCAGTGCCACCCGCATCGCCCGCACGATCGTGCTGACCGATCCGCCGTCCATCGACCTGGGTGAAGTGACTGACAAGGGCTCCATCAACCAGCGGGCCGTGCTGAAACACCGCGCCGGCCTGGTCGCCGCCTTGCATGCAGGCACCGCACCCAACCTGGTGGTGCCGAAGTGAGTTGTACCGCGCACCTGACCAAGACAGAGGGCTGGGTAAATACTGTGCGTCCGGGCAGGCAGTCTGTCCTATCGTTGCGGTCGTTCCGCGTTGAATAGTGCGGCCCTTCCCAATTTTTCAAACTTTCAGGAGAACCCCATGACCACTCGTCGCCAATTCACCCAAGCCACTGCGGGCGCTGCTGTTTTAGGAGCTGTCGGAGCATACCCGGTGAGGGCTCAGGGCATGATTGACACCTTGCGCATGATCGTCGGCTTCCCGCCTGGCGGCACCACGGACGCGTTTGCGCGTCGCATGGCCGAAAAACTTCGCGGCGTTTACGCCACCAATGTGGTGATCGAGAACAAACCCGGCGCGGGCGGGCAGATCGGCGTGCTGACCGTGCGTGACGCACCGGCCGACGGCACGGCCATGCTGTTCACGCCAGGCTCGATGATCACCATTTACCCGCACAGCTACCCCAAGCTGCAATACAAACCCACGGACGTGTTGCCCATCAGCACCGGGCTGTACACGGCCTTTGGCCTGGGCGTCGGCCCTGCCGTGCCGGCGTCCGTCACCAATGTGAAAGAGTTCATCGCCTGGGTCAAGGCCAACCCGGCCATGGGGAATTACGGCACGCCCGGTGCGGGCTCCATGCCGCACATGGTCGCCGCACTGCTCGACAAGGCCGCAGGCACTGACATGAAACAGATCGCCTACCGCGGCTCCGGCCCGGCCATCATCGAGCTGCTGGGTGGCCAGTTGCCCTGCTTCTCCTCCCCCATTGGCGACTACCTGCAACACCTGCCCGCCGGCAAGATCCGGCTGCTGGCCGTGACCGGCAAGACGCGCTCCCGTTTCGCACCCAACGTGCCGACCTATGCCGAGCAGGGCTTCCCGGAGCTCACCATGGAAGAGTGGTTCGGCTTTTTCATGCCCGCCAAAACACCTGTGGCCGTTGCCAACCGCATGAGTGATGCGCTCAAGACCTTGATCGTCGCCAAGGACGTGGCCGACTTCGCCGCGCCCCTGGGCCTGGTGCCCACGGCGTCCAGCAGCATCGACGACTTTGCCAAAACCGTCAAAGCCGACTCCGAGCTGTGGGGCGGTTATGTCAAACGCATAGGCTTCACAGCCGAGTCCTGATCTCGTCAACCCCGCCCTCAGCTTTTCAGTTCATAAGGAAATTTGCAATGCAACGTCGTCAATTCATCCAAGCCAGTGCAAGCGCGTCTCTCTTGGGAGCAGCAGGCATGCATTCGGCCTTCGCCCAGGCTCTGGAACAGGTCAAGATCATCAATGGCTTTCCTGCTGGCGGCACCGCCGACGCAACCAGCCGCCGCGTGGGCGACAAGCTGGCCGGCTCGGCTTACACGAAAAACCCCGGCGTCGTGGAGAACAAGACCGGCGCTGCCGGCCGCATCGCCTGTGAGGCGGTCAAGAATGCCAATCCGGACGGCTCAACCCTGCTGCTCACGCCCTACTCGATGATGTCGCTGTACCCGCACATCTACGCCAAGCTGAGTTACGACCCGGTCAAGGACTTTGCGCCTGTCGTCATTGCCTCTTCGCTGACGCACGGCCTGGCGGTTGGCCCGCTGGTGCCGGACAGTGTCAAGACCGTCAAGGACTACCTGGCCTGGGCCAAGGCCAATCCGAAGGACGCCAGTTATGGCTCGCCTGCGGCGGGCTCGACACCCCACTTCCTGGGTGCCCTGCTGGGTTTGAACAACAACGTTGACTTGAAGCATATCCCGTACCGCGGTTCCATCCCGGGCGTAGCGGACATGATTGGCGGCCAGCTCGCCTCCATGTTCACGCCCCATGGCGACTTTCTGGCCAACCACAAGGCCGGCAAAATCCGGATTCTGGCCACATCGGGTGCCAAGCGCTCGCCATTTGCGCCCGAAGTGCCAACCTTTGTTGAATCAGGCTTTCCGGATCTGGTCGTGGAAGAGTGGTTCGGCTTTTACGCGCCTGCCCGCACGCCCGCCAACGTCGTTGCCAACGCCAACGCCGCCATCAATGTGGCACTGAAGGACAAAACCCTGATCGACAGCCTGGCCATCCAGGGCCTGATTCCGGTTGGCGGCACGTCCGAAGAAATGGCACGCAGCCAGCGGGCTGAACATGACCGCTGGGGTCCGCTGATCAAACGCATCGGGTTCACCGCAGAGTCTTGACAGGCACGTGCGGTCGGGCCGCCCGCACCGGCGGCTTTTTTTTCATACCTTCACAACACAAAAGAGACAAGCATGGCATCCGTTTTCAATCGTGTTTCACGCCGCACCCTTACGGTGGGGCTCGCCGCAGCGGTGGCCGCAGCCGCAATGGTGTCCTGCAGTTCCCTGCCCGGCGGCGGCGACGTGCCGCAGCCGCTCAAGGCGGCCGAAGGCGCCAGCCTCAAAGTCTGCGGCGTCATCGGCGCGCGGTTTGAATTTCCCAACATGCAGATCGACGCCGCCGAGCCGGTCGCGGCCGACGCCGTCACGCTCAACGGCATTCCGGTAGCGCAGCATTGCCTGGTCAAGGGTCAGATGTTCAAACGCAAAGGCACGGACGGCCAGGACTACGCCATCGGCTTCGAGATGCGCCTGCCGCAGGACTGGAACGGCCGCTTTTTCCATCAAGTCAACGGCGGCATCGACGGCGTGGTTCAGCCCGCCTATGGCCCCAACACCAACAGCCAGGGCGCGCTGGCGCAGGGCTTCGCGGTCATCAGCTCTGACGCTGGCCACAGCGGCCGGCAAAACCCCAAATTTGGCGATGAACCCACGGCACGCACCGACTACGGCTACGGCGCCGTTGGCAAACTCACACCCATGGCCAAAAGCCTGATCGCCTTTGCCTATGGCAAAGGGCCCGACCGCTCCTACATCGGCGGCTGCAGCAACGGCGGCCGACACACCATGGTGGCAGCGTCGCGTTATGGCGACCAGTACGACGGCTATCTGGTCGGCGCACCGGGCTACCGCCTGCCCAACGCCGCGCTGGCGCAGTTGTGGGCGGCACCCAAGTGGGCGGCTTTGGCCACACCCGGCGCTACGGTCAGCCACCCGTTCGCGCCCACCGTCAAGATCCCGGATCTGGGCAGCGCCTTCACGCCACAAGAACGTGAAACCGTGGCCAAAGCCATTTTGGGCAAATGTGACGCACTCGACGGCGCCACCGACGGCATGGTGCAGGATGTGAAAGCCTGCCAGGCTGCGTTCAATCTGCAGACCGACGTGCCCACATGCAGCAGCGCCCGCAACGGCCAGTGCCTGACGGTTGACCAGAAGAACATTGCTGCCCAGGTGTTTGCCGGCGGCAGGACGCCTTCGGGTCAGCTGATTTACAGCAGCTTCCCATGGGACAACGGCATCTCCGCGCCCAACTGGGCCAGCTGGAAGTTCGTCGACTCGCAGGTGCGCGACCCGGCGGCCGGCAACATCTTCATGAGCCCGTCGCGCAATATTGCGGGACTGTCCAACATCGAGGTGGATGAAGGCTACAAAGCCATCTTTGCTGTCACTGCGCCTTACTCCGAGTCGGCAGACACAGTGATCACCCCGCCAGGCAAGGAGAACCCCGCCAATCTGGCCGCCCTGCGCGCCCGCGGCGCCAAGATGCTGATGTACCACGGCGTGAGCGACGCGATTTTCTCGGCCAACGACACCGCCGCCTGGTGGGACCGCCTGAACAATGCACAGGGTGGCCGTGCCGCCGACTTCGCGCGCTACTTCCCCGTGCCGGGCATGGGGCATTGCAGCGGTGGCCCGTCCACCGACCGGTTTGATGGCCTCTCGGCGCTGGTGAAATGGGTGGAACAAGGCGAGGCGCCCAGCCAGCTTTTTGCCGCTGCACGTGGCCCAGGCAATACCGCTGGCGCCAACGCCGATGTGCCCAAAGACTGGTCACCCACGCGCACGCGGCCCCTGTGCGCCTACCCCACCGTGGCCCGCTACAAAGGCACCGGCAGCATTGAAGATGCTTCCAGTTTCAGTTGCCAATGACCCCGTTCGGGCTGGGCCCGTTGAAGCCAGCCCGGCCCTGAGAACTTAAACAAAATGAAATCCTTACTTTTTGTCTCCACCCTTGCCCTACTGGCAATCTCTGCCCAGGCGCAAACTCCCGACTGTGCCGCCCTCGCCGCAAAAGCCCGGCCCGGCGTAAAACTCCTGACAGAGGTGATCGCCGGAGACGCGGTGCGTCCACCCGGTGCCACCACAGGGCCGCTGCTCGCCGCACACTGCCGTGTGAGCGGGCGCATGAATGAACGGGTAGGCCAGGACGGCAAGCCGTATTACATCGGCTTCGAGATGCGGCTGCCGGTCCAATGGAATGGCCGATTTTTGTACCAGGGCGGCGGTGGCAACGACGGCATCATCCGCCCCGCCATCGGCCCGCAGGCTTCGCCCACTTTTGCATTGAACAAGGGTTTTGCGGTGGTCACCACTGACGCCGGCCATCAGGGGCCAACTGCAGATTTTGGCTTTGACCCGATCGCCCGCACCGACAACGCCTACAACGCGCATGACAAAGTTGCCGTGACCGCCAAGGACATCATCCAGAAGTTCTACGCCAAAGGGCCTGACAGGTCCTATTTCATTGGCTGCTCGGGCGGCGGCCGCCAGGGCATGATGTTCACCCAGCGCTTCCCCAGCTACTTTGACGGTGTGATCGCCATGGCACCGGCCATGCGTGTTTCGAGTGGCGCCACCATTGCAGCCGCCTGGGACACTCAGACGCTGAACGCCGTCGCCCCGGCAGGCGCAGACGGCAAACCCGTCTTGAGCCAGGCGTTTTCGAACGCCGATATGGAGCTCGTCAGCAAGGGCGTGCTGGACGCCTGTGACGCACAGGATGGTGTGAAGGACGGCATGGTCTCCAACCCGGCCGCCTGCAAGTTTGACCCGGCTGTCCTGCAATGCAAAGGCGCCAAGGACGCGGGTTGCCTTTCGGCCCCGCAAGTGACGGCGCTGACCAAAGTCTTCAGCGGCGTGAAAAATTCGTCGGGCAAACCGCTCTATTTTTCCTGGCCGTTTGATCCGGGCGTTGGCCATGCACAGAACGACTGGCGCGCCTGGAAGCTGGGCACATCAACAACGGGAGTGCCCAACTCGCGCCATGTGTTCCTGATGCAGGACGCCTTGCAAGGCTATTTTGTGACACCGCCAGACAGGTCCTTGAGTGTGTTCAGTTTCAATTTCGACAAAGACCCGGCCCGCATGGACGCGCACTCCTGGATTTTTGATACCGCCGCCGACGTGAAACTGGCGGCCTACAAAGCGCGCGGTGGCAAGCTGCTATTTGCCCACGGCCTGGCCGACCCGATTTTCTCACCGCACGAGATGGTCGACTACTACGAGCGCATGGTCGCCGAACACGGCGCCAACACACCCGACTTTGCGCGCCTGTTCCTGATCCCCGGCATGGGCCATTGCAGCGGCGGCGCGGCGACCGATTCCTGGGATGGCCTTCAAGCCTTGGTCAATTGGGTTGAAAAAGGCGAAACGCCAAACCAGATACTCGCCAAAGGCACAACGGTGTTCCCGAACCGCACGCGGCCCCTTTGCGCCTACCCGTCCCACGCCCATTACAAGGGCCAGGGCGACGGCGATGATGCAGCAAGCTTTGAATGCCGTCCAAATTGAGGCCCTCCAGCCTGGCGCGGCCTGACCCCGCCGCGCCAGCCGACCCGGCCGGCGTCAAAATCGACACCGCTTATCTGGAGAGCCTGATGGGCTACAACGCCCGGCGCGCCTCGCTGGCCATCATCGCGCGCTTCATGCAGGAGATGGCTGTGTACGGGCTGCGGCCCGTGGATTTTTCAGTGCTGTCCCTGATCAACCACAACCCTGGCATCACCTCGCGCCAGTTGTGCGCGGCCCTGGGGCTGCTTGCGCCCAACCTGGTGGGCATGATCAATCTGTTTGAGAAACGCGAATTGATCTCGCGGCGCGCCCACCCCAGCGATGGCCGGGCCCTGGCCTTGCATGCCAGTGAAAAAGGGCAGAAAATGATGCGTGACGCGGAAGCTACCGCCGCCCGCCTGGAGGTCGGCGCCACCGCCCAACTGACCCCGGTCGAGGCCAAAACCCTGATCCGCCTGCTCAAGAAAATTTACCTGTAGCAGGCTTTTTCGGTCAAGGTTTGTCGCATATATTGCACTATTTCACGGAAATAGGTCATAAATAGCCGCCAATTCCAGCTATTAAACTTGTAGCATCCTGGAATTTGCGCTATAGTTTCTGATATCGTACCCCTTTATTCCCATCGCCCACATGTCCATCTTTTGAGGAGCTAAATCCATGAGTACCAAAGAAAACGCCGCCATCGGCCAACTGCTCAGCCTGCTGGAATCGCGCTATGCCATCCGCGTCCTGTGGGCCTTGAAAGACGGCCACCCGCAGACTTTCCGCCTGCTGCAAGACAGCGTGGGCCAGATCACCCCCAACACGCTCAACACCCGCATCAAGGAATTGCGCGAAGCCGGCCTGATGACGCATGGCAGCGACGGCTACATCATCACCGCGTCCGGCGGGGACTTGCTCAAGCGCATCGCCGAGTTGCAGGCGTTTTCGGTGAAATGGTCGGCCAATCTGGCCAAGAAGGCGGCCAAGGGCTAAACTCGCCTCCGCGCACTGGCTTTCAGGCCACCCGAGCGGGCAGCCTCCGGACAAGCCGCCAGTTAAATCTTGCAAAACAGGACAGTTCGCTGTCCTTTTTTTACGCCCATGACAAACTTTTCCAACGCCCCATTGCAGTCCCTGCTTCAAATCAGCAACATCCTGCCCGCCGACGCGGAGCAGGCACTTTTGATCGGACGAGTCTGGGTTCAGGATGGCGGTGCCACCCTGGTCCGGGTCACGCCCGACGGGGTTTTTGACCTCTCCGGCCTGGCCGCCACCTGCACCCGGTTGCTGGAGATGCCCAACGCGGCGGCCCGGGTTCGCGCCCATGTCGCGCCGCGCCTGACCGACACGGCGGCAATTCTGGCCAACTCGGCCCCGGAACAGCACGACGCCGCCCTGCCCTGGTTCCTGGCGCCCAATGATTTGCAGGCCATCAAGGCCGCCGGCGTGACCTTTGTCTCCAGCATGCTGGAGCGTGTGATCGAAGAGCAGTGCAAAGGCGACCCGACCAAGGCAGACGGCGTCCGCAAGGCCGTGCAGGCGGTCATTGGCGACAACTTGGGGCACGTCGTGCCCGGTTCGCCCGAAGCGGCCCAACTCAAAGAGGTGTTGATCCAGCAAGGCATGTGGTCGCAGTACCTTGAAGTTGGCATTGGCCCGGACGCCGAGATTTTCACCAAGTCACAACCCATGAGCGCCGTGGGTGTCGGCGCCGAAGTCGGCATTCATCCCCAAAGCAGCTGGAACAACCCCGAACCCGAAATCGTGCTGGCCGTCAACAGCCGGGGCGAGATCGTGGGCGCCAGCCTGGGCAATGACGTGAACCTGCGCGACTTTGAAGGCCGCAGCGCCCTGTTGCTGGGCAAGGCCAAAGACAACAACGCCTCCACCGGCATAGGCCCTTTCATCCGCCTGTTTGACGCCCATTTTTCGCTTGACGATGTGCGCCAATGCGACCTGGCCGTGAAGGTCGAGGGGCCCGATGGTTTTGTCATGGCCGGCACCAGCAGCATCAGCAAAATCAGCCGCTCGCCCGAAGACCTGGCCAGCCAGGCAATCAATGCCAACCACCAGTACCCGGACGGTTTCATGCTGTTCCTGGGCACCATGTTTGCACCGACACAAGACCGGCCCATCCCCGGCAAGCCATCGGGCGAAGGCTTCACCCACCTGGTGGGCGATCTGGTCAGCGTGTCCACGCCCTTGCTGGGTTGCCTGGTGAACCGCGTCAACACCAGCGACAAGATAACGCCCTGGACCTATGGCGCCAGCGCCCTGATGCGCGACCTGGCACGCCGGGGGCTGCTGGCATGACCCAACCCACCATCAAACCCACCATTGCCGTGTTCACGGGCGACCCGGCCGGCATCGGCCCTGAGCTGGTCCAGAAGCTGCTGGCTGACCCTTCGACCCAAGAAAAAGCCCAGATCATTCTGATCGGCCAGGCCAACGCCATCGCACCGCCCGCCGGGGTGCGTCGGCACGACTGGGCCGGTGCGAGCGCCGCAGCTTTCCTGCTGGGTGTTGCCAATGAAAACAATGGCCGTTACCTGATCCAGGGCCTGACCGAAGGCGCGCGCCTGGTGGCCAGCGGCAAGGCCGATGCCTTCTGTTTTGCACCGCTGAACAAGTCCGCCCTGCGCCTGGGCGGCATGCACCAAGAGGACGAACTGCGCTGGTTTGCCGAGTTTCTGGACTACCGGGGCATTTGCGGCGAACTCAATGTGCTGAAGAATTTGTGGACGGCTCGCGTGACCTCCCACGTGGCGCTGAAGGATGTCAGCCAGTTGCTGACGCCCCAGCGCGTGGCCGACGCCATCGGCATGATCACGCAGGCCCTCAAGGCCAGCGGCAAAGCCGCGCCGCGCATTGCCGTGTGTGGCCTCAACCCGCACAATGGCGACAACGGCAACTATGGCGACGAAGAAGGCCGCATCATCGAACCCGGCGTGCGTCTGGCGGCGGCCCAGGGGTTTCCGGCCGACGGCCCTTTCCCCGCCGACACCACGTTTGTGCGCGCCATCCGCGCCGAAGGTGGTTACGACGGTGTCGTCACCATGTACCACGACCAAGGCCAAATCGCCATGAAACTCATGGGTTTCGAGCAGGGCGTCACAGTGCATGGCGGCCTGCCGGTGGCGATCACCACACCCGCGCACGGCACGGCCTACGACATTGCAGGGCGCGGCATTGCGAGCCCGATGGCAATGTTCAATGCCTTTGATCTGGCCTGCCGCATGGGGCAATCCGCCCGCCACCGTTAAAAATCCCGAGGAACCAAGCCATGAAACCCCGACACCTTCTGAATTCGATATTGGCATTGACCCTGGCACTGACTGCCCAAGTGGCGGGCGCCCAAAACTTTCCCACCCGGCCGGTGCGCCTGATGGTCGGCGCCAACGCCGGTGGCGGCACCGACATCGTGGCGCGCATGCTGGCCGAGAAGATGGCGGATGGCCTCAAGGGCAGCTTCGTGGTCGAAAACAAACCCGGCGCATCCAACACCATTGCCGCCGACCTGACCGCCAAGGCGCAGCCTGACGGCCACACCCTGCTGGTGGCGACCAACACCGGGCAGGCCATCGCGCCGCACCTGATGAAGCTCAACTTTGACCCGATCAAGGACCTGACACCCGTCGGCCTGATTGTCACTGTGCCCAATGTGCTGGTGGTCGGCGCCCAGGTGCCTGCCAACAACGTGCGGGAACTGGTCGCGCTGATGAAGGCGAGGCCAGGCGATTTCAAATACGCCTCATCTGGCGTGGGCAGCACGCAGCACATTGCCGGTGAAGGTTTCAACCTGGCCGCAGGAGTCAAGAGCATCCACATCCCGTACAAGGGCAGCAGCCAGGCCCACCTGGACATGATCGCCGGCAATGTGGAAATCATGTTCGACACCACCTCGTCCGCCATGAGCCAGATCAGGGCCGGCAAACTCAAGGCCCTGGCCGTGACCACGGCCGTGCGCAGCAGTGAGTTGCCGCAGGTGCCGACCCTGGCCGAAGCCGGCGTGCCCGGTTTTGAGATGAGTACCTGGTACGGCCTGTTTGTCACCGCCAGCACGCCACCGGACGTGGTTGCGCGCCTGCAGGGCGAACTGGCCCGCATCCTGCGCCTGCCCGATGTGCAGGCCAGGCTCAAGGGACTGGGTGGTGAGGTCGGAACCCTCTCGCCCGAGCAGTTTTCGCAGCTAAACCGCCAAGAGTTTGAGCGTTTTGGCACACTCATCAAGCAGGCCAATATCAAGCTGGAATAGCGGGCCCGACCCGGCCTGCTGGCATAATCGCCCGGCTTGGCGGCTGTGCGCGCCGACCCATGCCCTGACTGGGCCTGGTTGGGTCAAATCTTTCGCTCTGGGCTGGTTTTGGAATTAAAAGTTCCTCCAGCCCTCGTGGATATTACATAGATAGCTACTTATTTGATAGTATTCTTGCGCCGCTGCCAGCGCCAGTTTTGAGTTTCACTTACCATTTTTACCAGGACATCCCCATGATCACCACTGCTTCCGGCCTGCAATACGACGACACCCAAATCGGCTCTGGCGCCGAAGCCACCAAGGGCCAAAGCGTCACCGTCCACTACACCGGCTGGCTTTACAACGATGGCGTTCAGGGCAAAAAATTCGACTCCAGCAAAGACCGTGGCGACCCGTTCGTGTTCTCGCTTGGCGCCGGCATGGTC
>JANMVT010000193.1:0-5054 GCA_031392945.1 Rhodoferax sp. | reverse complement strand
TGTTGAAGTCAAGGGCAAAAAAGACTGGCCCAAAGGTTACAGTTGCATCGCCGAGAAACGCGCGATAGAAACCATACTGGACGGCCAGCCCAAGACCGGGTACATGAAGTTTGGTGACACCATCAAGATCGAAGTCAAGGGCCGCAACGGTCAAAGCGTGTTTGGCGCGATCGAGCAGGAAGTTGTGCCTGCGCCAAAAAGATGAGCCAGATGTGCCCTGATTTTGTCCACCGGAGGAAATCGCCATGCCCCAGTTTCTGAGAGTCAGCCGGTGCGGCCTGGCCTTGCTGGCCGCCGTCCTGCTGCTGGGCTGCGCGACCAAAGACAGCGTCAGCCTGCGCGAGCAGATCAACTTCGCGCCCGCGCCGGCCACTGACCCCGAGCCGATGGTGAGCGGCGCCAACGCCATTGCGGCCCTGCTGGCGCGCGGTGGCTACATCATCTACCTGCGCCACGGCCGCACCCAGTACGACCAGATTGAAATGGAGCGCAACAACCGCGCCGCCGGCCGCTTCGACCTGGACCGGTGCGGGACCCAGCGCGCTTTGTCCGACGCCGGGCGCAGCGAGTTGAAGGTGGCGGGGGAGCAGTTTCGCCTGGCCGGTGTGCCGCTGGACAAAATCTTCACTAGCCGTTATTGCCGGGCCATTGAATCGGCGCAATTTTTTGTCGATGGCGCAGAACTAACCAACAGCCTGTCGGGCGAAGGCGAGGTGGGCAAAGACCCGGCGCAAAAAGCCCGCACCCTGGCGTTCCTGTCGCAACGCCCAGCGCCCGGCAAAAACATCTTCATGATGGCGCACGGCGGCATTTTCTGGGAGGCGACGGGCTTCTCGATCCAGGAGGCGCATGCCGTGGTGCTGGATCCGGCCAACCTGAAGGTGATCATGGCGCGCATCGGCCCGCAGGAATGGGGCACCGTGGCGCAGGCGCGGCCAAAATAAGGGTGAATTGAACGCGATTTGGCTTGACTTGGGAGTCAAATCGGTCATTTTCCCTCGTGGAATATACGTAGTTAGCTACTAAAACCGTAGTGTTTTTTCATTGTGGCGGCACCACCTGTGCCGCGCCCGGCATCACCGGCAGGGCTTTGGCGTCGAGTTTGGCGGCGTATTCGACCTTGAGCTCGGCGTCGGTCTTGTAATGCGGCACGCGGAAGATCAGGCGTTTGAAGCGCGTGAAGACGGCGTTGGAGCCGGCCACTTCTTCGTTCCAGTATTTGTGCGCGCGATCCAGGTTGAGCTCGGTTTCCATCTCGAACTGGTCGCGCGAGCCCTGGCCGCCAAACACATACAACTTGCCTTTGTAGATGCGCCAGGTGTTTTCGCCGCCGCCGCTGCCCCAGGGCACGGCGTAGTTGATGCCATTGGCGCAAAACCCGCCGAACTGCGGCATGTATTTTTCGGGGTTGGCGGCGAACAGGGCCTTGTTGGCCTCAGACGCAAAACGGTAGGTCACGCCCAGGTGCTCCAGCTTGATGGCCGGGTCGCCCCGGACGGCGGCGTTTTGCGTGAAATATGCTACCGCGTCATGGCCTTCGAGCATCAACTTGCTGTCCGCGCCGTCTGACTTCAGCCGCCAGGGCCCGGCGTTGGGCGAGTTCCAGTTGTGCTCTTGCGCCTGCGCGGCGCCTGCGGCCATCAAAAAGCCGCCTAAGCCGCCTAAGCCGCTTAAGCCAATTAGGCCGACCAAAACCCATTTGAAAAACAAATTCATTGCAGTCTCCGATGATGAAAATTGACGCGTGGCTGCGGGCGCCATGGACCCATGCGCATTGTGCGTCAAGGTGTTGATCCGTGGAAACCCTCACAAGTTCCCGCTACCTTGAACCAGCGCCTTGCCGCAAAATGCGTAACACCCCCTTGATCGCAACAACGGAGCACCATGAGCACTCTTTCCCTGCTGGACCTGGCCTTTTTCATTTCAGAGTCCGACGCCAGTCCGAAACACGTGGCCGGCCTGCAAATCTGCAAGAAGCCAGCCAGAGCCAAGGCCAATTTTGTCAAGGCCATCTATGAAGAGTATTTGGGCTTTACCGATGTGGCGCCGCCGTTCAACCGCGTCATCGACTTCACGTTGACCGCCCTGCCGAGCTGGAAAACCGTAGATGCCGTCGACATCAACGAGCACGTTTTTTACCACAAGCTGCCCGCCAAAAACAACGACCGCACGGCGCTGTACGCCCTGGTCTCGCAACTGCACACGCCCGTGCTGGACCGCAGCCACCCACTGTGGGAGGTGCATGTGATTGACGGCCTGAAGGGTGAAAATGGCGAAGGCCGGTTCGCCCTATACCAGAAGATGCATCACGCCTATGCCGACGGCGTGACCATGTCGCGCTGGGGCAGCGAGAGTTACCAGAGCACGGCAGATGACCTGGATCTGACGCCGGTCTGGACCATAGACCACACCCGTTCCGGCGCCAAACGAAAACGCGGCAACCAGGAGCTGGCCATGTCGGTCTGGGCCCAGGTCACGGCCAACAGCAAGCGCATTTTTGGCGTGGGCCGCCTGGGCGCCATGCTGATGCTCGAAGGCATCAAGCTGACCAAGAATGCGATTTCATTGCCCTTCATGGCGCCGCGCGGCACGCCGCTGACCGGCCTGGCCACGCCGGGGCGCCAGTTCGCCACGGCAGCGGTGTCGATGAAACGCATCAGCGCCCTGTGCAAGAAGACCCGCTCCACTGTCAACCATGTCGCGCTGACCTGCCTGGACGGCGCCATGCACCGCTACCTGGCGGACGAAGGCGTGACGCTGCAAAAACCCATCACCATCCAGATGCCGGTCAACCTGCGCCGCGAAGGCGAAAAGGCCGCGGGCAACAAGATCGGCATCATTCTGGTGGACCTGTCGGCCCCGACCGACGACCCCTATGTGCGCCTGCGAAACATAGGTTACAGCCTGCGCAATGTGCGCACCCTGATCGATTCGGTGGCGCCCGAAGCGATCGAGACCTACACCATCCTGACCGGGATCTTGGGTCAGTTTGCCGAAATGCTCAAGCTCAGCGGCAGCGTCACGCCCATGGGCAACACCACGGTGTCCAACGTGCCCGGCCCCAAAGAGCATCTGTACGTGAAAGGCGCGCGGCTGGAAGAAATGCACCCCGTCAGCACCCTGCCGCCCACGCACCTGATGAACATCACGCTGTTCAGCTACGCCGGTGATTTGTACTTTGGTTTGATCGCTACCGATGCGCTGCCGAATTTGCAGCGGCTGGGCACTTACATTGATGACGCGTTTGATGAGCTTGAAAGGTGTGTGGAGCAGATTGGGGGGTAACTGGGCACCGCCGCTCGTCCTGAGCTTGTCGAAGGAAGCTTATTGAGCGGCATCCTTTGAGGCCGGCTGTCTCTGGCCCGGTCGCGGCGACAAGGCAAGGGGCGTGCGGTTTTGGAGTGGAAGCACGCGCGGTTTCGAAAAATGCGTCAAGCTGTCGCTTGGGCATTTTTTGGGGTGACTGACAGATGGCTTCCACGCACCTTCCACTCCAAAGCCCGGTCCCCTTGCCTTATCACCACGCCCTGCATGGTCGACTTGATACCTTCTCTGGAAGGCACGATTCAGCGGGAACGATATTTCCGCTTTTCCACCAAATGGAGGATACTCAAATCACGCTGTGGGGTTCAGAATAGCTCTGCCGACGGATCAAGCGTTTCTTGCAAGTGCCGGGTTTGTCGCTATTTTTAATGCAGCAAACTGTTCAAATGGGCCGTTGAAAATGCCAGTTTTCTTTGCTGAAGTTGACACCTTATCCCGCAGGTCTTTGCCGCGGACATTGCGTTGGGCACCAAAGATCTTATCGGGAGCATGGAAATGAGCGAGAACGATCAACGACCTCGGGTCTGGGTAGCGCACGTCGTTCTGGAGACGGATCGCATGGCGGAATCCGGTCACTTCATGCGGACAATTGGCATGCGCCCGATATTCGAGGGGCCGGAAACTTCCGTCTACGAAATGCGCGGCGGAACGCACTTGATCCTGATGCTAAAAACCAAAATAGTTGTGGGTAACGCCCCGTTCGACCTCATGGTTGACGACCTGCATGCAACCCACCAGCGTTTTACGTCTCTGGGGTTTGCCCCATCATCGATCGAAGCCCGGCCAGCTATTGAGCACGAGGTTTTTACTGTCCGCGAGCCAGCAGGGCATGTAATCACATTTTTCTCGAGCCACGTCTCTGGTAAGCCGGTATGAGGCGGCATTTGGTGCCCAACAAGGCGCTCCAGCCGACCGTTTTTGCCTCGCTTCGCTCAGCAAAAATCGTCGGCTGAGCTTGGGCGTTCAACGGCTGCTGTCGAGAAAGTTGAACGACAGCCTCCAGTCTAAAACGGCCCTAGCATTGTTCGTTCTCTCTGCGACTCCCTCGCGTCGCCACACCAAAGACAAGAACAGAGCGTGGTGATCGGACAATGTGACCGGGCTTTGGTGGGAAAGGTGCGTGGAAGCGATCTGTCAGTCACCCCAAAAAATGCCCAAGCGACAGCTTGACGGATTTTTCGAGTCGCGCGTGCTTTCACACCAAAACCGCATGCACATTGCCCGGTCGCCGCGCGGCGCATCAGGCAAGAGCGCTCTCAACACAAAAGCACTTGCAGCAGCAACACGGAAACGTCAACTCAAGCCTGCACCACAATCTCAAACCGCGCCATCAAGCCATCACCGCCCCGCACAAACGGCACGGTCAGTGCCGTCCGGTCGGCGTCTTCGCGCAGGTTGCGCCACAGGAAATCGCGCGCATTGTGGGCATCGCCGGCCACATACAACTGGCTGGTCAGCAGCTCGCGCGAACCGAGTTTCACCTTGAAATGGATGTGCGGCGCGCGGCCTGAGTAGGGCACAGGTTTGATGGTACGAAAACGGTAGGCGCCGTCGGCGCCGACCACCACTTTGCCAAAGCCCTGAAATGCCGGGTCGATGCGGCTGCCGTCGCCGGGGTGGTCGTAGTGCCCGGCGGCGTCGGCCTGCCAGATTTCAACTTGCGCGCCTGCGACGGGTTTGCCGGTGAGGTCGGTGATGCTGCCGCTGACCCAGGCTGGTTAGCCCTTGGC
>JANMVT010000240.1:0-24020 GCA_031392945.1 Rhodoferax sp. | reverse complement strand
GTGTTGTGGCGTGACAGGATCATTGCCGAAAGCGAGGCGCTGAAGGTCGCACAGACGCAGATGCGGATGGCGCAGGCCCAGGCAGAACGCGCACGGGCGGAGAAGGTTCCTGACCCGACCATGGGCGTGTACACAGCGTCGGAGGCCGGTGGCCGTGAACGGATTTTGGGCATTGCCATCAGCATTCCCCTGCCGGGCGGCCTGCGCGATTTACGCAGCGCCAAAGTCGTCGCGGCTGTGGAAGTGGCCCGCAACGCGGTTGACCTCAAGAAGCGCGAACTTGAAACCGAGGTTGCCGCCGCCCTGGCCACGGCGCGGGGCAGTTACCAGAGCCTGCAAATGGCCAGCGAGGCCGCCTTGGCCATGCAGGAAAACGCCAAGCTGGTGCAACGCGCCTACACGCTTGGTGAGGGGGATTTGCAAACTTTGTTGCTGGCGCGTCGCCAGGCCATTGCAGCGGCAAACAATGCCTTGCAGGCCAAAGTGGGGGCGCTGAAAGCCTATTTAGGGCTGCTGGTTGACGCCCATTTCATCTGGGGCCTTGAGCATGATTGAGGTCCGTCCCGGCCCGCCGGAAGGGACGAGTCATCAGCGACGCAAGGCCGGCGTCAGGTTGCCCTTCCACACCCATATGCATGTCGGCAGTTCTTAAGTTCGTGCTGGCGCCGACGGTGACGGAGGGGATGGTCATGGTCGTGTGATCATCCATGGACACCGGTTTCAGGCAGTTTCAGGCAAATTTGCAATAAAACGGCCTGTAGCCCTCGTAAAATGGACATTTTATGCTATTTATTTTGAAGCAACAGGACGTCCGGACGGGTGGCGGCATCTGGCTGGCCCTTCATAAGCTCAAGCAAGGCGGGCAATGCTGCACGCGCCGCGCGTTCCCCTGCGGCAATGATCCAGTCGCGGTCTTCAAACCCCAGTTGCGCCGAAGACTTGATGTCGGGCCTGATCACCAGGCTGGCCGTGCCCAGCTCGTAGTCCTTGATGCGCTGCGTGGCGATGGTGAAAGACTGAAACAGCACGCTGGCGATATTGGCAATCTCGGCGTGGTCTGGCGGGAAGGTTGCATCCACTGCGATCACGATGTGGGCGCCCAGCATGCGCGCAACCGCCACTGGCGTCGGGCTGCTGACCTGTCCGTCAACATAGAGCCGCCCCTGGATGGACGGTGGCACAAAGACACCCGGCACTGCAGCTGAAGCCCTGACCGCCAGGCCGGCATTGCCGTGGGTGAACACCACGGGTTTGCCGCTTTGCAGATCGGTGGCGACGACGGCCAAGCGGCGTGGCAGGTTCTCCAGTGGCCGGTTGGACACCCACTGATTGACCACAGTTTGAAGGCGCTCCCCGCGCACGAATCCCAGTTCGCCGCGCAGCATGGATTGGCCCAAGTTGGGAAGGGTGAAATCGGCCAGCGTTGTGCGGTCCATCCGGTTTGTAACCTCAATCATCTCGCGTGCGCTCATGCCCGCTGCGTAGGCTGCGCCCACCAGGCTGCCTGCGCTGACACCCACGATCAGGTCAGGCGCCAAACCGATTTCCTCCAGCACCTTGATCACGCCAATGTGCGCGAACCCGCGTGCCGATCCGCCCGACAACACCAGGGCAATGGCGGGGGCTTTGCCGGTGTCTATGGGTCTGGACTCAAAACGCGGCGGGTCATCCACCCGCAGCGGCTCCAGCATCACGGCGCAGCCGGGGATGCCCAGCAGGGCCAGTGCGAGCCACCACGCAACACGCTGAGGCCTAGGCATTTCACGGGCTGGCGCAAGTTGCTGGTGCTTAACGACACCATGCGCCGGATCGGATGCGCCCAGATTCATGGGATTTCCTTTTCTCGTCCATTGCTTGGCCACACCAGTGAACCTTGTGGTCGGGTCACCATCGACCATCGGCAGCCCACAGGGCACCCGCGTTTCGTGCCTTGCACCAACCGCCATAAAAGACATCTGCAGCAGCCGCTGCCGCGAAAACGCAAGGCACGGCCTGCCAACCCGCTACTTGCACTGCCAGCGCAACCATCGCCACGGCAGACAGCATCAGATGGGCGAGCAGCCAGAAGTTACTTTCGTGTGACTCAAAACGCGTCGCCCAGCGGGCTGCAGCAGCGGTGCTGCCCACCACCAGAGCTTCGACCGGATGGTCATTTGCGGGAGTCCACCATGCCAGCTGTACGCCACCGACCATCACCCATAGCCCCAGTCCGAAAGCCAGAGCGGCTACGCCCATGGACCAACTCCGTATCGCCGCGCGCCAGCCAGCCCAGGGCGCCCCTGCATTCATATGCAAGTCGAAGGCATTCATTGCGAGCATCGCGCTGGAGGCGATCAGCACACAGTCGCGCCATGCTATGCCAAAAATGAGCACACCCGCTGCGGCCAGCCATGGCAAGGCGAATCGCGGAACAAACGCGATTTTCATAATGCCTTCTCTCCAGGGCAGAGTACGGCCCGCCTCATGAAAGCGCTAGCTGCACGCCACTGTTGATTGCGGGGCCGGCGAACTCGACATCGCAGCGTTCGACGAACTGATGGCTTTGAGTGAGGATCAGACAGGTTCATTGCGACCTCCCGCGTCCCCTTGAATCTGTCGCCGCACGAACCAAATGGCCAGGGGTGGCAACACGACCCATTGCAGCAAAGGCGCAACACCAATGTTGACACCGGGTATCACTGGCATGTTTGATGAATAGAACCAGTTTTGAACCCAGTGCCCCCTTGTCGCAAGCCATTCAATTACCGCAGTGATCAATACGCCAATCGCAATGAACAAGGCACGCTGTCGGCCTGTGGGTGCCGCCACCCAGGCCCGGCTGCGTGCAGTGAGCGATACCGCCCCGTAGGCGATCAGCATCATGGCCATGTCCCCCAAAGTTCCTTGAACGCAGCCCTTGATTGCGTGGGAGAACGGTGCCTCCGCCATCCCCGCAAACAGTGGCGCTTGCAAAACCTCCCACGGGAAGTTAAGCAGCAACGCAAAGATCGCCACGTTCCATTCAGGCATCCCGGCAACTGCCCGCAAGGTTCGTCCGCCAAAGGGTTGATCGTTTGTCATCGGGCCTCCAAAGCGTAGGTTTCGAAGTCTCTTGTGCCCAAATGCCAGCCCCTCGCCTTACTTGACTGCGTTGATGACGTAGTCATTGCCGACCTGTTTGAACTCAAATTCGACCTTCGCGCCTTCAATGAGCTTGTCAAACAGCATCTTGTCGGCAAGCTTGAAGCCCATGGTCATGGCCGGCCAGCCCAGGCTCTTGACGGGTTCGTGCGCCAAAGTGACCACGCCGGCTTTAGTGTCGACCTTCTTCACAACGCCTTTGGTGATGTGGTTCATTTGCGCGTTCGCAGTTGGCATGGCAGCCATATCCATGCCTGCCATGTCGCCCATTTTTTGCTGGGCCTGAGTTGCCGTCACTGACAGCGCGAGTACGAGGATGGAGAAAGAGAGGTTATTCATTTTGATTTCCTTGGTTGAAATGAATTGAGCCAAACGGACGCTCGTTGGAACAAATGGATTGGCCTTCACGACAGCACCGCCACGGTCAACGTTGTGTTGCCAGCCATGGCGGCGCAATCGCCACGGTCAGGCATGGGTTGCAGCACCTGATTGAGTCATACCTTTCTTGGCAGCAGCCTCCTTGCAAGCCTTCATCTCTGCTTCAAAGGCTTCTTTGCGCTGCCGGTTCAGGTAGGGCGTTGACTGGGCGCGTGGCCCGTGGTCGAGCGGAAGGATGAGGCGCTTCTGTGCGCACTTTTCCTCGGGCATCGTTTTCTCTGTCGTGACCGCCTGAGCGTGCGCATTCCTGCGCGCCTGCTCAATGGCTTGCCAATCAGGGCCTGCAAATGCTGACAGCGTGGAACCAAGAGCGATGGTGCCGATCAGCGCGATGAGTAACTTTTTCATAATGAACTCCAGTGATTAATGAATGATTGAAATGGCGTGGTTCAAAACCGCGCGTCAATCAATTCAGCCACCGTGAATATTCAAGGCGCACCGGCAATCGAGGGTGCCAAACCCATGTTTCAAAAATCCATTCCCTGTCCGGCGGCGGGCTTGCATGGATTTGCCAATCTGGCGCTTGTGACGCCGGGCATTCCTTGGGAAATCCGGTGGCGATGGGCGCAGGTGCGACGTAGCATCGTGCGCACGGCGTGCAATCCATCGCCATCGGTATCGAATGCTGTGGCATGGTGGATGCCGTCATTGGCATGGCTTCCTGCATGCCAGTTGTGGATGCTTGGGCGACCCCGGCCAAAAGCAGCAGGCAAAGGCATGCCAAGACGCAGATTGAACTGCGCCATTGAAAGCGGCGTTCAGGCTGGTGCACGGTTGCGCCTCCAAAAGACGGGACGAGGCGCATGTTTTTCGCGCGGTCGCCGCATCAGCAAATAAACCGCCGGAACCACAAACATCGACAGCAGCGGCGCAGTGATCATGCCACCCACCATGGGCGCAGCGATGCGCTGCATGACCTCCGAACCCGTGCCTGTGCCCCACATGATGGGGAACAGGCCGGCCAGAATGACTGCGACGGTCATGGCCTTGGGGCGCACGCGCAGCACCGCGCCTTCACGGATGGCCTCCAGCAAATCTTCGGCGCTGGTCTTGCCCTGCGCAATGCGTTCATTCCACGCCGTCTTGAGGTACAGCAGCATGATGACCCCGAATTCAGCCGACACCCCCGCCAACGCGATGAAACCCACCGCACCGGCCACCGACAGGTTGTAGGCCAGCAGGTAAAGCAGCCAGATGCCGCCTATCAACGCAAAGGGCAGGGTGGCCATGATCAGGATGGCTTCGCCAAAACTGGAAAACGTCAGGTACAGCAGCACAAAGATGATCAGCAGCGTGAAGGGCACCACCACCTTGAGCTTGGCCGTGGCGCGCTCCAGAAATTCAAACTGGCCCGACCACGAGATTGAATAACCCGGCGGCAACTTGACCTGCTGGGTGACCGCCTTCTGCATGTCCAGCACGGCCGAGCGCAAATCACGCCCGCGAATGTCCACATACACCCAGCCCGACAGGCGGGCATTCTCGCTGCGCAGCATGGGCGGGCCGTCGGTGATGCGGATGTCAGCCACGTCAGACAACACCAAGCGCGCACCGCTCTCAGTGACGAAAGGCAATGCGCGCAGTTTTTCCAGTGAATCGCGCAGTTCACGTGGGTAACGCATGTTGATCGGGAAGCGTTGCAATCCCTCCACCGTCTCGCCAATGTTGTCGCCACCGACGGCCGAGGTGATGACAGATTGCACGTCGGCGATGTTCATGCCGAAGCGGGCGGCGGCATCGCGGTTGATGTTCACGTCCACATAACGCCCGCCCGTCAAGCGTTCAGCCAAGGCGCTGCTGACGCCGGGCACGTCTTTGAGCGCTTTTTCAATCTCGCCCGTCAGGCGGTCGATGGTGGCCAGGTCAGCTCCCGCCACCTTGACCCCTACCGGGCTCTTGATGCCGGTGGCCAGCATGTCGATGCGATTGCGGATCGGCGGCACCCAGATGTTGGCTAGGCCGGGCACCTTGACTATTGCGTCCAACTCGTCCACCAGCTTGTCCTGCGTCATGCCGGGGCGCCACTGGTCTTTGGGTTTGAACTGGATGGTGGTCTCGAACATCTCCATCGGCGCCGGGTCGGTTGCTGTTTCCGCCCGCCCGGCTTTGCCATAGACACTGAGCACTTCTGGAACCGTTTTGATCAACCGGTCGGTCTGCTGCAACAGCTCGCTGGCCTTGCCCGCCGACAACCCCGGCAAGGCTGACGGCATGTAGAGCAGATCCCCTTCGTCCAGGCGCGGCATGAACTCACCACCAATGTGCTGCAACGGCCACAGGCTCAAGACCAGCAACAGCGCAGCTACTGCCAACGTGGCTTTAGGCCATTGCAGTACTCCGTTTAACAGGGGGCGGTAAACGGCAATCAGAAAACGGTTCAACGGGTTGGCTTTCTCGTCAGGAATGCGCCCACGGATCAGGTAACCCATCAATACCGGAATCAGCGTGACCGACAAGGCTGCCGCTGCCGCCATGGAGTAGGTCTTGGTGAAAGCCAGCGGCGAGAACAAACGCCCCTCTTGTGCCTCCAGCGTAAACACCGGAATGAAACTCAGCGTGATGATGAGCAGCGAGAAGAACAGCGCAGGCCCTACTTCCGACGCAGAGTCGCCAATCACCCGCCAACGTGCTTCACCTTCCAACTTTTCATTGGGGTGGGTGTGGCTCCAATGCTCCAGATGCTTGTGGGCGTTTTCGATCATCACGACGGCGGCATCGACCATGGCGCCGATGGCAATGGCAATGCCGCCCAATGACATGATGTTGGCATTCACCCCCTGGTAATGCATGACGATGGAAGCCGCCAAAATGCCCAGCGGCAGCGAGATGATGGCGACAAAAGCCGAGCGCAGATGAAACAGGAAGATGAAACACACCACGGCGACCACCGCAAACTCTTCCAGCAGCTTGTGGCCCAGGTTCTCCACCGCCCGCTCGATCAGTCCGGAGCGGTCGTAGACAGGAACGATCTCCACGCCTTTGGGCAGGCTGGCTTGCAGGGTTTTGAGCTTGGCCTTGACGGCGGCAATGGTCTCCAGCGCGTTCTTGCCCGAGCGCATCACGATCACGCCACCTGCGGCTTCACCTTCACCATCGAGTTCACCAATGCCGCGGCGCATCTCTGGCCCGATCTGGATGCGTGCCACGTCACCCAGGCGAACAGACACGCCTGCTTTGGTGCTCATCAGCGGCAGCTTGCGGAAGTCGTCCAGCGATTGCAGGTAGCCGCTGGCGCGCACCATGTATTCGGCTTCGCCCAGCTCCAGCACCGAGCCGCCGGCTTCCTGGTTGCCCTTCTGGATGGCTTCGACCACCTTGGTGTGCGGGATGCCGTAGGCAGCCAACTTGTCGGGTTGCAGCACGATCTGGTATTGGCGCACCATGCCGCCCACAGCGGCCACTTCCGCCACATTGGGCACGGTCTTGAGTTCGTACTTGAGGAACCAGTCTTGCAGGGCGCGAAGTTGTGAAGCGTCCTGCGTGCCGCTGCGGTCGATCAATGAATACTGGTAAATCCAGCCCACGCCCGTGGCATCCGGCCCCAGCGTGGCTTTGGCGCCAGGCGGCAAGCGCGATTGCACCTGGTTCAGGTACTCCAGCACCCGTGAGCGCGCCCAGTACAGGTCGGTGCCATCTTCAAACAGCACGTAGACAAACGAGTCGCCAAAGAACGAGTAGCCGCGCACCGTCTTCGCCCCCGGCACCGACAGCATGGTTGTGGTCAGCGGGTAGGTGACCTGGTTCTCGACAATGCGCGGCGCTTGCCCTGGATAAGTGGTGCGGATGATGACCTGTACATCGGAAAGATCCGGCAAGGCATCCAGCGGGGTCTTGAACACGCTGTACACGCCCCAAGCAGCAACTATCAGCGTCGCTAGCAATACCAGAAAGCGGTTGACGATGGACCAACGAATGAGTTGGGCAATCATGGCTTGCTCCCGAAGGCCTTGCCCTGCGCTTGTGGCGCTTCGTTGAGACGTGCCTCTATGCCCTTGAGGCTGGCCTCCGAGTCAATCAGGAACTGCGATGAGACGACTACTCGTTGCCCCGCTTGCAGGCCACGCTTGACCTCGGTCTGCCCGCCCGTTTCGATTCCAATCTCCACCTCCACCGGTCGGAACTTGCCTTTGTCTTCGGCCAGCATTACCACAACACGTTTGCCTGTCTGGATCACCGCCTCGGTGGGGATCAACAAGGATTTGGTCGCCCGCATGTCCACGAACTGCATATTGACGAACATGCCCGGCACCAGCACGCCGCCGGGGTTGGCCAGCTCCACGCGGGCCTTGAGCGTGCGGGTAGAAGCATTCACCTCCGGCAATATCGCCTGTACTGTGCCGCGCAAACTCGTGCCAGGCGCGGCGGCGCTGCTGGCTTGCACCCTGGCGCCGGGCCGGATCAAGGCGGCTTGGCTCTCGGGGACTTCTGCATTGGCCCAGACGCTGCCAAGACCGTTGATGCGGAACAAGGTGGCACCTGGCATCACCGTCATGCCTTCGCGGGCCGTCAGTTCCACCACCACGCCGCCAATCGGCGCGGTAAGGGTGATGCGAGGCTGGGTCTTGCCACTGACCTCAACCAATCGAATTTGATCGTCGCTCATGCCGACCTGGCGCATGCGCTGGCGGGCGGCATCGACCAGGGTCGCCAGGTCTGTGCCCTGCATGCGCCGCACCGACAGGAATTCTTCTTGTGCGGCAATCCAGTCGGGCACGTAGAGTTCGGCCAGTGCCTGGCCTTTGCCCACCCGGTCCAGCGTGGCGCGCACATGCAGGCGCTCGATGTAGCCCGTGGCGCGGGCTTGCACATAAGCCTGGTCGCGCTCGTTGAAGGCGATGTTGCCCACAGTGGATACTTGCGGCGAAAGCATGCCCTCGGTGACTTCGGCGGTTCGCACACCCAGGTTTTGCTGGATGCGCGGGCTGACCGTGACCTTGCTGCCGTCACTGCCCGCGTCCCCATCGGCGTAGACCGGCACCAGCATCATGTCCATGAAGGGCGACTTGGCCGGCTTGTCAAACTTGTTGCCCGGCACCATGGGGTCATGGTAATAGATGATTTTTTTGCCTGTGACCGGATCCATGTCACCGGCTTTGATGCCGGAGGCGATGTGCCGCCGGGTGGCTTCTTCGCCCTGGGCAATGGTTTGCGGCACGGCCTCGCTGGCGCCCACGGGGCTTGCTGCAGCGCCGGCACCCGCTGCTGGCATGGCCATGTCCATGCCCTGTTTCATGCCGATGGCGTAAAGCCCGTAACCGCCAGCGCCCAGTACGCCAACCGCAATCAAGCCGAGCGAAAGATGTTTGAGTTTTTTGTTCATGTCTATTTCCCCTGGGCTGTGGCCGGTGTTTGCATATTGGCCACGTCGTGGCCATCTGCCACAAGATGGTTCAGCTGTGCCCACAGACCCGCTGTTTCCATTTCCAGGCGCAGGCGGTCCATTTGTGTTTCGATCTCTATGCGCCGCGCTTCCAGCACGGCCAGCAACGGGCCGTTGCCCCGGTATGCGGCCAGTGCCGCCTGGGTGCGCTGGCGGCTCAAGGGAATCAAGCTGTTGTCGTAGGCCATAAGCCGCTGGCGGTTGCCTTGCCACTGCTGCAGCCAGGCACGTGTTTCGGCCACGTGTTCACGGATGGCCTCTTCGCGCTGGGCCTGCATCTGGTCAACCAGGGCCAGCTTGGCTGCAAGCTCCCTGTCCTGCCGCTGCGCCTGGTTGCCTTGCAGGGGCACCGAAAAGTTGATCGACACCATGTTGGAGTAGGCCGGGCCGCGCTGGTTGAACATCAGTTCCATGCTCCAGTCGGCTTTTTTTTCGGTTTGCGCAACATTGGCCTCGGCGCGCGCAACCGCTTCCTGCCGGTCCAGCACGGCGACATGGGGGTGGTTTTTAAGCAGCGTTTCCAGGTCGTCCACTTTTTCCAGGTGGGAGCCGACGGTGCTTAAGTCGGGGGGGGCGGCCAGCATCCGGGCTCCTTCAGGGCCAACCCATCGCACCAGCCGGGTCTGCGCCATCAACACCTGCTGCTGTGACTGCTTCAGGCGGTCATCCATCAGCGCCACTGCGGAACGCACCGCAAAAACCTCAGCCTGTGTGCCACGCCCGCCCCGGTAGGCGGCCTCAGCAGCTTCAATCTGCAGCTTGCCCTCATCGCGTTGCGCCTGCAAAAGTTCGCGCATGCGCTCCAGAAAATGCCGGTCCAGCCAGGCGGTGGCGGTGTCGCGTTGCAGATTGATTTGCGCCATGGCGCGGTTGGCGTCAGCCACCTCGGCTTCACGCTCGAAGCGGGCGGCGCGTGCCTTGAGCTTGGCGCTGCCAGTGAGTTCTTTCATGACGCCAATCGACGTCATGGTCATGAAGTCGTTGGTGAGATTGAACTGGTCCCGCCCCGTGACGGGCAGGTTGTTGATGCCCAATTTGAGCGTCAGGTCAGGGGGCTGTCCGGCCACGATGGCCATCTGCCGGGCCGACTGCGCAACGGCCTCCTGGGCGGCCATCTGCCGCGAGTGTTGCTGCGACATCAGCAAGGCCCGCTCCAGTGTCAGGCCGGGTGTCTGCGTGGGCTGAGCCCCTGCGGACAGAGGCAGCAGCAATGCGCAGATTGCGGCAAGAAGGGCCTGCCTGGCCAGACGGGCGGACGTGTGATGGCGATGACAGCCGATTCCAAAGCGTGATGTGAACATAGATTTCCTGACTGACAGACACCGCAAAAGCGGCCATCCCGTGCGCAGGCCAGACGGCGAGCGGACGGACCACGGGCGCGGAAGTCAGGAAATAGGCGGCTTGAACCCTGGCGCGCGTTCGGCGCTGGTGAAACTGGCGCTGCCAAAGGCTTGCTCGGCCTGGGGCAGGGACGCCGCACCGGCAAGTGTCATGGGATATCCGGTGACCACGGCCATGCAGAGCAGGCAGGTGTTGCAGCCGTGGCAAACCCCCGCACTTGTGTTGTCAGGTGCCTGGATCTGCATGGGGCAGTCAGTCGGCATGGAGGCTTGACTTTCGCTGTAAAATTGGCTTTTTGCCCCCGTGTTTATTGCCTCTGTAGCTATAGTTTCAATAGCATTCAACTGCCCGGCTGCCATTGACAAGGCCATCACGTCAACCGCCCAGCCGCGCACAGGCAGCAGGGCAATCATGAGGACGAGGAGCAGGTGGCGCATGGTGGAGTGGACAGTTTAACCCGGTGGAAGTTCCGTCAACCGCAGCAACCGGACCCCTTGCCGCTGATCTGGAGTGGCGGGCACGGCACAGATCCAAAGGAGCAATACACGCAGCAGTCACCCGATTTTGGGGCTAACACCACGTGGCATTGTCCGCATTCATAAAACCACTGGCAGGCATCGGTCGGCATGGCCTCGGTTGCGACATGGCCACATTCGGGGCACGTCAATGCAGATTCCAGAACGACGTCCGTCACTGCTTGTTTTCCCTGGCGGTGGATGGGTAGCCTGCCTGTGTTGTGGCCTGGGTCAGTTGCAGCAGGCTGGCTTTTGCATCGTCAAAGTCAACAACGACCAGCCGTTTGTCAAAATCAACCACTGCACGGCTTACGCCGCTCACTCTGGTCAGTGCTTTTTTGACTGTGATCGGGCAGGCTTCGCAGGTCATTCCTGCGACGGCGAGGGTGGCCGTCTTTTGCACTGCCAGCACCTGGGCGGCGCCAGCGGCCATCATCACTAAAAGCAAAATTTTCTTCACTGTGTTTCTCCTCAATAAAACAGGAAGGCGTACCAGGGAAACGCCAGCAGCATCAGCAAAGGCACGGCAACGAGCCAGAATATCAGACGTTGCCGCCCCAGCACGGCAGGTTCGGCACAAGCTTGACGTGGCAGGCACGACGCCGACTGACGGTACAGGCGGTGCCAGGCCAAACCCAGCAGCACCAGTGTGGCGGCCAAGAGCAGTGGCCGCAAAGGCTCAAGCTGGGTCAGCATACTGATCCAGGCCCCGCTGATGCCCAGTCCCAACAGTACGAGAGGACCGGCGCAGCACACTGATGCGCCGACGGCGGCCAGTGCGCTGACCCATAAGGTTTGTTTGGTATTCATTTTTTCTCCAAAACATGTGAAGTGATCCAGCATAAACTCCGTACATTGGTACGGAGTCAAGATGAATCAGCTGACAATTTCCCGCATGGCGCAAGAAGCCGAAGTCAATCTGGAGACCATCCGCTTTTACCAGCGAAAAGGCTTGATTGCCGAACCTGAGCGCCCTTACGGCGGTATCCGCCGCTACTCCGGGGCGGACGTTGCGCGCGTGCGCTTTATCAAGGCGGCGCAACGCATCGGTTTCACCCTGGACGAGATTGCGCAGCTCCTGAAACTGGACGATGGAGCGCATTGCGGCGAAGCCCGTGAAATCGCCCATCACAAACTTGCAGATGTGCGCCGTCGAATGGCTGATCTGAAACGCATCGAAGCGGCACTGGCAGAACTCCTCAAACGATGCGATGCCAACCGGGGTAAGGTGACGTGCCCGCTGATCGTGTCGCTGCAGCAAGCGGCTTCATAACTCCCTGCGGGCCTGTTGCGCGACGGCCCAGCCGCTGCTCAGCGCCAGCAATGCCATGACGGTTGCCACGGCAAGGTCAGGCCAGACCGTGTGAGTGCCAGCCACGCCCAGGGCAGCGCCCATCACGGCCAGGTTGCCAATCGCATCGTTGCGTGAACAAAGCCACACGCTGCGCATGTTGGCATCGCCTTCGCGAAAGGCGTACAAAATCCACGCAACATACAGATTGGCGGATAGTGCAAGCAGGCTGATCACGCCCATGGTGGCGGCGTCGGGCGGGGTGCCAGCCCATGCGCCCCACAGCGCCCGACCCAGGACGAACAGGCCAAAACCCATCATGCACACCGACTTGAGCAGCGCGGTGCGGGCGCGCCAGGTCAAGGCCGCAGACAGCACCGCGATGGACACGGCGTAGTTGCCGGCATCACCTGCAAAATCAATCGCGTCGGCCAGCAGCGACACCGAGCCAGAACGGTAACCCGCGCCCACCTCCACAAAAAACATGGCCGCGTTGATGACCAGCGCGATCCACAATACGCGCCGGTAACGCGGCAGGTCGGTGACCTGCGAGGCGTCTGGCGTGCCGCGGTGATGGTGGTCGTTGTGAGTCGACATGAGAATTTTCAAATAGACAAGGATAGCTGCATTTTCCCGCTGCAAGACAAGCCCTGATTCATCGGGGTCAGGCATGATGCAGGACTGCCGTTAAAAGGATGGAGCATTTCTAAATGGGGACAAGGAGTCTGTGATGCCAAAAGGTGTGATGTATGCGCTCGCGGCTGCGTTGCTGTTCGGCATGGGCACGCCACTGGCCAAGCTGTTGCTGGCCAGCGTCAACCCGCTGATGCTGGCTGCCCTGCTGTACCTGGGTTCCGGCCTGGGGCTGGCGCTGGTGCGCGCCTTTGATGCGAAAGTCAGGCAGGAACGCGCGGTGTTGCCGCAAGGCATGCAATGGCTGTGGCTCGCCGGTGCAGTCCTGGCTGGCGGGGTGGTCGGGCCAGTGCTGCTGATGCGGGGCCTGGGCGGCTTCAACGCGGCGGATGCATCTTTGTTGCTCAACAGTGAAGGTGTTCTTACTGCCTTGTTGGCCTGGTTTGTGTTCAGGGAAAACTTTGACCGGCGCATTGCGTTGGGCATGCTGGCCATTGTGGCTGGCGGGCTGGTCTTGAGTTGGCCGCGTGGCGGCACCATGGGCGGCGGCAGCGTGATGTCGGCCCTGCTGGTGGTAGCCGCCTGCCTGGCCTGGGCCATCGACAACAACCTGACGCGCAAGCTGGCCCTGCTCGATGCTGGTTTCATCGCCATGGTCAAGGGCCTGGTGGCTGGTGGCGTGAACCTGGCCCTGGCCTGGGTGGCGGGCGCCACCCTGCCACCCGCCGGCATCGTCGCGCAGGCGGCCTTGCTGGGTTTTGCCAGTTATGGCGCCAGTCTGGTGCTGTTTGTGCTGGCCCTGCGCCACCTGGGCACGGCGCGCACCGGGGCCTACTTTTCAGTGGCGCCGTTTGCCGGTGCCCTGCTGGCCCTGCCCTTGCTGGGCGAGGTGCTCACGCTGCCGTTGCTGGCCGGCGGCGCACTGATGGCCATCGGCGTGGCACTGCACCTGACCGAGAAACACGAACATGCCCATGTGCATGAGGCGCTGGCGCATGACCACGAACACAAGCATGACAGCAGCAACGGGGGTGATATGCACCACGCCCACACGCACACTGGTCAGGGGCGAGACCTTGACCCGGTGCTTCCGGGGGCCAGCCATAGCCATGTGCACCAGCACGTGTCACTGGCGCACAGCCATGCGCATTTTCCGGATGCGCACCACCGCCACACCCACTGATGTGTGCGCTGGCGCACAGACCAAAAACACTCAAATTGTCTACAAAGGCGGTTGCGGGCGTCCCCTGAGGTCCGGCCAAAACACAGCACGAGCCATCTTTTGGAGAAGCCCATGTCTGATCCCCTGTCACCCGACTTGTTGCAAAAAATGCATGCCTATTGGCGTGCCGCCAACTATCTGTCCGTCGGGCAAATTTACCTGCAAGACAACCCGCTGCTGGAAGTGCCGCTGACGCTGGACCACGTCAAGCCCCGCCTGCTGGGCCATTGGGGCACCACGCCGGGTTTGAACCTGTTGTACGTTCACCTGAACCGGCTGATCAAACAGCACGGCCTGAACATGATGTATGTCATCGGACCGGGCCACGGCGGCCCGGGCATCGTGGCGCACAGCTACCTTGAAGGCTCTTACACCGAACACTACCCGGCCATCGAGCGCAACCGCAATGGCTTGCAGCGGCTGTTTCGCCAGTTCTCCTGGCCCAACGGCATCCCCAGCCACGTCTCGCCCGAAGTTCCGGGCTCCATCCACGAAGGCGGTGAATTGGGATATTCACTGGTGCATGCCTATGGCGCTGCGTTTGACAACCCGGATTTGATCGTCGCCTGCGTCATTGGTGATGGCGAGGCCGAGACCGGTCCGCTGGCGGCGAGCTGGCATTCCAACAAGTTTTTGAACTCTGCCAGCGACGGTGTGGTGTTGCCGATTCTCCACCTGAATGGTTTCAAGATTGCCAACCCGACCGTCCTGGCCCGCATCAGCCACGACGAACTGGCCGACCTGATGCGCGGTTACGGGCACGAGCCGTTTTTTGTCGAAGGCGACGACCCGATGCAGGTGCACCAACGCCTGGCGCAAACGCTTGACACCGTTTTGGCGCAGATTCAAAAGTTCCAGAAAGAAGCGCGGGCCGGCCTTGCCGGTGAAGCCGTCAAGCGGCCCCGTTGGCCGATGATTGTCTTGCGCACACCCAAAGGCTGGACCGGGCCGAAGTTTGTCGATGGCAAGCCGGTGGAAGGCACCTGGCGCGCGCACCAGGTGCCGATTGCAGAATTCAAAACGCCCGGACATTTGCAGCAACTCGAAGATTGGCTCAGAAGCTACCGGCCGCACGAATTGTTCGATGAACACGGGAAGTTCCACGAGGCGTTTGCGGAACTCGCTCCCACCGGCCATCAGCGCATGGGTTGCAACCCGCATGCCAATGGTGGCGGCTTGTTGCAGGCTTTGTCCATGCCCGATTTCCGTGACCATGCGGTGGCGGTGCCCCTGCCGGGCAGCGTCAACGCCGAGGCAACCCGGGTGATGGGCGGCTTTCTACGTGACGTGATGAAGCTCAACCTGGCCAAAAACAATTTCCGCATCTTCGGCCCGGACGAAACCGCGTCCAATCGGCTGGATGCCGTTTTTGAAGTGAGCGGCAAGGCCTGGATGGCTGATGTCGAAAAAGTGGATGTCAACCTCGACACCCGAGGCCGGGTGATGGAGGTGCTGAGCGAGCACCTGTGTGAAGGCTGGCTGGAGGGCTACCTGCTGACCGGGCGGCACGGCCTGTTCTCGTGTTACGAGGCCTTTATCCACATCATCGATTCGATGCTCAACCAGCACGCCAAATGGCTCAAGGTCAGCAAACAAATCCCCTGGCGCAAACCCATCGCCTCGCTGAACTACCTGCTCACCTCACACGTCTGGCGGCAGGACCACAACGGCTTTTCGCACCAGGACCCGGGCTTCATCGACCATGTGGCTAACAAAAAATCAGATGTCGTTCGAATCTACCTGCCGCCCGATGCCAACTGCCTGCTGTCGGTCACCGACCACTGCCTGCGCAGCCGCAACTACGTCAACTTGATTATTGCCGGCAAGCAGCCGCAGGCACAGTGGCTGGACATGGATGCCGCAGTGCGCCACTGCACGGCGGGCGCCGGCATCTGGGCCTGGGCCGGCAATGCTGGCACCGCTGGCGAAGACGGGCCGGACGTGGTGATGGCCTGCGCGGGTGACGTGCCCACGCTGGAGGCCCTGGCCGCCGTGACACTGTTGCGCAGCTATCTGCCCGACATCCGCATCCGTTTCGTCAACGTGGTGGACTTGATGGTGCTGCAGCCTCCGTCGGAACATCCGCATGGCCTGGAAGACCACGAGTTCGATGCGCTGTTCACAACGGACAAGCCGGTGATCTTCGCCTTCCACGGCTACCCAGCCATTGTTCATAAACTCACTTACCGCCGCCACAACCACGACAACATCCACGTCCGCGGCTACCAGGAGGAAGGCACCACCACCACTGCCTTTGACATGGTTGTCTTGAACAACCTGGACCGCTACCAGCTGGCGCTCGATGCAATCAGCAGAATCCCGCGCTTTGCGCACCTGGTGCGTGCAGAAACCGCGCGGTATTGGACCACCATGGAGCGCCACAAACTCTACATCAGCGAGCATGGGGACGACATGCCCGAAGTCAAAGACTGGTGTTGGGAAGGATAGGCGTGATGATTGTGCTGGCGCTGAACAGCGGCTCTTCTTCCTTCAAATTCGGCCTGTACCGGATGGAGGCATCGCGGGCTGAAGAGCTGCTCTCGGACAACATTCCTGCGCGCAGCGCGGAAGAAGCAGTTGCCGGTGTTGCCATACTTTTGGCAAAGTCCAAAGCGCCGGCGCCCGCTGCCATAGGGCATCGCATTGTGCATGGCGGACCGGCGTTGCGCCAGCATTGCCTGATCGACGCTTCGGTGGTGCGGCAGCTTGAAGCGGCGGTGGCTTTTGCGCCCCTGCATATGCCGGCAGCACTATCGTTCATTCGCTTTGCGCAGGAGCGCTTTCCCGGGCTGCCACAGGTGGCGTGTTTCGATACCAGCTTTCACGCTGGCTTGCCTGACGTGGCGCGCGTGCTGCCCATTCCCAGGGAGTGGCAGTTGGAAGGCATACAGCGATACGGGTTTCACGGCCTTTCCATCGAATCTATCCTGCATCACCTCAGGCCGGATGTTCCTGACCGTGTGGTCATCGCACACCTCGGAAATGGCGCGAGCGTTACAGCGGTCAAATGCGGAAAATCCATCGACACCAGCATGGGTTTGACGCCCACCGGAGGGGTGATCATGGGCACGCGCACAGGCGATCTTGATCCGGGTGTTCTGCTCTACCTCTTGCGTGAAAAGAAGTTTGATGCAGCCATGCTCGCTGAGCTGGTCGATCACCGCTCTGGCCTGCTGGGGATTTCGGGTGTCAGCAGTGACATGCGGCATTTGCATGAGGCCGCTTTGTCAAATGCAGATGCACGGCTTGCGATCCAGATGTTTTGTTATTCGGTTAGCAAACAAATCGCAGCCATGATCGCCGCACTGGATGGCATCGATCTGCTCGTATTCACGGGTGGCGTTGGTGAAAACGATGCGCTGGTGCGTTCTGCGGTCTGCAGCCGCTTGTCCTGGATTGGCGTTAGCCTTGACGACGGCCGGAACCAGTCCGCCGACAATCCAGTCAACGACCGTGCTTCACGTTGCGTGGTGCAGGTCCTCGTGTCACAGGAAGACGAGCAGATCGCCCGCCATACCTGCGCGTTGGCTGAACAGAGGGCACAGTGACAGCAGTATTTCCGGCAAATAGTGCTCCAGCGCACAGACGGCAGCTCAGGACACCTCATATTCTTCAAACATGCCGAACGGAGAAATGACATGCAGATCGCAATGATTGGCGTAGGCCGGATGGGTGCCAGTATGGTGCGCCGCTTGCTGGTCCAGGGCCATGAATGCGTCGTTTATGGCAGGCAGGCATCGGTCGTTGCCAGTCTACAAAAAGACGGCGCCGTTGGGGCCTCAACGCTAAAGGAATTGGTTTCGCGAACGACCACGCCCCGCTTGGTCTGGCTGATGGTGCCGGCCGCCGCGGTCGATCAGGTTCTGGGCGATCTGGTGCCGATGCTGGACGCCGGTGACATCGTCGTCGATGGCGGCAATTCGCATTACCGTGACGACATTCGCCGTGGCGGCAAATTGCGGGCCCTCGGCATTCACTACCTCGATGTCGGAACCAGCGGTGGTGTCAAAGGACTTGACCGGGGCTATTGCCTGATGATCGGCGGCGAGTCCGACATCGTCGCGCATGTGCGCCCGGTCTTTTCTTCTCTTGCGCCAGGCATCTTGGCGGCTGCGCGGACATCTGGCCGAACGGATAAAACTGGCAGTGCCGAAGAGGGATTCCTGCACTGCGGCCCGTGCGGGGCTGGCCACTTTGTCAAGATGGTCCACAACGGCATCGAATACGGCTTGATGGCGGCGTACGCTGAAGGCTTCAACATTCTTCGCAATGCCAACGTAGGCACGAAAAACCGTGTTTCTGATGCCGAAACCACGCCGCTGAGCCATCCCGAGTGCTATCAGTTTGACATGAATCTGCCCGAAATTGCGGAGGTCTGGCGGCGCGGAAGTGTCATTGGCTCCTGGCTGCTTGACCTCAGCGCACAAGCTTTGCAAAAAGACCCTGAGTTGGCTGCCTACGGCGGGCATGTCTCGGATTCGGGAGAAGGTCGCTGGACGATTCAGGCCGCTATTGACGAAGCGGTGCCAGCGCATGTACTTAGCGCAGCGCTGTTTGACCGGTTCTCCTCACGCAGTGGCGCTAATTTTGCCAACCGCATTCTTTCCGCGATGCGGCACGAGTTCGGCGGCCACATAGAAAAGCCCGGCGCATGACCGCGCCTCACGACACGGTGTTTTTGCTCGACGTAGACAACACTCTGCTCGACAACGATAGGATCATCGCAGATCTGCGCGCCCATCTTGAGCGGGAATTCGGCGCCGCCTGTGCGAGCCACTATTGGGCTCACTTTGAGGCCTTGCGCAGCGAACTCGGTTATGCCGATTACCTGGGAGCGCTGCAGCGCTACCGCTTCGACACCGAGCACGGGCACGAGCACGGGCAGGATGATGTTCAACGCCTCTTGCAGATGTCGAGCTTCCTTATTGACTACCCGTTCGCGAATCGCCTCTATCCACAAGCCCTCGACGTGATCGACCGCCTCAACGCCTTTGGGGTCACGGTGATCCTGTCAGACGGCGACGTGGTTTTTCAACCGCGCAAGGTGCAACGCTCCGGCTTGTGGAATGCTGTAGGCGGGCGAGTGTTGATCTATATCCACAAAGAAAAGATGCTGGACGCGGTGCAGCGCGAATACCCGGCGCGGCATTATGTGATGGTTGACGACAAGCTGCGCATTCTTTCCGCGATGAAAACCGTGATGGCAGATCGATTGACCACTGTTTTCCCGCGACAGGGCCATTACGCACTTGACTCAGCCCTTGTTGCTGCGTGCCCAGCAGCCGATCTAAGCCTGGAGCGCATTGGTGACCTGCTTGGTGTTGACATTCGCACTGTCCTTACCTTACAGGAGAAATGATGAACCCCAACACCCGGAAACTCCACGACCTTGGGCAGCGCCTGTGGCTGGACAACATCACGCGGGAACTGATGACCAGTGGTACGCTGGCGCGTTATATATCTGAGCTGTCGGTGACCGGACTGACTTCGAACCCGACTATTTTTGAGCAGGCGATCAGCAAAAGCAGCGTCTATGACCAGGCCATCCAGAAGCTGGCCGCCCAAGGCTTGACGGAGGAAGGCGTCTTCTTCGAACTGGCGCTGCAGGACTTGACACAGGCAGCCGATCTGTTCAGGCCGATCTTTGACAAAAGTGCAGGTGCGGACGGCTGGGTCTCGCTCGAAGTCTCGCCACTGCTCGCCAACGACACCGCCGGCACCGTCAAAGCCGCCATGCAACTGCACGCGCGGGCGGCGCGGCCCAATCTCTTCATCAAGATTCCTGGTACGCCTGAAGGCATTCCGGCCATCGAGCAGTCGATCTTCGATGGCGTCCCAATCAACGTGACTTTGCTGTTCTCGCGGGAACACTACATGGCTGCTGCCGAAGCATATCTGCGCGGCGTCGAGCGCCGGGTTGCGGCGGGCCTCGATCCAAAGGTTGAATCTGTGGCCTCCCTATTCGTCAGCCGATGGGATGTCACAGTGAAGGATGCAGTGTCGCCTGCGTTTCACAACCGACTGGGTATTGCCATTGCGATGCGAACCTACGGGGCCTACCGCAAATTGCTTGTGTCCGAGCGCTGGAAGAGACTGGCTCAGGTCGGCGCGAGGCCGCAGCGTCTGCTTTGGGCCAGTACCGGCACCAAAGATGCAACTGCACCCGACACGCTCTATGTCCAGGCACTCCTCGCACCGGACACGATTGACACGATCCCCGAGAAGATCCTGCTGGCGTTTGCCGATCACGGCAAGGCGGGTGCTGCCTTGCCCGCAGACGGCGGCTACGGCGAAGCCGTGTTGGAAGAATTCAGGCGCGAGGGTGTTGACGACGAAGCGCTGGCCGCGCGACTTCAACACGAAGGGGTGCAGGCGTTCGCCAAGTCATGGAGCGCCCTGTTGGCACGGATCAGGGAAAAGAGTTCTCCCGCAGCAGTGGTGGGGTTGGTATGAGTCTGAGTTACGACAAAGCGCTGTATCTGCTGCCATTCGACCATCGGAATTCCTATCTTGACGGCCTTTTCGGCTTCAAGCCGCCGTTGTCCGCATCGCAACGCGAGGAGGTCATTGACAGCAAGCAACTCATTTTTGAGGGCTTCAGGCAAGCGCTGGCCGAAGGCGTGCGGAAGGAGGCTGCCGCGATCCTGGTCGATGAGGAATTCGGCGCCCACATCCTGAGCGACGCGCATCGCAGAGGCTTCGTCACCGCACTGTCTGTCGAGCAAAGCGGCATTGACGAATTCAAATTCGAATACGGCGATGACTTTGCGAGCCACATTGAGGCGTTCGATCCAAGCTTCGCCAAGGTTTTGGTGCGGTACAACCCGGAGGGCGACAAAGCGCTGAACCTGCGGCAGATCAGCCGGTTGAAGCGCTTGTCTGACTACTGCCAGCGCAGCCGTCGTCGCTTCATGTTTGAACTTCTGGTGCCGGCAACCACTGACCAGCTTGCCCGCACAAATGGCGATAAAGACGCGTTTGATCGACAGATGCGTCCGCCGCTGATGCTGCAGGCGATTCAAGCCTTGCAGGCTGTAGGCGTTGAACCCGATGTCTGGAAACTCGAAGGTCTGGATAGCCGCGGCGATTGCGAGCGTATCGTCAGAATGGCGCGCCGCGACGGGCGCGGCGGGGTTGGCTGCATCGTGCTGGGCCGGGGTGCCGATGAAGCCAGGGTGCGTACGTGGCTTGCCACCGCCGCAAGCGTCGAAGGTTTCATCGGTTTCGCCGTCGGTCGCACCACGTTCTGGGATGCGGTGGCCGGATATCGCGCGCGCACGCTCACACGCCACGACGCTGTCACACAGATCGCGCGGCGTTTGCGCGACTGGGTTGACGTTTTTGAGCGAGTGCATGGGCCGCGCAACAACAGCGCCGCGATTTCTTGAGGCACGCGTGGCGACCCGGATCAATGCGCTCGCCGGTCAACCGGCACCGCTCTCGATGCTCGTTGACGCAGACAAACTCGTCACCGCGTACTATTCGGAAGTGCCTGACGCCACGGTCACGGCGCAGCGCGTTGCCTTTGGCACCTCGGGTCATCGCGGTTCTGCCGTCGACCGCTCGTTCAATGAATGGCATGTCTTGGCCATCACCCAGGCGATTTGCCACTACCGCAAAGGCAAAGGCATTGGTGGGCCGCTGTTCCTGGGCATAGACACCCATGCGCTGTCACAACCCGCCTGTGCCAGCGCGCTCGAAGTGCTGGCTGCCAATGGCGTGGAGTCATGCTGGCAAGCAACGACGAATACACGCCGACATCGGCGGTCTCGCACGCGATCCTGACCTACAACCGCCACCGCAGCAGTGGATTGGCCGACGGCATTGTGGTCACGCCATCGCATAATCCGCCGCACGATGGTGGCTTCAAATACAACCCAGCCCATGGTGGCCCGGCCGGTGGAGATGCCACCCGATGGATCGAAGCAACTGCCAACCGCTTTTTGGAGAGGCGACTAAAAAGTGTGTATCGCATGTCGCACGCCAAGGCGCTTGCGGCGGCGACAACGCACCGCAATGATTTTTTGAACGCTTTTGTGGGCGACCTCGGCACGGTGATCGACATGGATCTGATCCGCAACTCGAAGATCCGGATAGGTGTTGACCCGCTGGGCGGTGCCGGTGTCCACTACTGGGACGTCATCGCAGAAGTTTATGGCCTTGATCTGAACGTGGTGAACGGCGTTGTGGATCCGTCTTTTGGCTTCATGCCGCTCGATTGGGATGGCCAGATCCGGATGGACCCGTCGTCAAAGTACGCGATGCAGCGGCTGGTCGGCGTGAAGGATCACTTCGACATCGCATTCGGTTGCGACACCGACCACGACCGGCACGGCATCATTGCCAAAAGTGTCGGCCTGCTGGCCCCGAACCACTATCTGGCGGTCGCCATAGACTACCTGTTTTCGCACCGCCCTCTTTGGGACCGGCAGTCCGGGATCGGGAAAACCGTTGTCAGCACCCGGTTGATCGACCAGGTGGCAGCGCGACTTGGCCGCCAGCTTTACGAAACACCGGTCGGCTTCAAATGGTTCGCGGCGGGTCTGCTGGATGGTTCCCTCGGGTTTTGCGGCGAGGAAAGCGCCGGTGCCTCATTTCTGCGCCGCGATGGGTCGGTGTGGACGACCGACAAAGACGGCATCAGCGCGGCGCTGCTGGCCGCAGAGATCACGGCGCGCACGGGCCGAGACCCTGGTGAGCTGTATGTCAATCTGGCGAACGAATTTGGCAACCCGGTGGCTGATCGAACAGAAGCACCCGCCACTCCACAACAGAAGCTGCTGCTGGCGGCGCTTTCGCCTGAACAAATCGGGTCCACCGAACTCGCGGGTGAAGGAATCGCGAGCATCCTCAGTAGGGCACCTGGAAATGGCGAGCCGGTTGGTGGCATTAAGATCATCACTGCCAATGGCTGGTTCGCTGCCCGGCCTTCAGGCACCGAGGACATCTACAAAATCTATGCCGAGAGCTTCGATGGCGCCAGGCACCTTGAGCACATCATGAAGGAGGCGCAAAACATTGTGGACAAGGCGATTTCACCAAGGCTTTCGTGAGCCGCTCATATCAAGCGCCTGCGTTGTCTGCCACGGGGATTGATTGCGCAGGCGGTTCGGCCGGCTTTGGTGCGTCTGAAGCAACGGTTGTGGAGGCTACTACAGTCTTGCCTGACTGGCGAATGCCTGCCAGCTTGGTGCGCTTCAACATCAGCGCATTGATCGCCACGATCAGGGTGCTGCCCGACATGGAGATCGCTGCGACCTCCGGGCTCAGCACGAACGGGTACAGCACCCCTGCCGCAAGCGGAAACGCGATGGTGTTGTAGCCCACTGCCCACCACAGGTTCTGGTGCATCTTGCGCATCGTCGCGCGCGACAGCTCAATGGCGCCGACGATGTCATACGGGTCGCTCTTCATCAACACCACATCGGCGCTTTCCATCGCCACATCGGTGCCCGCGCCGATGGCAAAACCGACGTTGGCCTGAGTCAGCGCCGGCGCATCGTTGACACCGTCGCCCACCATGCCGACTCGTCTGCCGGTGGCCTGCAACTCTTTAACTTTCTGGGCCTTCTGCGCCGGCAGCACGTCGGCCAGAATTTTGTCGATACCCAGATCGGCGGCGATGCGTGTGGCCGTGGCCAAGTTGTCACCGGTCAACATCACCACCTCGATCTTGCGTTCGCGCAGCTTGGCGATTGCGGCCTTCGACGTGGGCCGGATTGCGTCGGCGATGGCAATGAGCCCAATGACGCGACCGGCTTGGGATACATGCACCACCGTGCGGCCATCACCCTGCAAACGCTTGGCCTGCGCCTCCAGCGGGCCGAGCGCGAGCTTTTGCGTATCCATCAACAGGCGGTTGCCCAGGTACACCGTGCCGCCTGCGGTTTGCGCGCGCGCGCCCATGCCGTCAAGACTTTCAAAGCCGGTCGGTGCCACGATGGTGAGCTTGGACGCGCGGCGCACGATGGCCTGCGCCAGTGGGTGGTCCGAGCCCTGCTCGACAGCGGCGGCGGCGCTCAGCAATACGTCCTCGGTGACTCCATCTGCCAGCACGATCTCCACCACCTCGGGTTGGCC